>NZ_JBIMRA010000001.1:0-493514 GCF_043945515.1 Citrobacter freundii complex sp. 2024EL-00216 | reverse complement strand
AGTGCTTTTGCCGTTACGCACCACCCCGTCAGTAGCTGAACAGGAGGGACAGCTGATAGAAACAGAAGCCACTGGAGCACCTCAAAAACACCATCATACACTAAATCAGTAAGTTGGCAGCATCACCTAAAAGTAGCTTCATCTGCCAAAACAATAATTTTGGTGACAGGTCGTAAAGCCATGTTGCGGATAATCCTGGCATATTTTAAAAAATCTGATTTGTCAGGATTAATGATGATGCAATCCGTTTCATAAGGAAGCATTTTGACAGCAGAGAGCGTCTGGGAGGAGTAATACGCGATATCAATATATAATGATGAGCCACGTAGGATTTCTCGCATGCCTAGCCAAGGGTAAATTGAGTCACCCAAAAAAATAGCCTTTGACATAACGATCTCCTTGAAATTTTGGTGCAAGCAGCCGCCTCTTTTTGTAGGTTAAAAAAGAGTTTCTTGCGACGCGTGAAATGTTAATTAAATCTCGTATTACGTTCTGTGTTGTGAACGTATCCTTATTAATTCCAGATTAAACAGATATTCTCTGTATTTATTAGAATCATTAACTATTCTTAAAGTAGATATTACACTTTGTTAAAATTTAAGATAAATCGTTTATTTCAGCTCTGCGTAAATGATTGATAGATTTCGCTTATGAATCGCATGAATAATGATTGAGTGGTTTCTATAAAGACAGGGTATTCCTATCTGTTTTGGAGGGAATTTACATGAAAAACATTATATTTCAGATGGATACCCGTTTTTCTTAATGGGCTTACTGGTGGGTAGGAGAATTCTTAATCAAGACCAGGGCAAAGAGAAGGGGCGTCGAGGGGAAGAGAGAAATATCGCTAAATTTGCAGTTATCGACCTGAAACTCGAGTGTCCAGGTTGATAATTCTTAGTGTTGTGAGGTTTTTAGGGAATTATCCTATTTTTAGCTTTTTGTGCTTAATTTTAAAAACTCACTTGAAGAGGTTATTTTTTCTGATTGCTATTGCTGATAGGGCTTAGCCCGCCAACAGTTCCTGTTCAACCTGATGTACCTGCTGTTCCAGTGTATTGCGGATTTCCGTAAGCGCCCGTTGTTGATCGGAGAAGTAGGCTTCTTTATCTGTCACGGAGGTGGCAAGCCGCCAGGCGTTTTCGGCTTCCAGTTCGGTAATCTCTTTGAGCAGCGCGTTAATTTGTTCTCTGAGCTGCTGTATTTTGCTGCGTAAATGCTGCAAATCGTTCAATCGGTCACTGGCCATCATCGGTTCGAGGCCGCTTTGCAATTGAGTCAGTAGCGCCCGGACGGTGGCAAGATCGGCATTTTGGCGCGCCTGGTTAAGCTGCACCATCATCTGATGCGCTTTCTCTTTCAGATCATCGGCTACCACGTCCGGGTGGCAAAGACGGCTTGCCTGACGCCACAGGCGTTTTAACTCATTACGTTCATCAGAGGAAAGCCGCTGGTCACGGCTAAAACGATGCTGTGCATCCTGCTGCTGCTCCTGATATTCATCATATTCATGGCTGGCCTCTTCCTGTGCCTGACGGGTTGCGCTGTCGTCCTGGCGAGAAAAGTCGTTTTCCAGCTCACGAATCTCCGCCAGCAGGGCGGTAATCAGTTCAGTTTGCTGCTGAATACGTTGGCGTGTTTCCACCGATTCGCGCGAATCTGAATTCTGGTTCATCCAGTGCTGCTTGAGCCTGGCCAGTTGATCAACAGCCTGGGAAATATAGTGCTGACAGGATTGATAGTCTTTTTCCCGGCGTTTTCGCTCCGCTTCCTGTTTGCGCTGGGCACTGGCGGCGAGCTGTTTACGCAGTTCGAGAATGCGGCTCATCAGCGGCCCAAGACGAAGGTGATACAGATCGTTGAAATCATCGAGGATTTGAATGCGCGTGTTACGCTTATCGATCAGGTCACGCAGCTGTGTTTCGAGTGCTTTGAGTTCCAGCTTACTGGCGGCAATGGCGGGATCCTGCCACGTAGAGACTGCCCGTTGAGATTGCAGCCAGGCCGAGATTTCACGCAGGGCATCACCAAAGCGTCGTTCTTCGATCGCCTGCACAATGGTGCCTGGTACGACTGACAAAGGCTCATTTTTAAGATGCGCCACCTGCTGGAAAATAATCTCCTCATCTTCCAGTTCAATAGCGCTTTTGACGATTTCCAGTCGTTTGATGATCTTATTCATGACAGTCGTTGCCTGGCCTGGCTAAAAAACGAGTGGCTGAAGTACAACAGGTTCACCCGTTTGAAAATGTTAGAAAAACAGTAAAGCGCATTCTGTGGCCTGCGATGCCTTTTCGTCCAGAATAATTCACTGTAATTATGAAAAACCGGAAGTCGCGCGCACCTGTCTGCATCTTCAAACCTCTGTTTCATGTTTTTTACTCTCGGGTAATTATTCTTGATTCAGTAAAGATAATGCGTATAGTTCTCATTCTCTTTTGTTATTAACTCCCTGTATTACTTCTGGTAAGGATCCCGACAATGAAAAAAACAACATCCGCGCTGGCATTGCTGATTGCTGCGGCGTTAAGCGGTTGTGCGGCGCATACCACGCCAGCCAGCAACGCCAGCGTTACGGAAAAAACAGCGCAACCTGCCGTCAGTGATGTGCAACAACGCGCGCTGGCGGATGGGTTATATGAAATGGCGCTTAGCCCGGCAGGGGATGCGTTGTACGTTGCCAGCGCCGAAGGATTTAAAGATGTGCAGGGCGGCGTGGTTTACAAGCTGGATCCAAAAACGCTTAAAACGCTCGGCTTGAGTCATACCGATATGAAAAACTTTGGTATGGCTATCTCGCCGGACGGTAAAACAGTGTATGTCACCAACTCACTGGATGGTGGCCTGAGCGCGCTGAATACCGCTGACGGCAAAGTGAAAAATCGTGTACTGTTCCCGGAACGTAACCCAGAAGGTTTCCCGTATGGTGCGCGCCAGGTGCTGCTGCATAACGGTTTGCTCTATATTGGTGCCGTGGCAGATCCAGCGGTGATTTGGGTGGTTGATGCTGAAACCCTGAAGCTAAAAACCCGCATTAAAAATACGGGTAAATGGATGACCGGACTGCATTATTCAGAAGTGACGCAGCGAATTTATGCAGCTAACGGCGGCGGTGAAATTCTTGTTATCAATCCGCGTAATCAGCGCGTAGAAAAACGCTGGCAACCGCTGGGAGAACAACCTGCGCTGTTGCTGAATATGACGGAGGACGCACAAACGGGTCGCCTGTTTGTCACCGACAACTCGAAAGCGAAAACTACCCTGGTGCTGGATATCCATACTGGTAAGCTGCTGAAAAAATTGGATGTGGGTGATTCGCTGGCAGTGAAATTTAACGCAAAACGCAACGAAATCTATATTACCCAGCGTGATTCAGGGAAATTGCTCAGCCTGAATGCGACCGATTACAGCGTGAAGAAAAGCTGGGATTTACCACCAAACCCTAACAGCTTGCTGCTCTCGGCGGATGGGCAAACCCTGTTTGTCACCGTGAAACAGAAATTTAATAAAGACCACTCTACATCTGCGCCAGATAACGTGGTACGTATTGACCTGAATAAACAATAACAACTCGCCTTCTTTCTATTGTTTTTCTCCCGAGCCTCGGTGCGTTGGGCAAGGAAGCCCGGCGTATCCAATCGATTGCGCCTTGCGACAACCAGGTTGAAATGTTAAAAGAAGCCCCTTCAATAAAAACCACACAGGGGAAGGGCGTGAAAAACGCGTCAACTGCATCTGACACCAGCGTGTCTGATGCCGCGTCGACGAACGAGCCGACGCTTCAACGAGGGTTGCAAAACCGCCATATTCAGTTAATTGCGCTGGGCGGCGCAATTGGTACCGGCCTGTTTTTGGGCATTGGCCCGGCTATTCAGATGGCGGGACCTGCGGTGTTACTGGGTTACGGCGTTGCAGGGATCATCGCTTTTTTGATTATGCGTCAACTGGGCGAAATGGTGGTCGAAGAACCCGTTTCCGGATCGTTTGCCCATTTTGCCTATAAATACTGGGGACCGTTCGCGGGTTTTCTGTCCGGCTGGAACTACTGGGTGATGTTTGTGCTGGTCGGCATGGCAGAACTGACAGCGGCAGGGATCTACATGCAGTACTGGTTGCCCGATGTTCCAACCTGGATTTGGGCCGCGGCATTCTTCGTGATCATCAACGCCGTCAATCTGGTCAACGTACGTCTGTATGGCGAAACGGAATTCTGGTTTGCGCTGATTAAAGTACTGGCCATTATCGGCATGATTGGTTTTGGCGTGTGGATGCTGTTTTCCGGTAACGGCGGGGAACATGCAAGCATCGATAACCTTTGGCGTTACAACGGCTTTTTTGCTACCGGCTGGAACGGATTAATTCTGTCGCTGGCAGTGATTATGTTCTCCTTTGGCGGGCTGGAGCTTATCGGGATTACTGCCGCGGAAGCGCAGGATCCACAGAAAAGCATTCCAAAGGCGGTAAACCAGGTGGTGTACCGTATTCTGCTGTTTTATATCGGTTCTCTGGTGGTGCTGTTGGCGCTGTACCCGTGGGTGGAAGTGAAATCCAATAGCAGCCCGTTTGTGATGATTTTCCATAATCTCGACAGCAACGTAGTGGCTTCTGCACTGAACTTTGTCATCCTGGTGGCTTCGCTGTCGGTGTATAACAGTGGCGTCTACTCTAACAGCCGCATGCTGTTTGGTCTTTCGGTTCAGGGTAACGCGCCGAAGTTCTTAACCCGCGTCAGCCGTCGCGGCGTACCGGTGAACTCACTGATCCTTTCCGGTGCTATTACGTCGCTGGTGGTACTCATCAACTATGTGTTGCCGCAAAAGGCCTTTAGCCTGCTGATGGCGCTGGTGGTGGCGACGCTGCTGCTGAACTGGATTATGATCTGCCTGGCACATCTGCGATTCCGGGCGGCGATGCGTCGTAAGGGACGTGACACGCAGTTTAAAGCGCTGCTGTATCCGGCAGGGAACTACCTGTGTATTGCTTTCCTTGGCATGATTCTGGTGCTGATGTGTACGATGGATGAGATGCGCCTGTCAGCTATCCTGCTGCCAGTGTGGATCCTGTTCCTGTTTGTTGCCTTCAAACTGCTGCGTCGTAAGTCCCGCTAAGTTTCTACCGATCTTGTTATTACCGATCCCATCGTCAGGATGGGATCGGATCCTCACTCAACGTTTATCGTGACCGTTCTCGCAATTTTGCTACTGCTGACAGGAACTTTATTTTGTAATCGATTACTTTTCTATTGAATCTAATTTGTAATCGATTACTTTTTAAGGATGGGGCAAAAAATGGTGTCAACAACCGAAAGTAGTGGAAAACAGAGCGTACAGTACCGGCTGCTGGTGCCCCGGCTGTCGCTAATGATGTTCTTACAGTTCTTTATCTGGGGAAGTTGGTCCGTCACGCTGGGGCTGGTGATGAGCCAGCACAACATGTCGCTGTTGATTGGCGATGCGTTTTCAGCCGGGCCTATTGCCTCTATTCTGTCGCCATTCGTCTTAGGGATGCTGGTAGACCGCTTTTTTGCCTCGCAAAAGGTGATGGCGGTGATGCACCTTGCTGGCGCGGCAATCCTGTGGTTTGTTCCGCAGGCATTGGTGGCGCAAAACGGTGCACTGTTGATTGGTCTGCTGTTTGGCTACACGTTGTGCTACATGCCAACGCTGGCGCTTACCAACAATATTGCTTTTCATAGCCTGTCGGATAAGGACAAAACCTTCCCGGTGGTGCGGGTGTTTGGCACCATTGGCTGGATTGTCGCGGGGATCTTTATCGGTGTAACCGGAATTTCGGACACCACCGGTATCTTTACGCTGGCGGCGATTATCTCTGTGATTCTGGCGCTCTACAGCCTGACGCTGCCCAACACGCCAGCACCGGCGAAAGGACTGCCGGTGAAAGTTCGTGATCTGTTTTGTGCGGATGCTTTTGCCTTACTCAAGGTCCGTCACTTTTTTGTCTTCTCGCTCTGCGCGACGCTTATCTCTGTACCGTTGGGAACCTATTACGCGTATACCGCGTCGTTTCTTGCTGATGCGGGCGTCGGCGACGTCAGTACGGCGATGTCGTTTGGTCAGATGTCTGAAATATTCTTCATGCTGGTGATCCCGTTCCTGTTCAGACGTTTGGGCGTGAAATACATGCTGTTAATCGGGATGTGCGCCTGGTTCGTGCGTTATGCCTTCTTTGCCCTCGGCATCAGCGAAGAGGGGCGATTCCTGCTGTATCTCGGCATTCTGCTGCACGGCGTTTGCTACGACTTTTTCTTCGTGGTCGGCTTTATTTACACCGATCGTATCGCCGGGGAAAAAGTAAAAGGTCAGGCGCAAAGCATGATCGTCATGTTTACCTATGGGATCGGTATGTTGCTGGGTTCGCAAATTTCAGGCGCACTGTACAACCGGCTGGTGGCGGGGCAAACCGTGCCTCAGGCGTGGACCACATTTTGGTGGATCCCGGCAGTCGCTGCCGCAGTGATTGCCGTGATTTTCCTTTTCTCTTTCAAGTATGACGACAAAGAGCAGGCGTAATTTTCAGGAGGGGTTATGAAAACCATCAAGGGACCTGGCATTTTTCTGGCGCAATTTATCGGGGATCGCTCGCCATTTAACACCCTGGAGGGCGTGGCAAAATGGGCGGCGGAGCTGGGCTATAAGGCATTACAAATCCCGTGTAATCACAAGTCGCTGTTTGATGTCGAACAAGCTGCTGTAAGTCAGGCCTATTGTGATGATATTCGCGGGATGCTGGCCGGATATGGGTTAGTGATTAGCGAATTATCTACCCATCTTGAAGGTCAACTGGTTGCCGTCCATCCGGCTTACGATGACGCTTTTGACGGATTTGCTCCGCCGTCTGTACGCGCTAATCCGCAGGCCAGACAGACGTGGGCTATCGAAACCTTACACCAGGCCGCTGCGGCTTCGCAAAGACTGGGGCTGACGGCACATGCCACGTTTTCAGGTTCGCTCGCCTGGCCTTTCTTTTATCCGTGGCCACCGCATAATCGTCAGCGCTTTGAAGAGGCTTTTCTGGAGCTGGCGCGCCGCTGGAGACCGATACTCGATCGCTTTGATCACCATGGGGTGGATGTTTGCTTTGAGATCCATCCCGGCGAAGATCTGCACGATGGCGTGACGTTCGAGCGTTTTCTTGCGCTGGTAGATAATCATCCTCGCTGCAACATTCTCTATGACCCAAGCCATCTGTTATTGCAGCAGATGGATTATCTTGGGTTTATCGATGTCTATCACTCGCGTATTAAAGCGTTCCACGTCAAGGACGCTGAGTACCATGCCAGTAGCCGCAGCGGTGTCTATGGTGGTTATCAGCCGTGGCTCGATCGCGCCGGGCGCTTCCGTTCTTTGGGGGACGGGCAGGTCGATTTCAAAACGATCTTCAGCAAGCTCACAAAATATGATTTCCCTGGCTGGGCGGTGCTGGAATGGGAGTGTTGCCTGAAAGACGCGCAAACCGGGGCGCGTGAGGGGAGTGATTTTATACGCCGCCATGTTATTCCGGTTTCTGCACGTGCATTTGATGATTTCGCCGCTGGCGATGAGGTACGCAAATGATACAGGTTGGCATTATTGGCAGCGGATTTATTGGGCCTGCACATATTGAGGCGTTGCGTCGACTCGGCGGTGTGAACGTGGTGGCGCTCTGTGATAGCTCACTGGCGGTTGCCCAGGAACGCGCAGATGCTCTTCATATTCCTCATGCGTACGGCAGCGTTGAAGCGCTGCTGGCGCATCCCGGACTGCAGGTAGTGCATAACTGTACACCGAATCATCTGCATGCCGACATCAATCGGCAGATTTTACGCGCGGGTCTGCACGTGTTTTCAGAAAAGCCGCTGTGTATGACGCCGGATGAGGCTCGTGAACTGGAAACGCTGGCACAGCAGGCTGGAGTGGTGCACGGCGTGAGCTTTGTCTATCGCCAGTTTGCAATGGTGCAGCAGGCGGCCAGTATGGTCAGAAGCGGCAGCGTGGGCAGTCTGTTTGCCGTACAGGGGAGCTATCTGCAGGACTGGATGCTGCTGGAGACTGACTACAACTGGCGGGTCGATGCCGCACAGGGCGGCGATTCACGGGCGGTAGCGGATATCGGTTCGCACTGGTGTGATACGGTGCAATTCGTGACTGGAAAACGTATTGTCGAGGTGATGGCCGATTTGGCTATCGTCTGGCCGGTACGTAAAGCCAGCATTGCCAGTAACGCTACGTTTGGCCAGCAAACGGCTGATGTGCAATTTGAGGAAAAAGCGGTTACGACGGAAGATCGTGGATCGGTGCTGGTACGTTTTGATGATGGCAGCAAAGGCTGCTTTAGCGTTTCGCAGGTGAGTGCAGGGCGCAAGAATCACCTGAGCTTTGAAATTAACGGTAGCCACTGTTCACTGCACTGGGATCAGGAAACGCCGCAACAGCTTTGGGTTGGGCATCGTCAGCAGGCGAACCAGATCCTGACGGACGACCCTGGATTGATGAATGCTGATGTAGTTGCCAGTGCGCACTTTCCGGGTGGGCATATTGAAGGCTGGCCGGATGCGTTCAAGAATATGATGCAGCAGTTTTATCAGGCGGTGTTGGCAGGCAAAATGCCCGCGACGGCGGAGCGTCGATTTGCGTCTTTTTCTGATGGTGCGGATGTGATGTATATCATTGATGCAATTATAAAAAGCCATCAGCAGCAGCGTTGGATATCAGTACAGCGCTAAACACGCATCCGGTTCGCCAGTCGGCGATTTTATGGTAGCCTCAACGCAAAGCGTAAACCGCAGGATGTGTCGTCGTTATGTCTATTCAAAAAATCGCCCAGCTTGCCGGTGTGTCGGTGGCGACGGTATCGCGTGTGCTGAATCACAGTGATACCGTCAAAGCCAAAAATCGCGAGCGCGTGCTACAGGCTATTAAAGAAAGCAATTATCAGCCCAACCTGCTGGCGCGTCAGCTGCGTACGGCACGTAGTTCGATGATTCTGGTGATGGTTTCCAACATCGCCAACCCTTTTTGTGCAGAGGTTGTTAAAGGCATTGAAGAGGAGGCGGAGAAGAATGGCTATCGCATTTTACTGTGTAATTCCGGCTCGGATACAGCCCGCTCAAAATCAGCGTTGAAGCTCCTGTCGGGGAAAATCGTCGATGGCATTATCACCATGGATGCATTCTCCAAATTACCGGAACTGACTACGCTGATTGGCGATGCGCCCTGGGTTCAGTGCGCGGAATATGCTGACAAAGGCGCGGTTTCCTGCGTGGGGATTAACGATGTTGACGCCGCACAGTCGGTAATATCTCACCTGGTGGATAAGGGCTACCGACGAATTGCCTTAATCAATCATGACCTGAGTTATAAATATGCTCGTTTGCGCGAACGCGGCTATAAGGCGGCGCTGCATGCGCTGTCGCTTGAATATCAGGCTGTGGAATATGCCAGTGAATTAAGTTCCAGTGCAGGAATTGCGGCGATGAAAACACTACTTGCCGCAGAGGTGAAACCCGACGCGGTGTTTGCCGTATCGGACACGCTTGCCGCTGGTGCGATGCGCGCTATTTTCGATGCCGGATTACAGATCCCGCAGGATATCGCCGTTGTTGGTTTCGACGGTACGGAACTGGCAGAAATGGTTTCTCCACAGCTTTCGACCATTGAGCAGCCCTCACGGGATATAGGCCGCAAAGCGGTAGGATTATTGCTGAATAAAATAGAAAATCCTGACGCGCAGACGGAAAGGGTGATGATGGACTGGCGCTATATTTCACGCGCCAGTACCTGAGCTTTATCGCTGAAACGCGCCAGACAGCGCACGAATATCGTTTCCGGTAGGCGACTGATGAATGCGCAAGCCAAACTCTTCGACTACGGCAAATATATGGTCGAAGATATCAGCCTGAATACTTTCATATTCAAGCCAGACCACCGTATTGGTAAAGGCATAAATTTCAATCGGTAAACCATGATCGTCTGGCGCAAGCTGGCGCACCATTAACGTCATATCTTTGCGAATACGCGGATGATGACGCAAATACTCGTTCAGATAAGCGCGGAAGGTACCAATATTGGTCATCCGGCGGTGATTCAATACCGATTCAGGCGCATCTAATTGCTGATTCCACTCGCTGATTTCCTGGTTACGTGTGGTTAAATACGGTTTCAGCAGGTGGGCTTTATGCAGCCGCTGACATTCATCCTCATCAAGAAAATGGATGCTGGTGGCATCAATGCTGATGCTGCGTTTAATTCTCCGACCGCCTGAAGCCGACATTCCGCTCCAGTTTTTAAAAGAGTCTGATACCAGGGACCAGGTGGGGATCGTGGTGATGGTGTTATCCCAGTTGCGCACTTTGACGGTGGTTAAGCCAATATCAATGACCGCGCCATCGGCACCGTATTTCGGCATTTCGAGCCAGTCGCCAAGCTTTAACATATCGTTGGCGGAGAGCTGTATTCCGGCCACCAGACCGAGAATAGGGTCTTTAAACACCAGCATTAGCACGGCGGCCATTGCACCCAAACCGCTTATCAGTATTGCCGGTGACTGGCCAATCAGCAGGGAAATCATCAATATTCCGACGAGGATTGCGCTGATTAGCTTGATGCCCTGAAATATGCCTTTTAGCGGCAATTGCGACGCAGCAGGGAGTTTTTGCGACAGATTGAGAATAACGTCCAGCAGAGAAAACAGTGACAGCAGGGCGTACATCATGATCCACAGCTGTGCGCAGTTCACCAATATTTCTGCGGCTTCGCTGCCTTTCTGTAGCCAGAGTGCGGCCTGTATATTGACAATGATACCCTGCAGGGTGAATGCCAGCCGGTGAAATAACTTGTTCTGCGTGATGATTTGTAGCCACAGGCGGGAGCTGGCGCTGGCGCGCTTTTCAAATGCGCGTAATACCACCCAGTGCAAAATAACGTGAACAATAATGGCGGTGATAAAAATAATGCCAAAAATCATCACCAATGAGGTGGTGTGATTTATTTCAATGCCGAGTTCTTCTACCTGAGATATCAATTCCTGCATAACGTCTCCTTAATAAACAGCGGTCTATGATGACCGCTGTGCGGAGCTTATGCAAATGCGGAGGATTAGACTTCCGTCAGCGTCGTTTCCAGCGGTAGACGAGATTTCGGCAGCGCGGCGTTGAAATCTTCTACGCTGTGATGACCCACAGGAACCACCACTACGCTGGTGAAACCTTTTTCTTTCAGGCCAAATTCTGCATCCATGACAGCTGAATCAAAGCCTTCGATCGGCACAGCATCCAGGCCCATCGCCGCAACGCCCAGCAGGAAGTTACCGACGTTCAGGTACACCTGTTTTGCCATCCAGTGGTTGTCATCTTTCAGTTCTTTGCGATGCATGTCGGCAAAGAAGGTGCGGCCTTTGTGGTTTGCGGCTTTCGCTTCAGGCGTGGCGAAACGACCATCGCTTTCTTCTTGATCCACCACGCGTTCCAGCCATGCATCATCCATCGCCGTTTTGGCGCAGAACACCACAACGTGGGAAGCATCCAGCATTTTACGTTCGTTGAATACAAAGCCGCCGGCTGCGGATTTAGCCACACGCGCCTTACCTTCGTCAGTGCTGGCGACAATAAAGTGCCATGGCTGAGAGTTGGTGCTGGACGGGCTAAACTGCAGCAGCGTTTTTAATTTTTCGGCCTGCTCAGCGGTCAGTTTTTTATTCGGATCAAATGCCTTAGTGGAGTAACGTTTTAAGGCGACAGAAACAATATCCATAACTACTCCTGGTGATTTTCCATACCCTGCGGGTGCGTTTTGTTTCAGCAGGGTACAGGGTTAGCAGGAAAAAGATAAGACAGGAAAATGCAAAAACACTTATCGGGGTTAGCGATAAATCAACCTGGACGCAGGCGTTTTTGATCCCGCTTCGGCAAGCCGTCGACGACGCGGTGCCAGGAATCATTCACCAGCTCTGCCAGTAATGACTCGGTAATATCGTCACCAGGATAGACCGAGATCCAGTGCTTTTTATTCATGTGATAACCGGGTTCAATGCTGGGGTAGATCTGCTGGTTTAACAGTGATTTTTGCGGATCGGATTTCAGGTTAATAAGCGGCCGTCTGCGAAGCTCCGTGACCAGCATAAAAATTTTACCGCCAACCTTGAAGACATCGTATTCCGGGCCGAAAGGCCAGCAGTGTTCGGTAAAAGGCAATTCAAGCGCAAGGCGTTTCGCACAGGCAGGTAGGGTCTGGCCGTCCATTATTGTTCCTCGCGGGTCAGGGCGCGCCACATGGCTTCAAACCCCATCGAAATATATTCATTTGCGCGGGCAGCGTCGCGGGCGGCGAACTCCATGGTGGTTTCTGCCAGAGAAAGGAATAGCGCGTCGCCAAAGGCGCGATATTCGTCAGACATAAACTCGGGTCGTACGGAACGATGACAAAGATCGCGCAGTTCCGGGAACATATCGTCAGCCTGTTGTTCGGTTTCTTTGCTTATTTTCTCGCTGACGGCCAACTGACGAATCGTGCGATGCCCGCAGGTGTGGTTCAGGCCCCAGCTAATGTAGCTGTTCCAGATGTAGTGAGTCATGGTTTTGGCATCGGTCACTGAACGATCCAGGTTTGCCATCATCGACTGACAAAGGTCTTGCTTCAAAAAGAGGTAAAGCTCGTTGATCAAATCATCTTTGGTCGCGAAATAGCGAAACAACGTTCCCTCCGCAACCCCTGCATTGCGCGCGATTACGGCGGTAGAGGCCGCAACACCTGATTGTGCAAATGCTGTGGTTGCAGCTTCCAGTAATGCCAATTTTTTGTCTTCACTCTTCGGACGAGCCACTACACTTTACCCTTAAGTCTGTAAAAAACATGATTGAATCACGGCGTTTGCTGCGCCGCAACGGCGAATGTCAAAGATTGAAAATCATCTTGACGGAGAACTTTCGATTTCTATAATGAGTGCTTACTCACTCATAATCAAGAGTCAGTCGCGCAAACCAGCGGAAAGGGGGCGCGTTTAAGGTCAGGATATGAAGCGTTTCACAGTTTGTGTGGTTGTTATTATGCTTATTGCTGCAGCTGCAAGTTTACCGTTTGTACTCAATGCCGGGTTTGGTCAGGCGCCGCAAGGGGCACAACTAAGTCAGGTTGAACAGTCACCGCACTATCGTGATGGACAGTTTCATAACCAGGTGCCGACACCGGGCTATACCGGCAACAAAGGCATGCTGGCGGCCTGGTGGGAGTTTCTGGTCGCTAAGCGTGAAAATGCACGACCAGCACAACCGTTACCTATGGTCGCGACCGATCTCGCCGGGCTTTCGCCGCAGCAGGATACCCTGGTCTGGCTGGGCCATTCTTCGTGGTATTTACAGCTGGCGGGTCAGAGTATCCTGATTGATCCGGTTTTCAGCAATTATGCCGCACCGTTCTCGTTCCTGAACAAGGCCTTTGCCGGTGATTATCCGTGGACCGCACAGACGATGCCGGAGATAGACCTGCTCATCATCTCGCACGATCACTATGACCATCTGGATCTCGCCACTATCAAGGCGCTAATGCCGAAAATTAAGCGGGTGATTACGCCGCTCGGCGTGGGATCGCATTTGCGTTACTGGGGGATGCGCAGCGAGATAATCGAAGAACGGGACTGGAATCAGTCCGTCAGAGTGACGGATTCTCTGATCGTTCATGTGCTGCCTGCTCGTCATTTCTCGGGACGTGGTATCAAACGCAACCAAACGCTATGGGCGAGCTTCATGTTCGAAACGCCGGAGCAGAACGTTTATTACAGCGGCGATTCCGGCTATGGACCGCATTTTAAAGCCATCGGCGAGCAGTTTGGCTCTGTCGATTTGGCGATTATGGAGAACGGTCAGTATGACCAGGACTGGAAGTTTATTCACATGATGCCGGAAGAGACGGCGCAGGCTGCGGCAGATCTGCATGCGAAAGCCGTGTTGCCAGGGCATGCCGGCCGTTTCGTTCTGGCGAAACATACCTGGGATGATCCTTACAAACGACTGGCGCTTGCCAGCCGTCATCAGGATTACCGACTGCTGACGCCAATGCTGGGTGAACCGGTAATACTGTCCGAACCGGACCAACCGTTTACGGCCTGGTGGCAACAGGTGACTCAATGAATACAGGGGAGAGCATGATGACGATTTCTGCTCAGGTAATTGATACGATTGTTGAATGGATTGATGATAATTTGAATCAACCATTGCGCATTGATGATATTGCACGCCATGCGGGATATTCCAAATGGCACCTGCAGCGTCTTTTTATGCAGTACAAAGGCGAAAGTCTTGGGCGTTACATCCGCGAGCGCAAGCTGCTGTTGGCGGCGCGCGATCTACGCGATACCGACCAGAAAGTGTACGACATCTGTTTGAAATACGGATTCGATTCGCAGCAGACCTTTACGCGTATTTTCACCCGTACGTTCAGCCAGCCGCCGGGAGCTTATCGCAAAGAAAATCATAGCCGAACGCATTAACAGCAGAGGGTTCTCGCGGGCCTAATCCGCCAGCGAGAACCAGCGCCGCCAGATGAAGCGCAGCACCAAATATTCAATCACGCCCAGCAGTAAAAACCACAGGCAAAACAGTAAAGTATAAAACTGATTGAGATCCATCAGATGAAAAATGGCGACGAGTTTTTGTGCCAGCATCAGGCCAAGTGAGGGGGCAGGTAGCAGCAGGCAAGACAAAAAAGCCAGTAGCAGGTTCCCTGCGACAGTCATCAGTGATTCAAGCGGGTGTTTCATGACATTGTTAAACTTGAGTTAAAAAGCTATTGTCCGGGATCTCAGCGGGCAACGCAAATTCCCACGCTTACAACCCCGCCCAAATCTCACAATGTTTTTTCACCAGACCACTTAGTGACCCGCCTTCGGCGACAAAGTCACGCATGTTTTGTGCTTCATCATGACCATTTTTAACCTGCAGATGTATAGCTTCAATCGCGCTGGTTGCGCCTACTTTATCTGCAGAGGTAGCGATATTCTCCAGGAGTCGCAATGTGTCTTCTGACAGGCGGCAACCGTCGCCGGTATTGACGTCGGTGACGATTCCCGCCATACCAAAGCGACAGGCCTGAAAACGATTGAATTTATACAACAGGTAATCACGCTCCTGGTGCTTGAATGGACGTTTGGTGAGTAACCAGTGGGCGGTAGCCTGAATAAGTCCTGCCATATTGACCGCATGATCAAGGGTCAGCGGCGTATCCATGACCCGAACCTCTACCGTGCCAAAGTGCGGGCTGGGGCGGATATCCCAGTGTAAATCTTTAATGCTATCAATCATGCTGGTGTAAGCCAGTCGACGGAATAGCCCCTCGAATTCTTGCCAGTTATTCACCCATGGCATCGGGCCATTATCGGGAAATCCGGAGAATATATTCAGTCGCGCGCAGGCAAACCGCGTGTCGGAGGTCTGCATATAAGGTGAGGCGGCCGAGAGCGCAATAAAATGGGGAACAAATCGCGACAGGCCGTGTAGCAGGTAAATGGCATCATCGCCGTTTGCGCAGCCGATATGTACATGCTGGCCGAATACCGTCGCCTGCTGGATAAGATAGCCAAAATTTTCCAGGTTGCGCCGATAGCGTTCGTCATCGCAGACTTCCTGACGTTGCCATTTTTGAAATGGATGTGTGCCGCCGCCACAAATGGCGAGGTGATGCTCTGCAGCAACTCGCATAATTATCTGCTGCATAGCGGACAATTCAGCATCAGCCTGGTCGATATTTCGGCAAACTCCGGTCGCCATCTCCAGCATACTTTCGGTGATATCGTGCTTCACTTCTCCGGCGGTGAGCTGCGGTTTTACGGCATCAATCAGCCGGGAAGAATCCTGGCTCAGGTCGTAGCCTGGCGGATTGACCACCTGCATTTCCAGTTCAATGCCTAACGTAAAAGGGTCGGAAACATGAAAATCGGGTAGTGGCATAAGGCTCTCTTCCGCGTTGATTTTTAATCAGTATAGAAGGACTGCTGATTTTCTGTTTGTTGTCAAAATCGCCCTGGTGACGCTTTGAAGGTGTAATGGCCGGTGTTATAACTATTTTTTCTTCGCAACTGGGGTTGAATCGTGCCGGAAATAAATCTTTATGGGCAGACCGTCGGCGATGTCGTGCCGGACTGGAATGGCGCTGCCGTACTGCCACGGGAAACGCTGATAGGGCAATATTGTCGACTGGTTCCCCTGGATGCCGACAGCCATGCCGCCGATCTGTTTGATGCCTACGCGCAGGCGCCGGACGATCGCGACTGGACCTGGCTTGCAAGCTCTCGCCCCACAAGCGTCGAGGCCGCAGCTTGCTGGGTGCAGGGGAAAGTTACTGATGCATCTCTGGTTCCCTATGCCGTCATTGAACAGCGTTCAGGACGAGCTGTCGGACTGGTGTGCTTTATGGCGATTGAACGAGAGCACGGTTCGGTCGAAATTGGTCATGTGACCTGGTCACCGCGTATGAAAAATACGGTTCTCGGCACCGAAAGCATCTGGCTGCTGTTACGCCAGGCATTTGCGTTGGGCTATCGTCGCGTGGAGTGGAAATGCGATTCTCTGAACACCGCTTCTCGACGGGCAGCGGAACGCCTTGGGTTTATCTTCGAAGGTCGCTTTCGCCAGAAGATTGTGCGCAAGGGGCGTAATCGCGACAGCGACTGGTTATCAATGATTGATAGCGAATGGCCCCAGTGTGACGCCGTGTTACAGCGCTGGTTGGCCGCAGATAACTTTGATGAACACGGGCGGCAACGAAAAACGCTGGCTGCCTGTAGCCGCGAATAAATTAACGCCCGCAGCTAACAATGGCTGCGGGCGTATTGCTGTTTACCAACAGATAAATCCGCCATCTACAACCAGGTCTACACCGGTGCAAAATGAAGCGGCATCGCTGGCCAGAAAGAGTGCCGGGCCCGCCATCTCTTCCACTTTTGCCATGCGCTGAATTGGCGTCTGGCTTTCAAACTCCCGCGTCTGATGAACCATTTCCGGTCGAGTATTCATCGGCGTGGCGGTATATCCCGGGCTGATGGAGTTCACGCGTATTCCTTTTCCAATCCACTCCATCGCCAGGCTTTTCGACAGATGAATCACCCCCGCCTTAGCGCTATTGTAATGGGCTTGTTCAAGGCCTCGGTTAACAATAATCCCGGACATGGATGCGATGTTAATAATCGAGCCACCACCGGATTCCAGAATCAGCTCGGCTTCGGCTTTACAGGAATTCCACACGCCAGTGAGGTTAATGTCGATAACGCGCTGCCACTGCTCGCTTTCCATTTCCAGCGCAGGGTTGGCGTTGGCAATGCCTGCGGCATTGACCGCAATATCCAGACGACCAAAGCGTTCCTTCGCCAGGGCTACCGCGGCGCGAAGGTCGCTAAGCTGGCGGACATCGCCCGTATAGAGCGCAGCCTGGGCGCCAATAGCGGTGATAGCATCAACGGTCGCGTTCAGCCCGCCGTCTTCGCGCAAATCAAAACAGATCACGTGCGCGCCCGCGCTGGCAAGTGCGCAGGCGATAGTCTGACCGATGCCGCTACCTGCGCCAGTAACGAAAGCGACGCGCCCCTCAAGATTAAACAGTTGTTGAGCAAAATCTTTTGTAATCATAGTAATGACTCTCTTAACAGATACCCTGGTGGGCATTAAGACATAATCAGGCCGCCATCGATGTTGATGGTTTGTCCGGTGAGATAACGCGCATCGTCAGAGGCGAGAAAAGCGACCAGTCCGGCGACATCCTCAGGTTTGCCCGCGCGTTTCATGGGGATGCCTTTAACCCATTCCGCCATCAGTTCACCTTTGCCATAGCGTTTTTCATCTGTGCTGAGAATTTCGCCCCAGACACGATCGTTGTAATCCCACATTTCGCTTTCGATTATCCCTGGGCAAAAGGCGTTGACGGTGATATTCCACGGTGCCAACTCATGCGCCAGGCTTTGCGTAATACCAATTACGCCCATCTTGCTGGCGGCGTAGTGTGGGGTATAGATGAAACCCTGGCGTCCCTGACCGGAAGAGGTATTAATCAGACAGCCCTGGTTTTGCTTAACCATATATTTTGCTGCTTCCCGACAGCAGAGCCATACGCCAGTGGTATTTACGGCGAGGACTTTTTCGAAATCGGCTTTCGGCATGCGGTCGAAATAGTCGATGGTGATAACACCCGCGTTTTGAATCGAGACATCAATGGTGCCGAAGCGCGCTGCGGCCTGCTCGTACAGAGATTGCACCTGCGCCTCATTGGTGACATCCACCTGCAAAGATAAAATATCTGCCTGATAGCGCTGACGAAGCTGTTCCGCTGTTTCGTGGACGCGCTCTGCATTAGATACCATCACCAGGTTTGCGCCGTCGCGGGCAAAACGTTCGGCGATACCTGCGCCAATCCCTCGACAAGCACCAGTGATGACAATTGTCTTACCATGAAAATCACGTTGCATATTTTTATCCCCTGTATAGGCCGGGCAAAAGATGCCCGGCGGAATGTTGCTGCTTAACTGGATACGGTATTTACTGAAGGTGCTGCCGCCAACTTTTCTTCATGGCGACGCATAAGAATGACTTTGTTCTGCAGCTTTTGCTGGAACTGATCGACAACAACGGCGGTGACGATAACCACACCTTTGATAACCATCTGCCAGAAGTCGCTGACGCCCATCATCACCATGCCATCGGCGAGGAAGACAATTACGAAGGCACCGATAATGGAGCCGGAGACGCGTCCGCGTCCTCCCGCGAGCGCAGTTCCGCCCAGCACAGTTGCGCCAATGGCATCCATCTCAAACATATTGCCGGTCATCGGATGTGCGGTTTGCAGTTGTGAAGCCACAATCAGCCCAACAAAAGCGGCACACAGGCCGGAAAAGGCGTACACAAAGATCTTCGCTTTTACGATAGGGACACCCGCCAGACGTGCGGCGGACTCGTTCCCTCCAATCGCGTAGATATAGCGGCCAAGTGGGGTTTTGGTGGTTACCCAGTAGCCCAGCAGCAGGAAGGCAATCATCAGCCAGATAGGGAGATAAATCCCCAACAAAGTACCTGAACCCAGCGTGGCAAAACCGGTATTGCCCAGCGCGTCCATGCCGTTAAGATTTGGGTAAGTGCTGCCGTCGTTAAACAGAAGAGCAGATCCTCTGGCAACGTACATCATGCCGAGCGTACAGATAAACGGCGCAACGCCGAAACGCGTGATGACGGCACCGTTGACAAAACCAACGACAACGCCGAAGAGGGCAACACAGATTATGACCTCTGGTACGTTGAAGAAGATGATGTTGCCACCCCAGATGGGCAGACCGTTGGTAAGCAAGGCGCCTGCAACCATGCCGCAAATACCCGCTACCGCCCCGACGGACAGATCGATACCGCCAGTGAGTATCACCAGCGTCATACCAATTGCCAGTAAGCCCGTGATGGCGACGTGCTGGGTCATGATCAACAGGTTAGAGGTGGTCAGGAAATTAGGTACCATCACGCTAAAGAATGCGATAACCAGCAGCAGTGCGATAAACGTTCTGGCCTTCAGGAGGTACATATAAATCATATATTTCTGGTTCATGATGGATTCCAGCCTGATTAATCTTGAGGTGTAGAAGCCGCGATTAATGTCTCGCGGGTGACCGCATGACGGGGGACATCAGCGGTTATTCGGCCATCGGCCATCACCAGAATACGGTCCGCCAGCGCCATCACTTCGTCCAGCTCTGATGAAGAGAACATCACAGCCAATCCTTGCTGCGCCATTTTGCCGATAAGGTGATACACGTCGGTTTTGGCACCCACATCAATGCCTCGGGTGGGTTCATCAAGGAAGACCACCTGCGGTTGCGTCATCAATGCTTTACCCAGCACCACTTTTTGCTGATTACCACCGCTTAATGAGGTGATAGGCAATTGGGGATCGCTCACTTTGATGGCCAGTTGCTGGATCATCGCCTTCACGCTGGCCTGCTCTTTATGCGGGTTTAACCATTTCCAGGCCCGACGAAAGCCTTGCAGGCTGAAGTCAGACAGCGTCATGTTGGACTGAATCGACATCATCTGCACAACGCCTTCGCCCTGACGGTCTTCAGGCACCAACGCCAGCCCCTTTTTAAGACGTGACTGAAAATGGGCTTTATCAATGCATTCGCCGTTAAGCTGCACGCTCCCACTCTGGCAGGGCATAAGTCCCACCAGACCTTTGAACAGTTCCGTGCGTCCAGCGCCCAGCAGACCATAGATTCCGATGACTTCGCCTTTACTGAGGCTAAACGTCACGTCATTAAGCTTATAGCCGCCGCTCGGATGAAGGGCTGTGAGACCCTGTACGGATAAAACCGTTTCACCTTTTGGTGCGGGTTGATAATCAAAATGTTTTTTCTTGTCACCCACCATTTGTTCAATGATCCACGGAATACTGGCATCATTGACTGGGCGTTCGCTGATAAAACGACCGTCGCGGAAAATCGTGATGTAATCACCAATTTCCATCAACTCTTCCAGACGGTGAGATATATAGATGATGGTGACACCGCGCCGTTTAAGTTGCTCAATGACGTTAAACAACACTTTCACCTCAGACTGGCTGAGTGCGGAGGTTGGTTCATCCATGATTAAAACGCGGGTATCTTTGGAGAGCGCACGAGCAATTTCGACCAGTTGCTGATGACCGATCCCTAGTTCCTCCAGAGGTGTATACGGATCAACATCCAGCTCGAGTCTTTCCAGTAAGGATTTTGCCAGTGCGTACTGGTATTTTTCGTTGATTTTCCCTTTTTGAAAGAACTCGTTAGCCATGAAAATATTATCCATGACATTCATGTTTGGGAATAAATTCAACTCCTGAAAAATAATGCTGATACCCAGTTTTTCGGCCTGATGGGTCGAATTTAATGTGACGGGTATGCCATCCATAATAATTTGTCCGGAAGAGGGACTTTCGACACCAGCAAGCATTTTCATCATGGTGGACTTACCAGCACCATTTTCTCCGATCAGCACGTTTACTTTATTCCGATATACCCGGTAGTTGACGCTATCTAATGCCACTACCCCAGGGTAAACACGCGATAAATCGTGTGTTTCGATAATAACTTCAGATTCGACGGAATGAGGAGTGACGATATCTTGCTGCTGCATGTTATTGTCCTCCTACAGATTCAATTTTCGCTGGTGTAATAACCGGGATGGATTTTGGTATCTCCCACTCAGAGAAAACACCATAAACGTGTACTGATTCTCCGGTTTTAAGCTGCGCAGATTGGATCATCTTTATTGCTTGTTCGTTAATTCCTCGACCATATTCACCAAATAATACCTGGTCATTGAAATCACTATAACTTGTGCCTTTAAAGGCATCGCGTAATTGTGTGCCGCGCAGCGTCGGACCAATCTGCACAATAATGCTGTTGCCGCTTTTATCGGCGATAGTCATTTTTCCACTACGAGAGGCGGTATCAAGATTGCTAATTTTTCCTTCTACTTGTACGTAAAAGATGCAGGGATTCTCTTCCTGAGAACGGTAGCCGAGATTTTTACAGGCGCTATCAAAATCTTTTTCAGCATGCAAGGCCATTAATAAATCGGCCACCGGACGAGCCTGCCCGACAATTTGCGGAACAATTTTGTTTTGCCACGTTTGATCAATATTGGCCATGTGTGGATTCGGTGGCGACTTGAGGTCCGCAAGTTCCTGCTGCGAGACGATGCGGCATCCGCCCACGGTCAACAAGGCCAGCGCAAACCAGGCTTTTTTAGACATAATGTTCTCCTCTGCGCCTCCTGAGAGGCGCAACAACCCGGGATCAGGACTTGATATTGAAATCCTGCACTTTATCTGCGTTTTCTTTAGTGATAAGAATTCCGCGGAACATGACGCGTTGCTTTTCGGGTTTTATGCCTTTTTGCAGGTAGTTATCCAGATCGGTAACCCCTTGTGCTGCGATAGCCTGAGCCTGGAGCATGACGGTTGCCTGTAGAGTGCCTGCTTTCACCGCATCACGTTCGTCGTTGCTGCCGTCGATACCGACCACTACCACGTCGCTGCGGTTCGCCGCTTTTAATGCAGCAATAGCGCCCAGTGCAACAGGACCGTTACCGCAGATGATACCTTTCACGTCCGGGTGGGCCTGTAGGATGCTGTCCATAATACGTTTACCGTCGATAAGCGTACCTTTGGCATCCTGTCTGGCGACACTAACCATATCCGGGAACTGATCAATAACCTGGTGGAAGGATTTGGAGCGCGTAACACAATTATTATCTGCAAGGTTACACGTCAGTTCAGCATATTTACCTTTTTCGCCCATCTTCTCGACGAAAATATTTGCAACTTCGGAACCCGCCTGGAAGTTATTGTGGGTAATTTGCACCAGTGCAACATCATCAACGGGAATTTCACGGTTGATTAATATGACGGGAATTCCAGCTTTTTTCGCTTTTTCAATTGCCGCGACGCTGGCCGTTGAATCTGCATTATCCAGAACGATACCCTGGACTTTTTTGCCGATTGCCGTATCAATCAATTCATTCTGTTTTTTCACATCTTCACTGTGCGACAAAATTGTGGTTTTGTAGCCCAGTTCCTTGGCTTTTTCACTGGCACCTTTTGCTTCTGAGGCGTAATACGGGTTATCCAGTGAATTCACCATAATCATGATTGTCCCTTTTTCCGCTGCATGAGCAGTAAAAGACAAAGCAGTCAGGGTTGCAGCAGTTAACAGCGTTAAACGTAATTTCATGACAATGTTCTCTCTGTGTTGTTATTGTCGGGTACGGTGAAACAACGTAAAGCTTGAATTTCTTATGGTCCGGTGTCCTCCTGTATATGTGGTAAATAACGTCGCGCGTTTTCCCAGGTGAGGCATCAGGCGGACGGGGCCGGTTTCCATAATGTTCTGTTTACCGCATGGCGCCATTCCTGCCATCTTTTTTGCAACCGATGATGGCGATCCATGTCGGGTTGAAATGTGCTATGTACGGTTAAAAAAGCTTTTAAATCAGTCAGTGAGCCAGGGTAAAGCGCTTTACGCGCCAGTAATGCCGCGCCAATGGCGGAAAGTTCTGGCACATCGCTACGCATAACCGGATAACCAAGCAAGTCTGCCTGGTATTGCATTAGCCAGTCGTTTTTGGTGGGGCCACCGTCAACCATTAATGCAGTTAACTTGAAATCATCGTGCTGCTGCATGGCAACTACAACATCGGCGATTTGATAGGTAATCGACTCAAGTGCGGCACGAATGAGATGTGCTCGTTTAACTCCCCGACTGAGTCCGCAGATGACTCCACGGGCACTATCATCCCACCACGGTGCGCCAAGCCCGGTCAGTGCTGGCACAAAATAAACGCCGAGGGTTGAATCAACGGAGGCGGGAAGGGTGTTGAGTTCGTAGGTCAGTTCGGCATCCGAAAGTTCGCTCAGACCCGTACTGTCTGCCATCCATGCCACCGCATCACCCGTGTGCGGGATATTGCCTTCCAGTCCGTATATGATGCTGTTTCCATCGTGCCAGGCGATGGTGGTAGCCAGTGCGTCAATATCACATTGGGCTGATTTGACCGGCGCCATCACCGATGACCCGGTACCGTAAGTTGCTTTAACGCATCCCATTTCGCCAAGAGCATGGCCAAACAGAGCGGCATGTGAGTCACCCACCATCGACATCACAGGAATGCCGTCTGGGATGCCATTGAGTCCACGAGTATGACCAAATAATCCACTGGAGGGTTTTATTTCCGGTAAGGCGGCGCGCGGAATGTGGAAGAGTGCCAGCATGGCTTCATCCCACTCTCCAGAGTGCAGGTTTAGCAACTGTGTGCGGGCGGCATTGGAATAGTCACAGCAGAAGGCTTCACCAGCGGTTAAATTCCATAGCAACCAACTGTCGATCGTTCCCAGGCAAATTTGTCCCTGCGCAGCCAGCTGTGGGCCATCGGTCACGGATTCCAGTAGCCAGCGCATTTTTGATGCGGAGAAAAGTGGTGCGATTGGCAGACCAGTGGTTGATTTTATTAGTTGTTCTTTATTTTCATGCCGCAGTTCCTCGCAGTAAGCCGCACTGCGCGTACATTGCCAGGTGATTGCGGAATTTAGCGGTCTGCCAGTCTGGCGATACCAGCCTATGGCGGTTTCACGCTGATTACTGATAGCCAGTGCTGCGACGTTTTCAGCACCAACATGATTCACAGCTTTGGCAATGACACCAATAGAAGCATCAATCAACACCTCGCCAGATTGTTCAACCCAGCCATCCCGAGGGGTCTGAATCGCCAGTGGCTGAGAAAACTTTGCCACCACATTGCCCTGTGCATCAAGCGCAACCGCTTTGGCGTTAGTTGTGCCTTCATCCAGCGCAATGATGAACTCTTTCTTCGCTGCACACATAGATTATCTCCTGAGTCACATTGCGTCCCGGTTTGGAGGATAAAGCCCCCTCATTGTCGCGTCATTACTACATCAGGCCTGGCTGTGACATCGTTTTTCAATTATTGAATATATATTCGATGATGATTATTTATTTAATACCTTAGCCACAATCTTTCCGTTGGGCTACAGAAAAAATCATCAATTGTGCTGAGAATCACACTTACACAGACGGGACAATAACAGAAAGAAGAGTAAATTAAGGCGAGGTGAAACCTTTCAGTCTATTGAAATATATGGATTTTAGTCACAGCCTTTGCTTTTTATCTTTCGTGCAAAGGCTATCAGCGAATTGAGGATCAGGAGGTGACCAGCATGCGGGCCGTAGGATAGTCGGTAATGAGCACGTCGATATAACCTCCGTTCAACGCCCCTTTAATTGCCGCGACTTTGTCTGTACCGCCAGCAAGCGCCACGACATTCGGGCATTTTTTTACCTTATCCAGGGCCATGCCAATCACTGGATCTTCGTCATCTTGCAATACCGGCTGGCCCTTGTTGTCGTAGTAATGCAGGCAAATGTCTCCGACCGCGCCGCGATCTGCCAGTACCTGCAACATATCTTCGTGGTAGTAGTTGCCTGATGTTTTCAGCAATTGGGACGGTTCGAGGATCCCGACGCCAACAATGGCGATGTCTACATTATCAAAGCGTGAAATCACATCGGCGACATCTTTGCTGGCAACGAGACGGTTTTTCTCTTCAACCGAGCCTTCGATACTCTGCGAAGGAAGCAGCCAGGCTTCACAATTCAGATGTTGTGCCAGCGTCTGCGTCAGAATTGTGGCCTGTACGTTGCCGTTGGGACCCACGCCGCCCAACAATTGAATTACGCCGCCGGCCTTCAGGTTCTGCGTATGGACTTCATCCACCATCGCTCGGATAGTCGAACTCCATGAGGAAACGCCCACCAGATCTTTGGGGCGCAGCCGGGTTTCCAGATAGTGGGCTGCGGCAGAACCAATGGCGCGTTTGATGGTGTGGTCGCTGGCATCCTCTTCGGTATCAACCACAATGGCCTGCTTAATGCCGTAACGTTCCTCGATCCCTTTTTCAAGATTCAGGAAGATATTTGAGGGCTGGACAACGCTGATTTTCACCACCCCTTCTTTCTGACAGCGGGTGATGGCGCGGGAGATAAACGACTGAGAAAGCGAGAGAAGTTGAGCAATATCGGACTGTTTGCGTCCTTCAAGATAGTAAAGGGTAGCGATTTTAACCAATAGCCGTTGTTCGTCCTGCTTAGCCATATATTTCCTCGAAAATCATTTACGTACCGCCATTATCTTAATGCGTTTTATCATACGCGAAAATTGAAGACAGGTAAGTGTGATAAAGCTCTAACTTTAACCAATCCTCCAAAACAGCTATGGACAAATACGAAAATTAGGTTGCATAATTGAATAAAGAATCATTTGTGAATATATATTCATGGTGGTTACAGGTCAACTTATTATTACCAGCGTCAGTGTGGTCGCGGTAAGGAGGCAGAATGTTCCTGAGTATGATACAACGGCGTAAGCCTGAAGATGTGACGTATGGGAAATTCTGGTTTTTTTAATCCCACGCGGAATAAATATTCCATATTGAAAATAAATTCAGAGGTGCTAAATGAATCCCTGGAACTATGATATCCAGACTCTTGAGCGCAAAGCGCGGGCGGTTCGCCGTCACATCGTTAGATTAAATGCTAACAGCCCTGCGGGTGGGCATACTGGTGCGGACTTGTCTCAAGTTGAGCTGTTGACGGCACTCTATTTTCGTATACTCAATGTCGCTCCGGAGCGTATCGCTGATGAGGCTCGGGATATCTACATCCAGTCTAAAGGTCACGCGGTAGGCTGTTACTACTGCGTTCTGGCGGAGGCGGGTTTTTTTCCCGTTGACTGGCTGGAAACCTATCAACATGCCAATTCCCATCTTCCCGGACACCCGGTGCGCCAGAAAACGCCGGGTATTGAGCTGAATACCGGTGCTCTGGGCCACGGTTTACCTGTTGCGGTGGGACTGGCTCTGGCTGCGAAGAAAAGTAACAGTTCACGCCGCATCTTTTTAATCACAGGCGATGGCGAACTGGCCGAAGGAAGTAACTGGGAAGCGGCGCTGGCTGCTGCTCATTATGGCCTCGATAACCTGATCATTATTAATGACAAGAACAATCTTCAATTAGCCGGACCGACTCGCGAAATCATGAATACCGATCCGCTTGCCGCAAAATGGCAGGCATTTGGTATGACGGTGACTGAGTGTCAGGGGAATGATATGGCGTCGGTTGTCGCCACGCTGGAAGGACTTAAGCAGGATGGCAAACCTAACGTCATCATTGCCAATACCACGAAAGGCGCGGGTATATCTTTTATCCAGGGGCGCCCTGAATGGCACCATCGGGTGCCAAAAGGTGAAGAGATCGAACTGGCTCTGGAGGAATTAAAAGATGAGTAATGCAGAACACCTCGCGAACGTCATGGTTCAGGCGTTCATTGATGCAGTGGAACAAGGTGTTGACCTGGTGCCGGTCGTAGCGGACTCGACATCAACCGCGAAAATTGCTCCTTTTATAAAGCAGTTTCCCGGTCGCCTGGTCAACGTAGGTATTGCCGAACAAAGCATGGTTGGAACGGCGGCAGGACTTGCACTTGGCGGTAAGGTCGCCGTCACCTGTAACGCTGCGCCATTTCTTATCTCCCGTGCCAATGAGCAAATTAAAGTCGATGTTTGCTACAACAATACCAATGTGAAGCTATTCGGTCTTAATGCTGGTGCCAGCTATGGCCCGCTGGCGAGCACTCACCATTCGATCGATGATATTGCCATTATGCGAGGCTTCGGCAATATCCAGATTTTTGCCCCATCTTCGCCACGAGAGTGCCGACAGATTATCGATTATGCGATTGGCTATCAGGGACCGGTATATATTCGTCTTGATGGAAAAGCTCTGCCGGAACTTCATGACGAGAGTTACCGTTTTGTTCCGGGGGCGGTGTTGACGCTGCGTGAGGGGGAGCATGTGGCGCTGGTGGCAACGGGCTCGACAGTTCATGAAATTGTTGATGCCGCCGCGCTGTTGGCTGACGCGGGAATTCAGGCGAAGGTGGTCAGTGTGCCTTCAATTCGACCATGTGATACCAAAGCCCTGTTGTCAGCACTACAGGGCAGCAAAGCGGTGATTACCGTGGAAGAGCATAATATTAATGGCGGGTTGGGAAGCCTGGTGGCCGAAGTGCTGGCAGAGGCCGGAATGGGGGCAATTTTGAAGCGTTTAGGCATCCCGGATGGGGAGTACGCGGCGGCGGCGGATCGAGGCTGGTTACGCCAGCACCATGGCTTTGACGCCGCAGCCATCGCGGCTCTGGCCCGCGAACTGCTTTGAATTCTATACTGTTGCCAGTGTGATTACAGCGTTGTCCGAAAAACGCCATTGCACACGATACGTTTGGTGGTGCGCGCGGAGGATCATCTGGTTATGCTGTAACACCACGATTTGATATTGCGTAAACCCGGCGTCTGCTTGTCTTGATGTCCGGGTTGCTTTAAAAGCGCTCTCTTTGGCGGAGAACGCCAGGGTGAGCGCCTGTTCAATAGACAAGCCGCTGTTTGCCAACAATTCTTTCTCAGCATGAGTGACAATGCTACTTGCCAGTTCGGTTGCCGTTTGTGGCGTAAAAATGGCTTCTATGTCAATACCCACCGGCAGTCTTGATACCACCGCCAGCGCAGTTGATGCGCTATGGCTGATACTGCCAAACAGCCCCTGCGGCCATACCGGTTGGCGTTGTGTACCGATGCCGGGTACCGTTTTAAGGCCAAATTCGCGCAAAGCGTGTACTGCGGCGATCCGCCCTGCTAAGTGTTCAGCTTTACGCTTGCGTCCGCTGGACAGAAGCTGGGCGTGGTGGGGGAGCCAGAGCAGATCGTGGTCATGGCAGCTGGCGGGATCAAACTCGACAAAATGCAGCGCGTGGTCGGCGAAGGGAAGCGATGTGTGTGTTGTACGCATGGTTGTGTATCGTTTCCCTCTCCCCGTCGCGAGGAGAGGGAACAACGCTATCAGAAGTGGGTGTTAACGCTCATATACCACGTACGACCCGGTTCGTTATAGGTGTACGCGCCAGCGCCCGCCATATAGTCGCCAGTTTTGATATCGCTGGTGGTTTGGGCATTACCTTCACGCCACAGACGTTTGTCGAAGACGTTATCCACGCCGCCGGTCAGGCTGACGTTTTTCGTCACATCCCAGGTCGCGCTCAGGCCGACGATGCTGTACGGACTCACTTCCTGGGCTGAACTGCCGGTTACTGGTTTACCCTGGTAATCATATTTCTTCGGCTGTTGTTTGCCGTACCAGGTAAAGGTGGATTGCAGCGACAAATCTTCACGCGCCTGCCAGCTCAGCGTTGAGTTCAGCGTGTATTTAGGAATAATCGACAAGCGTTCGCCGGTCTCTTTATTCTTACTTTGCAGCATGTAAGTGATGTTGTTGGTCCAGGTAACGGTTTCGCTAACCGGTACGTTCAACGTCCCTTCCAGGCCTTCCACCACAGCTTTAGGTACGTTTTCCCACTGATAGATATCGGTGTAGGTTGTTGTTTCTTTACCCGTAGTCGGGTTTTTCTGGGTAATTGACGTTCTGCTTAGCGGTACAGTCCCCGCTTCGATCTTGTTACGGTAATCGTTGCGGAACCAGGTGACGCCGGCCAGCCAACCGTCACGTTTGAACTCCAGACCAATCTCTTTGTTGATACTGGTTTCGGCCTTCAGGTCATCGTTGCCCATCATGTAGCAACCAATGCCCGTCGCAGATCCGGTGGCATAGCAGCCCTGGCCTTTGCTGTACAGAATATAGTTCGGGTTAGTCTGGTACAGGCTAGGTGCTTTATAGGCCCGTGCGATACCCATTTTCAGCGTAAAGTCGTCGCCCAGACCTTGGGACAGGTTCAGGGACGGGCTCCAGTTGTCGCCAACGACGCTGTGGTGGTCGAAGCGCAGACCCGGCGTCAACATGGTGCTGTCGGTCAGCTCCATGTTATTTTCAGCAAACAGGGAGAAAATTTCAGCCTGTGAATATGGGCTACGATCGGTGCTGCTGGCACCAGGTATGTTCCCGCCCATAAAGGTCTGGGTATTGGAACTCATGTCTTTCATTCGCTGCTGGTTCCATTCGGTACCGAGCGTCAGGTTCTGGTTAACTAACAGGTCGAATGGAATGCTAATTTCGCTGTGCAGGGTGACATCCGCCAGGTCAGTGTCGGTAAATTGATTACTGTTAAATAACCCTTCAAGGCCACCTGCCAGACCTTCACCCAAACGGGAGTTACGGGTGTGTTCGTATTGCGCCCAGTTGCTGGTGGTAATGCCGTTGTCCCAGCCGCCGTTCCACGTCAGCGCATAGTTCTGGCGGTACATACGGTTGGTTTCTTTACCGTAGTATTTTTTTACCAGCCCGTTAGTTTTGTTATCGTTGTTGGTGTTTTGAGTGTCACCCGCATACAGGTTGCCCTGACGGCTGTAGCCAGCTTCAAACTCCAGCGATTGCATTGGGGCAAAATCCCAACGCAGCAGGCCGTTGATATCTTTGTTTTTTACCCCTTCACGACCCGCAGGCATCGTATCGGCATATGACCCTGTACGTGCTGACTGGTGACCGTCGTTAATGTCCCAGGCATCGGCCTGGGTTTTGTCGAGGTTACCGTTCAGGCGGAAGCTGAAATCTCCGCCCAGCGGTCCATTCAGACTAAAGTTGGTACGCTTGGTTGAACCTTCCTCTTTGTGTTCCGGGGCGTTGAAATAGGTATTCCAGGAACCATGCCACTCATCGCCGCCTTTCTTGGTGATGATGTTCACCACACCGCCAGCTGCGCCATTGCCATAGCGTGCTGCGGCAGGACCGCGCAGCACTTCAATACGTTCGATCATTTCCGGTGGAACCCAGGCGGTATCGCCACGAGTATCACGCTCGCCGCGCCAGCCCTGACGCACGGAGTTACGGCTGGTAACCGGTTTACCGTCGATCAAAATCAGGGTGTTTTCTGGCCCCATGCCGCGAATATCGATCTGGCGGTTGTTGCCGCGCTGACCGCTGGTTGAGTTACCGGTCAGGTTAACGCCAGGCATGGTACGGATGATTTCCGACACATCGCGAGCGGGAGGGTTCTTACGAATTTCATCAGCGGTAATGGTTGAAACGCCCGGCGCCTGCAGGTTCTGCTGGGCGGCGGTAACGACGATGGTGTCTTCATGAGAGACAGCGACGCTATCGGTTTGATCTTCTGCCATTGCTGGCAGGGCTACCCCGTAAATCCCTAAATTGACCAATAAGGCCAGTGAATGAATCTTGTTGTTCATTGTATGTCCTGCTGTTCTTTTAGCCACGAGTACCAATGTGCCGTGGTGCGGCATTTGGCCTGATGTCGCCCGCATCTGCGTAAACTATCCATTCCAGAAAAAGTACGCAGCGCCAGGTCGGTTTATAAGTGGTGAAAAACTGTACGCGCTTCCCACAGCGCGACAATACGCTATTGCAAATGCAAATAGTTATCAATAATATTATCAATATATTTCACGCTAGATCATAAAATTTCACAATAAACATGGGGTTATGGCTGTGACGACGTTAAAGATGGGAAGCGAGGCGTGGTGGCAGTCGAAAAAAGGCCCAGAGTGGGAGCGTGAAGATAACGGAAATTATCGGGTAACCTTCTGGTGGCGTGACCCGCAGGGAACGGAAAATGAGTCAGCCATTCATCGCGTTTGGGTTTATATCACCGGCGTCACCGACCACCATCAAAATGCCACCCCTCAGTCGATGCGACGCATTGATGGAACAAATGTTTGGTGCTGGAGTGTTTCCCTCAGCGCCAACTGGCGTGGCAGTTACTGTTTTATCCCAACAGAGCGCAACGATATCTTTTCCTCGCTTGTGGCAGGCGAAGCGCCTGACCGAAACGTGCTGCGTGAAGGCTGGCGGCAATTGCTGCCGCAGGCCGTTGCCGATCCCCTTAATCCGCAGAGCTGGCGGGGCGGTCGTGGCCACGCGGTGTCTGCGCTGGAAATGCCGGAGGCACCCGTACAGCCCGGATGGGATCGACCTGAAAATCCAGATTCACCCGCAGTTTGCCTGCAATGGTATAGCGCCAGGCTCGGCAATACGCGTCGCGTATGGGTGTTTACCACCGGTGATGCTCAACCCGAAACGCGTCCGTTGGCTATCCTGCTGGATGGGCAGTTTTGGGCACAGAGTATGCCGGTCTGGCCTGCGTTGACTTCACTCACGCATCGCGGACACCTTCCTTCTGCCGTTTATCTCCTGATTGATGCCATTGATACGGCTCACCGCAGCCATGAGCTACCGTGTAATGCGGATTTTTGGTTGGCGGTGCAGGAGGAGTTATTACCACTGGTGAAGACAACGACCGCGTTTAGTGACGATCCGCAGCGCACCGTGGTGGCTGGGCAAAGTTTTGGCGGGTTGTCATCGCTGTATGCTGGACTGAACTGGCCCGCGCGCTTTGGCTGTGTGCTTAGCCAGTCGGGCTCTTACTGGTGGCCGCATCGTGGTGGTCATCAGGACGGGGCGATCGTCGAGCAACTGAAAAGCGGGAAGGTGAGTGCTCAGGGGCTGCGTATTGTCCTGGAAGCGGGGATCCGCGAGCCCATTATTTATCGCGCTAATCAGGCGCTATATGCCCAGTTACCTTCTGCACCACAGTCTATTTTCTGGCGTCAGGTTGATGGCGGACACGATGCGCTTTGCTGGCGCGGCGGTCTGATGCAAGGGCTAATGACGCTCTGGCAACCGCTTACCGACACGATTTAACCGGACGATGTTCCACGACAGGAGTTGAGTATGGAATTCAGTAACCCCTTCGATAATCCGCAGGGCCAGTTTTACATTCTGCAAAATCCCCAACGTCAGTTTAGCCTTTGGCCGCAGCAGTGCTCGCTTCCTGCTGGCTGGCAAATTGCTTGCGAACCTCAATCCCAGGAAGCCTGCCAACAATGGCTGGAAGCAAACTGGACCACGCTGACGCCAGCGAACTACGTCGATGTGCAGGAGGCTCCATGACTCAGCGTTTACCATTAGTGGCGGCTCAGCCGGGGATCTGGATGGCGGAAAAACTCTCCACATTGCCCTCGGCGTGGAGCGTGGCGCACTACGTAGAATTAACTGGCGAACTGGATGCTTCGTTGCTGGCGAAAGCGGTTGTGGCGGGTCTGGAGCAGGCCGATACCCTGCGGATGCGGTTTAGCGAAGATAACGGTGAGATCTGGCAATGGGTGGATTCTGCGCTCGCCTTTGCGCAACCTGAAATTATCGACCTGCGCGCAAAATCAAATCCACATGAGGCGGCGCGTGCGTTGATGCAGGCAGACCTGCAGCAGGACATACGTGCTGATGGCAATAAACCGCTGGTTTTTCACCTGCTTATACAGGTGGGAGAAAAGCGTTGGTATTGGTATCAGCGTTACCATCATTTGCTGGTCGATGGCTTCAGTTTTCCGGCCATTACCCGCCAGATAGCCGCAATTTATCGCGCATGGCTACACGGCGAGCCTACGCCAGACTCGCCTTTTACACCGTTCGCCGAGGTGGTGGAAGAGTATCAACAGTACCGTCAAAGCGATGCCTGGCAACGAGACGGCGCTTTCTGGAGCGAGCAGCGAAAGCAACTCCCGCCTCCTGCTTCGCTGTCGAACAATCCGTTGCCGGGACGATCGGCCAGCGCGGATATTATTCGTATGAAGTTAACCGCGCCTGAAGGGGCGTTTCGTCGGCTTGCGGCCCGTATGCCTGATGTTCAGCGTGCGGATCTGGCCCTCGCGCTGGTGGCATTGTGGCTGGGACGTTTATGCAGCCGAATGGATTATGCCGCCGGGTTTATCTTTATGCGGCGCATGGGGTCGGCGGCGTTGACCTCCACTGGACCGGTTTTAAACGTACTGCCATTTGGTGTGAGGCTGGATGCGGCAGAAAGCTTGCCTGCGCTTGCACAACGACTGGCCGGACAGTTGAAGAAAATGCGTCGGCATCAACGTTATGATGCCGAACAAATCGTTCGCGACAGCGGGCGTGCAGCTGGTGCAGAGCCGCTGTTTGGCCCGGTGCTGAACGTGAAAATATTCGACTATCAGCTGAATATTCCCGGCGTTCAGGCGCAAACCCACACGTTGGCGACAGGGCCGGTGAACGATCTTGAACTGGCGTTATTCCCGGATGAAAACGGTGGGCTGAGTATTGAAATTCTGGCCAATAAACAGCGCTACGATGCAGAAACGCTGGCGCAGCATGCCTCGCGTTTAATCGGGCTTATCGAGCAGTTTGCCGACAATCCGGCGCTATGCTGCGGCGACGCCGGGATGCTGTTGCCAACAGAACATGAGCGGCTGGCGAAGATTAATGACACCACCGTCGAGATCCCGTCCACTACGCTGAGCGCGCTGGTGGCACAGCAGGCCGATAAAACGCCGGATGCCCCGGCGTTGGCCGATGCCCGCTATCAGTTTAGCTATCGCGAAATGCGCCAGCAGGTCGTGGCGCTGGCGAGCCTTTTGCGTGCACGCGGCGTCAAGCCTGGAGACAGCGTCGCCGTGGCATTGCCGCGTTCCGTGTTCCTGACGCTGGCGCTGCACGGTATCGTTGAAGCCGGTGCAGCCTGGCTGCCGTTGGATACCGGATACCCGGACGATCGCCTGCGGATGATGCTCGAAGACGCGAAGCCAAAATTGTTGATCGCGACCAATGTGCAACTGGCGCGCTTTAGCGATATTCCTGGGCTGGAAAGTCTGTGCTATGACTCGCCCCTGCCAGCAGAAGATGCTGCTCCGCTGGCACTATCTCAGCCCAATCATACTGCCTATATCATTTTTACTTCCGGTTCTACCGGTAGACCAAAAGGGGTGATGGTTGGGCAAACCGCCATCGTTAACCGTCTGCTGTGGATGCAAAATCACTATCCGCTGACCGCGGATGATGTGGTGGCGCAGAAAACACCGTGCAGTTTTGACGTCTCGGTATGGGAGTTTTTCTGGCCGTTTATTGCCGGGGCAAAGCTGGTAATGGCAGAGCCTGAGGCGCACCGCGATCCGCTGGCGATGCAGCAGTTCTTTGCCCAATATGGGGTGACGACCACGCACTTTGTTCCCTCTATGTTGGCCGCTTTTGTCGCTTCACTGACGCCGGAAACCGCGCGGGAGAGTTGTGCCTCGCTGAAACGGGTATTTTGCAGCGGCGAAGCCTTGCCTGCAGATTTATGCCGTGAGTGGGAACAGTTAACTCATGCGCCACTGCACAATTTGTACGGACCAACGGAAGCGGCGGTTGATGTGAGCTGGTATCCGGCCTGGGGGGAAGACCTTGCTGCTGTAACCGGCAACAGCGTGCCGATTGGCTATCCGGTTTGGAATACCGGTTTACGTATTCTGGATGCCATGATGCGCCCGGTGCCTTTCGGCGTGGCTGGTGACTTATATCTGACGGGGATCCAACTGGCGCAAGGTTATCTGGGCCGTCCGGATCTGACCGCAAGCCGCTTTATCGCCGATCCGTTTAACGCTGGCGAACGCATGTATCGTACCGGAGATGTGGCGCGCTGGCTGGAAAATGGCGCGGTGGAGTACCTTGGACGCAGCGATGACCAACTTAAAATTCGCGGACAACGCATTGAGCTCGGCGAGATTGACCGGGTGATGCAGCAGTTGCCTGATGTCGAGCATGCCGTTGCCCACGCCTGCGTATTCAACCAGGCGGCGGCGACAGGCGGCGATGCGCGTCAACTGGTGGGGTATCTGGTGTCACAATCGGGTTTACCGCTGGATACGTCCGCGTTGCGGGAAAAGCTGCGTGAAAAACTGCCTGCGCATATGGTGCCGACGGTATTGTTGCAGCTGGCGGAACTGCCGCTTAGCGCGAACGGTAAACTGGATCGTAAAGCGCTGCCGATGCCTCAGTTGACGTCGCGTGTTTCCGGGCGCGCACCGCGAGCAGGGACTGAAACCACCATCGCGCAGTCTTTTGCGGCTTTGCTGAATTGCGAGGTGAATGACGTGGCGGCAGACTTCTTTGCGCTTGGCGGACATTCGTTGCTGGCGATGAAGCTGGCGGCACAGTTGAGCCGGGTTTTTGAGCGTCAGGTGACGCCGGGGCAGATTATGGTGGCCTCTACTGTTGAACAACTGAGCGCTCTGTTGGAGAGCACTGATGATGAGCAGTCGCAGCTTCTGGGATTTGAGGCACTGCTGCCGCTGCGTGAAAGTCACGGCCCAACGCTGTTCTGTTTCCATCCGGCGTCGGGTTTTGCCTGGCAGTTTAGCGTGCTGTCGCGATATCTCAGCCCGCAGTGGTCGATTATAGGTATTCAGTCGCCACGACCGGATGGCCCTATGCAGACGGCGGAAAATCTTGATGCGGTATGCGAACATCACCTGGCAACGTTGCTCAGTCAACAGCCTCACGGACCTTACTATTTATTAGGTTATTCGCTGGGTGGGACGCTGGCACAGGGGATCGCCGCGCGCTTACATGCCAGAGGAGAGACTGTTGCATTCCTCGGACTGTTGGATACCTGGCCGCCAGAAACGCAAAACTGGCAAGAAAAAGAGGCCAATGGGTTGGATCCAGCGGTACTGGCGGAGATCGAGCGTGAACGCGAAGCGTTTCTGGCGGCGCAGCAGGGGAATGCGTCAGAGGCTTTATTTAACGCTATCGAAGGCAACTACGCCGATGCGGTTCGCCTGCTTACCACGGCGCACAGCGTGCCGTTTGCAGGTCATGCCACGCTGTTCGTCGCTGAGCGCACGTTAGTACCGTGTGTCAGCCCTGAGCGCAGCTGGTTACCGTGGATATCCAGTCTGGATGTTTACCGCCAGGATTGCGCGCATGTTGATATTATTTCCCCTGCCTCATTTGAGGCGATAGGGCCTGTAATAAATGCACTGATTAATAAATCTGTGTAACAAGACGAATATTGCTATCGCGGTGATCGAACAATTCCATAATGTAAATAATATGTTATGGAATTGTTCTTTTTTATGCAATACAAGGTGATGAAAGGGGTGAATAAATTCCGAATATAATTTTTGGTAGGGCGACAAGCACAAAGATTGTTTCGGATAATTCTGACTAGCTGGTAGACTTCTCCCACAGGAATGTTTTTCTTTTAGGAAAGTTTTCAGGTCACGCAACATGTCATCATTAAATATAAAGCAAGATAACGTTTCGGAATTTACTGGGTATCCTCAGCCAACGGCAAACGCAAATGAAATCGATTTAGTGAATCTAATCGAAATCTTATGGCGTGCAAGAACGAAAATTATAGCGACCGTTTTCGCCTTTGCTTGTGTGGGTATTCTGGTCTCTTTTCTGCTGCCACAAAAATGGACCAGTCAGGCCATCGTGACGCCGGCGGAAGCGGTTCAATGGCAGGGATTAGAGAATACGCTGACCAAATTGCGCGTGCTGGATATGGATATTAGCGTTAGCCGTGGTGATGTGTTTAACCTGTTTATCAAAAAATTCCAGTCGCCGTCATTGTTAGAAGAATATCTGCGCTCTTCGCCTTACGTAATGGATCAATTGAAAGGTGCTGATATCGACGAAATGGAGTTGCATCAGGCAATTGTCAGGCTCAGTGAGAAAATGAAAGCGGTTGATACTAACCTGGGTAAGAAGAACGAAACTTCGCTGTATACCTCATGGACACTGAGTTTTACCGCACCTCAGGCCGAAGAAGCCCAGTCAGTGCTGAAGGGATATATCCAGTATATTTCTGCCCTTGTGGTGAAAGAAACGCTGGAAGATATTCGCAATAAATTGTCCATCAAAACCAGTTATGAAAAAGAAAGACTGGAGATGGATCGCGTCAGGCTCAAAAACCAGTTGGAAGCAAATATCCAGCGACTGAACTACTCGCTGGAGATCGCCAATGCCGCCGGGATTAAAAAGCCGGTCTACAGTAATGGCCAGGCGGTGAAGGATGACCCCGATTTCTCTATTTCACTGGGTGCTGACGGCATCGAACGTAAATTAGAAATAGAAAAATCAGTAACGGATGTTGCTGAAATTAACGGTGAATTACGTAATCGCCAGTACCACGTTGAGCAACTGTTAGCGATGAATGTGGGTGACGTAACATTTACGCCGTTTAAATATCAACTTTCACCTTCGCTGCCGGTGAAAAAAGACGGTCCGGCTAAATCAATGATCGTTATTCTGGCCGCATTACTGGGGGGAATGGTGGCGTGTGGTGGTGTTCTGTTGAACCATGCCATGATGTCGCGTAAGCAAAAAATGACGTTTATTGATCAGCAACTGGTGTGATGAATTGTCGTATGGCGGCAAGCTGGCCGCCATACTGTAACGCGTGTTATTTGTTGCGTCCAAGCGGCACCACTAACGGCGTTCCGGCAACCGGATCGTCGATAATCATACAGCGCAGTCCATAGATTTTTTCAATAAGCTGCGCGGTGACGATCTCCTTCGGTGCACCCTCGGCAATAATTTTTCCGTCACGCAGCGCGATCAGATGCGTTGCATAGCGACAGGCCTGATTCAGGTCGTGCAAAACGGCGGCCAGCGTATAACCTTTTTCCCGGTTTAGATCACTCAGCAGTTCCAGCAGATCGATCTGATGGCTGATATCCAGCCAGGTGGTGGGTTCATCGAGCAGCATAATCGACGTTTCCTGCGCCAGCACCATCGCAATCCATGCGCGCTGACGTTGTCCGCCGGAAAGGGTATCCACACTTTGTGATGCCAGGTGGGTGATACCCGTCGCCTGCATGGCGTTTGAGACCGCAATTTCATCCTCTTGCCGCCAGCGGGTAAACAGCGGCTGGTGTGGGTAGCGTCCGCGGGCAACCAGCTCCTGTACCGTAATATCTCCCGGCGTGGTGGCGTTTTGCGCCAGCAAACCTATTCTGCGGGCGACTTCTTTGCTGGCATAGTGCTGAATATGCTCGCCATCAAGCCAGACCTTGCCGTGCGCGGGCGTCATCAGACGACTCAGCGTGCGCAGTAGCGTTGATTTCCCGCAGCCGTTTGGCCCGATAATCGCGGTGAAATGGCCGTCGGGAATCGATACATTGAGGTTTTCCGCCACGGTAAACTTGCCATAACCCAGCGTTAACTGGTCGCCACGCAAACGGGCTACTGATTCGATCATTTTTTGCGGGACTCCTGAATTAACAAGACGATAAGATAAATACCGCCGAGGCTTACGGTGACAACGCCCACCGGAAGCTGATAAGGCATAAACAGCTGTTGGGCGCATAAATCCGCCATCAGCAACAGCAACGCGCCGCACAGCGCCGACAGGGTTAATCCCCAGCGCGATGTACCGCTTATACGTCGCGCGATATGCGGCGCGACTAGAGCAATAAACGAGATAGGACCGGCCAGCGCGGTGGCGGCAGCGGTCAGTACTACCGCAACCAGCATCATCATTAGACGTGAACGCTCAACGCTGACGCCAAGCGCACAGGCGCTGTCATCACCCATTTCCAGTAAACGCATCCGGCGTACCAGCAGCGCGGCGCACACCAGCATGATGATAATCAGCGGGGCAGAAGGCCAGGTTTTGGCCCAGGTCAGGCCATTGAGCGATCCGGCGTTCCACAGCCCGGCCGTCAGCGCGGTTTCTAATGATGCTTTCAGCAGCAGCCAGGTGTTGAACGCCACCAGCATGGCGCGAATGCCTATACCAATAATAATCAGCCGGAAGGTGTCGATCCCATTGCGCCAGGCGAGCGCCCAGACCACCAGAGAGGTCAGGATCCCACCCAGCATGGCCGCCAGCGCGATAGCGGTGAGATGCTGTCCGAACAGCACCATTGCCACCAGCACACCGCTCCAGGCTCCGGTATTGAAACCCATCACATCCGGGCTACCCAGCGGGTTACGCATCAGTGACTGAAATATTGCGCCGCTCACACCGAGAGCCGCGCCAATCAATAGCGCCATGAGCACGCGTGGCAAACGCCATTCGGTTACCACCAGCGTAATACTGCGCGGCGCATCGCCGAGCAAGGCGGCAATAATTTGCTGGGTTTCCAGCGTAACAACGCCGCTACGCAGGCTCCACAAACCAATGACGAGACAACCTGCAACCAGCAGCAGGCTGCTGATTATCAGGCGGCGGGAGAGGTGCATCATGCGCCACCTCCGCGCGATTTACGGCGTACCAGAAAGATAAGCACCGGTGCACCGATAAACGCACTGACTACCGACACGCGCAGCTCGCCGGGGACAATCAGGCGACCGATTATATCGGCAATCAGTAACAGAGAAGGCGTTGCCAGTAGGGTTACGGGCAGTGACCAGCGGTGATCCGCCCCCACCAGCCAGCGCGCCATGTGCGGCATCATCAGGCCGATAAAGGCGATAGGACCAACAATCGCGGTCGCACTGCCGCACAGTACGGTAATAACCAGCAGGCCAATAAATTGCGTGCGAGCGACTTTACTGCCAAGCGCGGTAGCGGTGTCGCTGCCGAGACTCAGGCTATTCAGAGCGCGACTGAGGAACAGTGCGACAGCCGCGGCAATCAGTACTGGTACCAGCACAACTTTCAGCGTTTGCAGGCTGCGGATATCCAGTGAGCCGGCTTGCCAGAAACGCAGCTGATCGTAAACGTCCGGGTTGAGCAGGGCGATGCCGGTGGATAATCCTTCCAGCACCGCGCCCAGCGCGACGCCCGCCAGGGTCAGACGTACCGGGCTTAACTGCCCGCCGCCCTGACTACCGGTAAAAGCTACGATCAGCGATGCAGCCAGCGCACCGCAAAAGGCCATCAGCAGCTGTTCTTGCGCAGAGGAAAAGCCGAACAGCGCGGCCCCCAGCACAATAGCGAAGCTGGCGCCGGAGTTGACACCCAGAATGCCGGGATCGGCGAGAGGGTTACGCGTGAGCGTTTGCATTAGTGCGCCAGCCAGGCCCAGCGCACCACCGGCGAGCAGCCCCGCCAGAGTGCGCGGCAAGCGCGCGTCCAGCACGATGGTGCAATCAGCACTTTGACAACTGCCGGTGAGCGCATCCAGCACCACGGAGGCAGGTAGCGACTTGGCGCCAATAACCAGACTTAATACCGTGGTGAGAACAAGTAATAACAATAGTCCGGGCACGGCGAAGGCGCGTGTCGCGGAAACAGAGCATGACATATCAACTTCCCTGATAATGATAGTAATTATCGTTATCGATCTTATTTGGATATGTTAGCATGTGCAGCCATCGAATGGATATTGAAAAAGTACCTGGTAAGGCTCTGTAATGAATCGACAATCCTGGCTGCTCAATCTCAGCCTGTTAAAGACCCACCCAGCATTTCGCGCTGTCTTCCTCGCCCGTTTTATTTCCATTGTCTCTCTGGGGCTACTCGGCGTGGCGGTTCCGGTACAGATCCAGATGATGACCCAGTCGACCTGGCAGGTGGGTTTGTCGGTGACGTTGACCGGTAGCGCAATGTTTATTGGCCTGATGGTGGGCGGAGTGCTGGCCGACCGCTATGAGCGTAAAAAAGTGATCCTGCTGGCGCGTGGAACCTGTGGTATTGGCTTTATTGGCCTGTGTCTGAATGCGCTGCTGCCCGAACCGTCGTTGCTGGCGATTTATCTGCTTGGCTTATGGGATGGTTTCTTTGCCTCTCTGGGCGTGACCGCATTGCTGGCTGCGACGCCAGCGCTGGTTGGGCGCGAGAATTTGATGCAGGCCGGGGCGATTACCATGCTGACGGTGCGTCTGGGATCGGTAATTTCACCGATGCTTGGCGGGGTGCTGCTCGCGACTGGCGGCGTGGCCTGGAACTACGGACTGGCGGCGGCGGGAACCTTCATTACCTTACTACCGCTGCTGAGCCTTCCTGCGTTGCCGCCTCCGCCGCAGCCGCGCGAGCATCCGCTGAAATCGCTGCTGGCAGCATTTCGCTTTCTGCTTGCCAGCCCGCTGATTGGCGGCATTGCGCTGCTCGGTGGTCTGTTAACCATGGCGAGCGCCGTGCGTGTGCTATATCCGGCATTGGCGATTAACTGGCACATGTCGAGTGCGCAAATTGGCCTGCTGTATGCGGCTATTCCGCTGGGGGCAGCCGTGGGCGCATTGACCAGCGGACAACTGGCGCACAGCGTTCGTCCGGGACTGATTATGCTGGCATCGACCGTGGCTTCATTTCTGGCTATCGGCCTGTTTGGCTTGATGCCCGTCTGGCAGCTTGGTGTGGTTTGTCTGGCGCTGTTTGGCTGGTTGAGTGCGGTCAGCTCTTTGTTGCAGTACACCCTGTTACAGACGCAGACGCCGGAAGCGATGCTCGGACGAATTAACGGTTTGTGGACGGCGCAAAACGTCACCGGCGATGCGATTGGCGCGGCGTTGTTAGGTGGTCTGGGCGCGATGATGACGCCGGTTGCTTCGGCAAGCGTGAGTGGATTTGGACTGGTGATTGTCGGTCTGTTACTGCTGCTGCTGTTGGGAGAAGTGCGCCGATTCCGGCAGGTCCCCGTGAATGTCTGATCGCGTTGTGCTCTACGGTTGTAGGCCGGATAAGGCGTTAGCCGCATCCGGCGCTGAACATTAAAACAGAGCCGACAGACGTTGCAGCAGCAGCGTGGCGCTGTAGTAGTCGAGACGGAAGGTTTCCGTACCCAGGGCGTAAACGCGTTTATTCTGCACGGCTGGCAGATGCGCCAGAAGCGGATTGGCGTAAATAGCGTCGGCATCTTTGCTGTCGCCTGCAAACAGGAACAGCGCTTCGCCGTTCAGGCCTGCCGCCAGGTTCTCACCGCCAAGCTGGATGATATCGTGGCGTTTGCCCTGACTCTGGCTGGTGTGCAAGTTGGCAGGCAGCGTTGCCAGCGTGAACCCTAACTGCTCCATCAGCTTGCCTTGCGCTGACTCAGGCGTCCACAGGTTGGCGCTGTGCGCCGCGGCGGTATATACCAGCGCGCTGACCGGCTGTGGTGGCAGGGTAATATGTTGCTTAACCGCCTGAAGTTGCTTATCAAACTCGGCAATTCGCGCAGTTGCCTGTTGCTCCTGACCGGTAATTTCACCTAACTGGGTCAGCAGCGACTGCCAGCTTTTATCGTCGTAATTAATGATGAGCGTTGGCGCAATGGTGGACAGCTGATCGTATAGCGCGAGGGCAGAATCTCCCCCGGTGGCGCTTACCAGAATCAGATCCGGCATTTGAGCTGCAACGGCTTCGGCGCTCGGTTCGCCGATATACAGGCGGCTCAGTTTGCGTTCTTTTGCTACTTCGCTCCACTGACGTAAAAAGCCCTGCGCATCGCCGATGCGATTGTTCGGCGTAGTGGCACCGCTGGCAATGACTGGGGCATCAATCGCCAGCAGCGAGCCGGTGAGGGTCACGCTGGTGGAGACAATTCGCTGCGGCTTATGCTCAAGCGTATGCGTACCGCGGCTGTCAGTAACCTGACGCGGCCAGTCGGCGGCGTGACCTGAAGAAATTCCTGAAAGAGATAAACCTGCCAGTAAGAGCACGGTGCGGCAAAAAGAGGGGAGACTCACGAATCGGCTTCCTGTTATCAGTATGAGTAATGCTTCTCATTTTCATTGTTAGCGAGCAAGGATGCAAGCCAAAGTCGCACATTGTGCTACCACAAGAGTTGACATACCGCCGCTTTACTTTTAGGTTAGCGACCGAAAATATAAATGATAATCATTATTAGAGCCTTTATCATTTTTGGAGGATGATATGGATACGTCACTGGCCGAGGAAAAAACGCAGACTATGCCGACGCTCGCTCCCGACAGTTTTTTCTTTATGTCGCCGTACCGTAGTTTTACGACGTCAGGATGCTTCGCCCGCTATGCGGAACCGGCAATTGATGGCGATTCGCCAGACAGCCCTTTCCAACAGAAAATGAACGCACTGTTTGCTGATGCCAAATCGCAGGGCATCGCGAACCCTGTCATGGTCGGGGCGATTCCCTTTGATACCCGCCAGCCATCATCGCTGTTTATTCCCCAATCATGGCAGAGCTTCTCTCGTACGGCGAAGCAGCAATCATCACGTTACTTTACCGCGCATCAGTCGCTGAACGTCGTTGAACGTAAATCGATCCCGGAACAGGACTTTTTTGAAGATATGGTCGCCCGGGCGGCTGCGCTGACGTCCACTCCGGAAGTCGACAAAGTGGTGTTGTCACGCCTGATCGATATCACCGCCGATGCCAACATTGACAGCGGTGCGCTGCTGGAGCGTCTGGTGGCGCAAAATCCAGCGAGCTACAACTTCCATGTACCGATTGAAGACGGCGGCGTATTGATTGGTGCCAGTCCGGAACTGCTACTGCGCAAAGAAGGCGATCGTTTCAGTTCTCTGCCGCTGGCGGGCTCTGCACGTCGCCAGCCTGATGATGTGCTGGATCGCGAAGCAGGGATCCGCCTGCTGGCGTCTGAGAAGGACCGCCATGAGCACGAACTGGTGACGCAGGCGATGAAAACGGTATTGCGCGATCGCAGCCGTGAACTGCAACTGCCTTCTTCTCCGCAGCTGGTTACCACGCCGACGCTCTGGCACCTCGGCACACCGTTTGAAGGTAAAGCCAACCCGCAGGAAAACGCCCTGACGCTGGCGTGCCTGCTGCATCCGACGCCTGCGCTAAGCGGCTTCCCACATCAGGTTGCGCGCAAGCTTATCGCCAAGCTGGAGCCGTTCGATCGCGAATTGTTCGGCGGTATTGTCGGCTGGTGTGATGCCGAAGGTAACGGTGAGTGGGTGGTGACGATCCGCTGTGCGAAGCTGCTGCGCAATCAGGTACGTTTCTTTGCCGGAGCAGGAATTGTTCCAGCCTCTTCCCCGGTTGCGGAATGGCGTGAAACGGGGGCCAAGCTCTCCACGATGTTGAATGTTTTTGGACTGCATTAAGAGCCTTGTGGACTGGCTTTAAGGAGCAATAATGAGTATTCCTTTCACCCGCTGGCCGGAAGAGTTTGCCCGCAGGTATCGTGAAAAAGGTTACTGGCAGGATTTGCCGCTGACCGACATTCTGACCCGTCACGCCGACAGCGACCATACGGAGATTATTGATGGTGAATGCCATCTGAGCTATCGCCAGCTGAATCAGGCCGCTGACAATCTTGCCTGCAGTTTGCGTCGCCAGGGGATCAAACCTGGCGAAACCGCGCTGGTACAACTGGGCAATGTGGCTGAGCTGTACATCACCTTCTTTGCGCTGCTCAAGCTGGGCGTGGCTCCAGTGCTGGCGCTGTTCAGCCATCAGCGTAACGAACTCAACGCCTATGCCAAACAGATTGAGCCGGCACTGCTGATTGCCGATCGCCAGCATACGCTGTTTAGCGGCGACGATTTTCTTAACGCTTTTGTGGCCGAACACAATTCAGTGCGCGTGGTGTTACTGCGTAACGATGAAGGTGAACACAATCTGCAAACGGCGATAAACCAGCCTGCGACAGATTTTTCCGCCACGCCATCGCCTGCTGATGAGGTGGCGTACTTCCAGCTTTCTGGCGGGACGACCGGGACGCCAAAGCTGATTCCTCGCACTCATAACGATTACTACTACAGCGTGCGTCGCAGCAATGAGATTTGCCGCTTCACCGGGGAAACGCGTTATTTATGCGCAATCCCGGCGGCGCATAACTACGCCATGAGTTCGCCAGGCGCGCTGGGCGTATTCCTGGCTGGCGGCACCGTGGTGCTGGCGGCTGACCCGAGTGCCACTCTGTGTTTCCCGCTGATTGAACAGCATCAGGTTAACGTCACGGCGCTGGTGCCACCTGCGGTGAGCCTGTGGTTGCAGGCGATTGCGGAGTGGGGCAGTAATGCGCAACTGGCTTCGCTGAAACTGCTTCAGGTCGGTGGCGCGAGACTTTCCGCCACGCTTGCGGCACGTATTCCGGCCGAAATTGGCTGCCAGTTGCAGCAGGTCTTCGGCATGGCGGAAGGGCTGGTGAACTATACCCGTCTGGACGACAGTCCTGAGCGCATCATCAATACCCAGGGGCGCCCGATGTGTCCCGATGATGAAGTCTGGGTAGCAGACGCTGACGGTAACCCTTTAGCCCAGGGAGAGACCGGACGCCTGATGACGCGTGGTCCGTACACCTTCCGCGGTTATTTCAAAAGTCCTGAGCATAATGCCAGCGCCTTTGACGCCAACGGCTTTTACTGTTCCGGCGATCTGATCGCTATCGATCCGGATGGTTACATCACCGTTCAGGGGCGTGAAAAGGATCAGATCAATCGCGGCGGGGAGAAGATCGCCGCTGAAGAGATTGAAAACTTGCTGCTGCGCCATCCAATGGTGATCCATGCCGCGCTGGTCAGTATGGAAGACGAACTGATGGGTGAGAAAAGCTGTGCCTGGCTGGTGGTGAAAGAGCCGCTGCGCGCGGTGCAGGTGCGCCGTTTTCTACGCGAACAGGGCATAGCGGAATTCAAATTACCCGATCGTGTTGAGTGCGTTGAGTCATTACCGCTGACTCCAGTGGGGAAGGTAGATAAAAAACAATTACGTCAGTGGCTGGCATCACGTTCACTGGCCTGAAGGAGAAATAGAAATGGCAATTCCTAAACTGCAGGCTTATGCGCTACCAACGGCGCTTGATGTTCCGGTGAACAAAGTCGACTGGGCATTTGACCCTGAACGCGCCGCGCTGTTGATCCACGACATGCAGGATTATTTTATCGGCTTTTGGGGCGATAACTGCCCGATGATGGAGCAGGTCGTCGCGAACATCGCCGCGCTGCGCCAGTACTGCAAAGAGCATAACATTCCGGTGTATTACACCGCTCAGCCGAAAGAACAGAGTGATGAAGACCGCGCTCTGCTCAATGATATGTGGGGACCGGGCCTGACGCGTTCCCCGGAACAACAAAAGATCGTTGAGGCGCTGGCGCCGGATGAAGCGGATACCATTCTGGTGAAATGGCGTTATAGCGCATTTCATCGTTCCCCGCTGGAACAGATGCTCAAGGAAACCGGGCGTAATCAACTGATCATTACCGGGGTGTATGCGCATATCGGCTGTATGACCACCGCAACGGACGCCTTCATGCGTGACATCAAGCCGTTTATGGTTGCCGATGCGCTGGCGGACTTTAGCCGTGACGAACACCTGATGTCGCTGAAATACGTGGCGGGACGTTCCGGGCGTGTGGTTATGACCCAGGAATTATTGCCGACACCGGTCCCGACCAGTAAAGATGCGTTGCGCAGCGTTATTCTGCCGTTGCTGGATGAGTCTGAAGAGCCGATGGATGACGAAAACCTGATCGACTACGGGCTGGATTCCGTGCGCATGATGGCGCTGGCGGCGCGCTGGCGTAAGGTTCATGGTGACATTGATTTCGTGATGCTGGCGAAAAAACCGACCATTGACGTATGGTGGGCGCTGCTCTCCCGCGAGGTGAAGTAATGGCTGGATTTGATTTTGCCGGGAAAACCGTCTGGGTAACCGGCGCGGGTAAAGGGATTGGCTACACCACGGCGTTGGCATTTGCGAATGCTGGCGCTGAGGTGACAGGATTCGATCGCGAATTTCCTCAGGATAACTACCCGTTTGCGACCGAAGTGCTGGATGTGGCAAATGCCGGACAGGTAGCTGAGGTGTGCCAGCGCGTCCTCAAAGCGCGCGAGCGTTTGGATATTTTGGTCAATGCCGCAGGTATTTTGCGTATGGGGGCCACCGATGCGCTGAGCGCAGAGGAGTGGCAGCAGACGTTTGCGGTTAACGTTGGTGGGGCGTTCAATCTGTTTCAGCAGACGATGGCGCAGTTTCGTCGCCAGCAGGGCGGGGCGATCGTGACCGTCGCGTCGGATGCGGCGCACACGCCGCGTATCGGCATGAGTGCTTACGGCGCGTCAAAAGCCGCGTTGAAAAGTCTGGCGCTGACCGTCGGACTTGAACTGGCGGGCAGCGGTGTGCGCTGTAATGTGGTGTCGCCAGGCTCGACCGACACCGATATGCAGCGCACGCTGTGGGTTAGCGATGACGCGGAGCAACAGCGCATTCGTGGATTTGGCGAGCAGTTTAAACTCGGGATTCCGCTGGGGAAAATCGCCCGGCCGCAAGAGATCACCAACACTATTTTATTCCTCGCTTCCGATCTGGCCAGCCACATTACGTTACAGGATATCGTGGTGGACGGCGGTTCCACGCTGGGGGCATGACGATGATCTGGAAGCGTCATTTAACGCTGGATGAACTCAATGCCACCAGTCAGAACACGATGGTGGCGCATTTAGGCATAGTCTATACCCGGCTGGGTGATGATGTGCTGGAAGCCGAAATGCCGGTGGATAGCCGCACGCATCAGCCATTTGGCCTGCTGCACGGCGGCGCATCCGCGGCCCTGGCGGAAACGCTGGGTTCAATGGCGGGTTATCTGATGACCCGCGACGGGCAGTGCGTGGTAGGGACGGAACTCAACGCCACGCATCATCGGGCGGTATCGCAAGGGAAAGTGCGCGGTGTCTGCCAGCCGCTGCACCTCGGGCGTCAGAGCCAAAGCTGGGAAATCGTTATCTTTGATGAACAGGGACGACGCTGTTGCACCTGTCGTTTAGGCACTGCAGTGATGGGGTGAAGATAAGCGCGTCGTTTAGACGCGCTTCGTGACACCAGTTACCAGCTATAGCGCAGATTAAAACTCCCGTTGAGATCGCGGTAGTCGTTATTACCTTTCTGACCCGCCGCCTGGACGCTGACGTTCCACTGGCTATTGAGATTCGCCTGAATTCCCACTTTTAGCTCGCTGCGATCGGCAGGAAGATCCTGTTTTACCGTTGCGTTATCAAATGATACGGCCAGATCGTCGGTGGAGTGTAGCCAGTTAATCTCTGCGAATGGCCGGACGGTTGCATCGACGAATGAAAGCTGGCTATCAATTCGCAGACCAAGACGTGTGGTCCAGCTATCGCCATTTTGCCCGTCTATGCGTGTACCATTTGTCTCAACGCTATCTGCCTCGTAGCGTTGCCAGATAACCTGCGCCTGTGGCGTCAGGCTTACTGTGTTAGCGCTGCTCAAGTTAATGTTGTAGCGGTAACCGCTTTCCAGCGAAATCGCGTGAGCCAGGGAGTCGTAATGCGTTGAACCGGCATTGCCATTCTCGACGCTGTTATTGTAGAAGCCATACTGATACCACGTATCAACATACCAGCCGCGATGTTGCCGGGCATCAGAGAACCAGGTGGCATACGCGCCAAGATTGTAACCGTCGATATCGCCTGTGGCTGTAAACTGACTGCCATCCGCGCCGCGATTTCCGGTGCTGTCGGTACTGCCGTCAAGGTAACTGGCCATCAGGCCAAACGTGATGCTTTGTTGTTCATCGCGCCAGATAGCAATATCGCTGCCAAGCTGAAACTGGGTGTAATCGCTGTCCATGTCGATATTGCCATTTACAGCCGATGTGTCCGTTTTTCCGCCTCTAATTCGCGCCCAGACGCTTCCTTCGGCCGAGCGGTACTGGCTCCCTTCACGATCGAATAGCGTTTGCATCTGCAGGTTACGCGCCAGCCATTGGTTGCCCAAATAGGCGCCGATGTCGGCGCGATATTGTGGATTCGATGGGGTTACGTCGCTGCCGCTGTCGTCAGGGTCGACAGGTGTCACGTCGCTGCCGCCGTCATCAGGATCAACCGGTGTCACGTCGCTGCCGCCGTCATCAGGATCAACCGGTGTCACGTCGCTGCCGCCATCGTCAGGATCAACTGGCGTCACGTCGCTGCCGCCGTCGTCAGGGTCGACAGGTGTCACGTCGCTGCCGCCGTCATCAGGATCAACTGGCGTCACGTCGCTGTCGTCAGGATCGATCGGAGTGACGTCATCATCCGGGTCGTCGGGTGTTTCTGCTTTGGAACGCAAATACCAGCTTTCGTTATCTTCATACAGACGATACTCATACAGGCCGATTTGAATCTGATTGCCAAGAGAAAATGCGTCATCCGATGATATCCCTCCGACGTCGACAATCTCGATACCTTGATCGGTATATGCACCCACGCCATCCACATTATTGATGTAGAGCGTGGTGCTGCCGTTAACATTACCCGAGACAATGAGCTGGTCGGTTGGTGAATTATCATCGCCTAAACTGGCGTTAAGTGAGAGCTGACCGCCGTTGCCCGTGTAGTCGCCGTTGATGATTAACGCATTCCCGGGAGTCGTGCTACTGCTGCGGATTACACCTTGATTGGTTACGTTACCATTAACGATAAACTGGCTATCTGGCGTTGTACGATCACCAAAGCTTAGCAGGCCGACGGTGTTCACAGCACCGTTGATTACCCCGTTACCGCCGAGAGTGGCTCCAGCTTCAACATCGATGCTCTGCTTGCTCCCTTCAGAGCCAATAGCGCCAGAACTAGTCAACCACAGCGTTCCCTGCTGAATGTCTGTGATTCCGCTCCAGGTATTCTTTGCGGTAAGGGTGAGCGTGCCGTCTCCTTTTTTGGTCAGACTTTTACCGTCCCATCCCGTGGTGGCGTTGGGTGAGGTATCTGCAAGCAACCCATTGACGGTAAATGTCTGGCCCGCGTTCAGGGTGAACGTACCGTGTGCAGGCGTAGAGACCGCGGCGGAGTCTCCGGCGTACCAACTGAGCCCCACGCCCAATTCATATTGGGTATTATCAAGGGCATTAACCTGACCAGAAATCGCGATATAGTCGGGCAGGGTATCCGGATCGGTTGAGATCGAAGCGAAATCGCTCACGATTGCGGAGTTGGCATCAATTAGCGTAACCGTGTCGATGTCTGCCAGTTGATTGTCTGAGGTCAGCGCGTTGAGATCCAGCGCATTACCCGAATTGCTGATGTGTAGATCGCCGCCAGGATTAACCTGTCCGCCGGTAATTAGCGGGTTAGCGGACTGACTGGCCAGCGCCGCGGCGCTTAAATCGACGCTGAGAATACTGCTTTCTTTCAGCGTGACCTCATCAGCATGCACAGTGCTGTAAGTTCCGGCTGTGTGGTCTGCCGCCAGCTCAAGGGTTCCTGCGTTGGTCAGCGTCGTGAGCGTGGAATCATCGGTAACCCGCCACTGGCTCTGCTCGGCAAGGTTAAGATTGAGGATTGAATCAATCCCCTGAGCGTTGAAGCTTTCATTAACCGAGGTTGCTCCGGCGAAATAAGAACCCGCGTCCATATTGAGGTTGATATATCCCCAGCCGCTGTTAACGATGTCGCCGGTTATGGTCATTTTTCCTGAGCCACTTACCGTCCCGCCAGGTAGAACATTCCCGCCCGAGGAAACTTTCGGGTTCCAGATGGCAACGCCGCCGTCGGCGATGATGGTGGTATCGCCCGTCAGATTCACGATACCGCCTTCTTGCACCACCACGCCGTAACCACTGCCGTTAGCGCCGGTCATATCAATGGTCAGATTCTCACCATTGATGATGCCTGCATGGGTAAAATCCCCATCGCCGATGGCCCAAAGACCGTAAGGATTTTTACCGCTCATGATGATATCCGTATTGGATATATTGATCGTCGCGCCACTGTATTGGGCTGATGCGCCATAGCCGTTAACCGCGTAGATAGTGTTTCGCTGCTCTGCGGAACCGTTGAAATTTATGGTTGTCGGTGCGCTGTAAGGGGTGTTGGCCACAATACCGTTGGTCGTGTGGCCTGTGGAATTTCTTCCATCAATGCTGCTGCCTTCACCAATGTTGGCGACGGCGGCATGCATGCTGCTCATTAGTGTAAGAGCGGTGGACTGCGCGGTCGTGACGGTCAGATTTCTGGCATTGAATTCACTGTATCCTCGGCCGGTCAGGTAAATTGTTGATGCAGTCCCGTTTGCGCTAATGGCGCTGTCTGACCCTAAATCAACCACGCCGCCTTCTATTCGAAGCCCTTCCGTCTTCTGGCCGGTGACGTCAATGGTGAGGTGGTTGGCCTTTACTGTTCCGATGGCATCATCTTTACTGGTTGCCGAATAATCCTCAACAATCATCCCGTATCCTTCGGAGAAACCGTGCACGGTGATGGTGGAATCATTGCCAAAATCCACGTTGCCGCTGATGTCCGCGCCTGTACCGTTTGCGCGCTCGTTAGAGGTTGTGGAAAGGGTGATATCAAGGTTATCTGCCGTAAAATAACTTTGTGAACCAGAAACAAGTCCATATGCCGTACCTCCAGGCGTTGAGAGCGTAATTGCGCTGTTCTTGCCCAGATTAATTTGGCTGTATTGCCCCTCCTGGATACCATAAATCGTGGTGCCTGTTCCTGTCTCTGATACGGTGAAATCAATGTTCAGCCCGTTCGCGTTAACCTGGGTGTTTTTTCCAAGATAGAGCGCGCTGCCGCCGGCTGTGCCGCTGGTTAATTCTATGCGGCTGTCATCCCCAAAATTGAGCGTGGTACCATTTGCCCAGTATGTGTCGATACCTACAGCCTTACCGGTTGCATCGGTGTTAACCTGGATTAATCCAGCGTTCATGGTTAACGTATTATTGTCGTCATAGAAATAGACACCCGTCGCATTACCATTTTGGGATTCGGTGATAATTTTACTCTTGTTGCCGAAGTTCAGCGTGGTGTTTTCTGTATGAACGTTAATTCCGTAAGCATCTTTTTTACTGATGGTGTTAATTGATATATTCTCGGCGTCTATATTTGTGCCTGGACTGGTGTTGTTAATATAAAGACCTGTGGTTGATGCTGCTTTCGCCGTTCCTGTGTCTGTAACGTTAATCTGTGTACCGGTACCTAAATTATTATTGGCGCTGTTATCAAGTTTTACCCCAATAGAACCACTATCACCGGTAACGTTAATGGTGGTTTTACCATTAATCTGTACGCCTTGCCCCCCTGAGGACAGACTTTCGATACCCGTGGTTCCATCGACAGATGTCACGGTATCGCCATCATTTAAGTTGATAGTTTCACCGCTAAGCGGGCCGTAGTCGCTGGCATGAACGCAGTTTGCCATTAATCCAACTGCCGATAACACCAGGCCTGCGACGGTTGCGCGAACCCGTTGATCGCCCTGCGAGAGTTCTGACGTCACCACAAACATATTTCTCGCGATATTCCAGACGATGCGATAGCATTTATTCATAATTTATATCCTTATACGGCCATCCTGAACAACCTGGCGCTGAAAATTCTGCTGAATTAATTTTATTTTTTTTATATGGGGTATTTTGTCATTAAAACTGGTGCTGCAGGTATATTCTTTGTTTTGAAATTGGTGATTAAGGTGAAATAAAGCACTTACTGCATACAAAATCAGGATGGTCTGAATCTCTAAGAGCCATAACCGTTAAGCTGAGAAAGTTAGGTTAATATTGTTAATTAATATCCTTATTAATAATAAAAATATTAAGTGGCACGCTCAGCATCATGCTGAGAGGAGAATTGGATAAAACATAGAGGTGTTGACACATACTGCGCAATTTTTTCAGTTGTCTCTGCGTTGATAGTGATCAAGTTAACAATACAATGTAAAAAATCAGTGATATATCTGCTTTGCATGGTTGTCAGGTTGTTAAATTCAGAAAAGATGTTATAGAAACAAAATGTAACATCTCTCTGGATCGGACAACGGATAACAACTATGAACAAATCAGGGAAGTACCTCGTCTGGACAGTGCTCTCCGTTATGGGAGCATTTGCCCTCGGCTATATCGCATTAAATCGTGGTGAACAGATCAACGCGTTGTGGATAGTCGTGGCGTCGGTCTGTGTCTACCTTATCGCTTACCGTTTCTACGGCCTGTACATCGCGAAAAATGTACTGGCGCTTGACCCGACGCGTATGACGCCAGCCGTGCGCCATAACGACGGTCTGGATTATGTTCCCACCGATAAAAAAGTGCTGTTTGGTCACCATTTTGCGGCAATTGCCGGAGCGGGTCCGTTAGTTGGACCGGTGCTGGCGGCGCAAATGGGCTATCTGCCGGGGATGATCTGGCTGCTCGCCGGGGTGGTACTGGCGGGTGCGGTGCAGGACTTCATGGTGCTGTTTGTTTCTACCCGTCGCGATGGTCGTTCCCTTGGCGAACTGGTGAAAGAAGAGATGGGCCCAACGGCGGGCGTTATTGCGCTGGTGGCCTGTTTTATGATCATGGTGATTATTCTCGCAGTACTGGCGATGATCGTCGTGAAAGCGCTGACCCACAGTCCGTGGGGAACCTACACCGTAGCGTTCACCATCCCGCTGGCGATCTTCATGGGGATTTACCTGCGCTATCTGCGCCCGGGCCGCATTGGCGAAGTGTCGGTCATCGGTCTGGTGTTCCTGGTGTTTGCCATTATTTCCGGCGGCTGGGTGGCTGAAAGCCCGACCTGGGCACCGTACTTTGACTTTACCGGCGTACAGCTGACGTGGATGCTGGTGGGCTACGGTTTTGTTGCCGCCGTCCTGCCTGTGTGGCTGCTGCTGGCCCCGCGTGATTACCTCTCTACCTTCCTGAAAATCGGCACCATTGTTGGTCTGGCGGTAGGGATTCTGATCATGCGTCCGACGCTGACCATGCCTGCGCTGACCAAGTTTGTTGACGGTACTGGCCCGGTCTGGACCGGTAACTTGTTCCCGTTCCTGTTTATTACCATTGCCTGTGGTGCGGTTTCTGGCTTCCATGCGCTGATCTCCTCCGGCACCACGCCGAAGATGCTGGCAAATGAAGGGCAGGCCTGCTTTATCGGCTACGGCGGAATGCTGATGGAATCCTTTGTCGCCATTATGGCGCTGGTTTCCGCGTGCATCATCGATCCGGGCGTGTACTTTGCAATGAACAGCCCGATGGCGGTGCTGGCTCCTGCGGGCACGGTTGACGTAGTGGCTTCTGCGGCACAGGTAGTCAGCAGTTGGGGCTTTGCCATTACGCCAGACACCCTGCATCAAATCGCCAATGAAGTGGGTGAGCAATCCATCATCTCCCGCGCAGGTGGTGCGCCGACGCTGGCCGTCGGGATGGCGTACATTCTGCACGGCGCGCTGGGTGGCATGATGGATGTGGCGTTCTGGTATCACTTCGCCATTCTGTTTGAAGCATTGTTTATTCTGACGGCGGTAGATGCCGGTACACGCGCCGCGCGCTTTATGCTGCAGGACTTGCTGGGCGTGGTATCACCGAGCCTGAAACGTACCGATTCGCTGCCTGCAAACCTGCTGGCTACAGCGCTGTGCGTGCTGGCCTGGGGTTACTTCTTACACCAGGGCGTGGTGGATCCTCTGGGTGGTATCAATACCCTGTGGCCGCTGTTTGGTATCGCTAACCAGATGCTGGCCGGTATGGCGTTGATGCTCTGTGCTGTGGTGCTGTTCAAGATGAAACGCCAGCGCTACGCGTGGGTGGCACTGGTCCCAACCGCCTGGCTGCTGATTTGTACCCTGACCGCTGGCTGGCAGAAAGCGTTTAGCCCGGATGCGAAAATCGGCTTCCTGGCTATCGCCAACAAGTTCCAGGCGATGATCGACAGCGGTAACATTCCGGCGCAGTACACCCAGTCGCAGCTGACGCAACTGGTGTTTAACAACCGCCTGGATGCGGGTCTTACCATCTTCTTCATGGTCGTCGTTGTGGTGCTGGGTCTGTTCTCCATCAAAACTGCGCTGGCAGCATTGAAAGAGGACAAACCAACTTCGAAAGAGACACCGTACGAGCCGATGCCTGAGAATGTCGAAGAGATCGTGGCGCAGGCGAAAGGCGCGCACTAATATTCTCTTAACCAACGAGCCCTCTCCTGAACGGGGAGGGCGTTTGTACGACAGGGAAACACTATGTTTGAAACACTCGCCAAAGCCGGGAAGTATTTAGGTCAAACCGCCCGATTAATGATAGGTGTGCCGGATTACGACAACTATGTTGAACATATGCGCGTCACGCATCCGGACCAGACGCCAATGACCTACGAAGAATTTTTCCGTGAGCGCCAGGATGCACGATATGGCGGGAAAGGTGGCGCGAAGTGCTGTTGATTTTTTGCCGGATGGCGTTGATGCTTATCCGGCCTACCACAATGCTCTGACCGTAGGCCTGATAAGGCGAAGCCACCATCAGGCAACCCGCACCATAATCACACCGTAAACGACTCTACCTTTTCGAATGCTGCGCGCAGTGTCTCCGGCGTTAACGTTACCGGCAGGGCGTGAATGGACTCCACCGGGCGCAGAGTGTGCGCAATCACTTTGTCGATTTCGGCGCGGTTATTGATGTTCACTTCCAGTTGAGCTAATCGGGTTGGCAGGTTGAATCGCTGATAAGCGGTAATTAACTGCGCCAGCACGTCATCTTGTCCCAGCAGCGCGCTCTGCACCAGGATGCCGTACGCCACTTTGGTGCCATGTAAAAACTTCTCGGTTTGTGGGAGGACGGTCAGGCCATTGTGAACAGAATGCGCCGCCGCCACGCGGGTGTAGCGCTCACCCAGACCACCAACCATGCCGCCTCCGGCAATAATCGCATCCACCACATCGCAAAAAGTGCGGCTTAGCGTGCCTTGTTGTTTGTCTGCCAGCGCCTGCTCGCTGCTTTCCAGCAGGACGTCGCGGATTGTCTGCGCGGCTTGAATACCCAGACGTACTGTCAATGGCAGTGTTTCCGGCTGAGGTGCGAGCACGACGGCTTCATACCACTTTGCCAGCGTGTCGCCGATCCCCGCCAGTAAGTATTCTTCTGGCGCATTGAGAACGATCCCGGGTTCGACCAGCACGAGGAAGTTCGCGTCAGGGAAAATTTCGAAATGTAGTGCCTGGCCCGCATCGTTATACCAGACAGAGAGCGGTGTCCAGGCAGCGCAGGTCGCCGCGATAGTAGGAATACCGACAAACGGCAGATCCAGACGACGGGCCAATGCTTTAGCGGTGTCGAGTAATGTACCGCCACCCACGCCAATCACCACACTGCGATCCTCTCCCGACTCTTTTGCCAGTTGAGCAACATCGGTTTCGCTGCAATGTCCCGTAAACAGCAGGCGTTTAGCTTCGGCAAGATGAAAAGCCTCTGGCAGGTAAGGGCTGGCCGCATCGATGGCGCGTTCACCATAAACCCACACGGCGCTTGAAAGTTGGTCGGCAGAAAAAAAATCGTTCAGTCTCGACAGGCTGCCAGGATGGGAAAAATAGTTGGCTGGGCCGGTGACGACGCGAATTTCGGTATTACTCATGATGTGTTGTCCTTTTGGCTGTCCTGTCCAGGCAGGTTATTTTTATATAGACGTCTGAACGTCTTGATTGCCAAATACTAGCATCGTGCTATAGTGGCTTCAACCACAACATCACACGCTGGGATAACAATAATGAGTAATAACCCGCTGATTCCGCAAAGCAAACTGCCTAATCTGGGCACCACTATCTTCACGCAAATGAGTGCGCTGGCGCAGCAGCATCAGGCCATTAACCTCTCGCAGGGGTTTCCTGATTTTGACGGTCCACTCTTTTTGCAAGAGCGTCTGGCGTATCACGTCGCGCATGGCGCAAACCAGTATGCGCCGATGACCGGCGTGCAGCCGCTGCGCGAAGCCATCGCGGATAAAACGGCAGACCTGTACGGCTATAAACCTGACGCGAATAGTGAAGTGACCATCACGGCGGGGGCCACAGAAGCATTATATGCCGCGATCACTGCGCTGGTGCGCCCTGGTGATGAGGTGATTTGTTTCGACCCGAGCTACGACAGCTATGCGCCCGCGGTTGAATTATCCGGCGGTGTGGTTAAACGTATCGCCCTGCAACCACCGTCTTTTCGCGTCGACTGGCAGGCGTTTGGTGCCTTACTCAGCGACCGTACCCGATTGGTTATCCTGAACACGCCACATAATCCTTCTGCCACCGTGTGGCATCACGCCGATTTTGACGCGCTGTGGCAGGCGATTAAAGAACGCGAGATCTTTGTCATCAGCGACGAAGTTTATGAGCATATCTGTTTCGCCAAACAGGGGCATGCCAGCGTGCTGGCACATTCAGAGCTGCGGGAACGCGCTGTTGCCGTTTCATCGTTTGGTAAGACCTACCATATGACCGGCTGGAAGGTCGGATACTGCGTTGCGCCAGCCGCCATTAGCGCTGAGCTACGAAAAGTGCACCAGTATCTGACGTTTTCCGTCAACACGCCGGCTCAGCTCGCACTGGCGGATATGCTACGAGAAGATCCGGCACACTATCGCGAACTGCCCGCGTTTTATCAGAAAAAACGCGACGTGTTAGTGAACGCGCTGCGTGACAGCCGACTGGAAATTCTGCCGTGTGAAGGCACATACTTTTTACTGGTCGATTACCGCGCCGTTTCCTCGCTTAACGACGTGGAGTTTTGCCAGTGGCTGACCACTGAAGTGGGCGTTGCGGCAATTCCGCTGTCGGTGTTCTGCGCCGATCCTTTCCCGCATAAACTGATTCGCCTCTGTTTTGCCAAGCAAGAATCGACGCTGTTAGCGGCAGCCGAGCATCTGGTTTCGTTGTAGCTATTTCACAGTCCAGGCTTTGGAGAATCGACGGTCAGCAAACAACGCTTGCAGGCCGTTGATTTGCTTCAGGCGTAACACCTCGTCGCTGTCCATACCAAGATCCTTGCCAATTCTTTCTTCACTCCAGCCCAGTTGCGATAGCTCGCGGACAATCTCGGACATGGCGTGGATTTGATGACGCCCGCGGGCGCGGTTGTGGCGAATGGTTGCCGCCATACGCTCATGGCGTTCGCGTTCTAAACAGGCAACCGGCAGATATCCTTTCAGCCTGGGCCTCAGTGAGGCTTTGGCTTTACCTAACTCGTGGCGGTGGAAACCGTCGACAATTTCGTACTCTTCAGCCGTTGAGTGAACCACTACAATGGGCTGCGTAAACCCGTCAGCTTCGAGGGACTTCAGCAGCAGCTTTTTCTCCGGTGGCGCAACGTTATTGGGGTTGTAGTCATTGGGTGAAATATGATCATTTTTAACCCAAAGTACGCAATCTACGGGCTCCTCGCGAAAGGGACTGACGCTGTGTATTGCCTTTCTGAATTCATTTATGGCTTCAATTCTCTCTGGTTCTGATAAACCAGAAAGAAAGCCGAGGAGTTCCTGAGTTAATCGCTGTTGCATAAGAGTCCCCATTCCTGGCGTTTTGTTTTCATGCGCTCATTGTAGCGTTGATAGTTTTTGGGTTTCGTTGGACTAAATGAGAGAGCCCGGCACCAATAGTCGTTATTCAGCAGGACCTTACAGATACGCCGCCACGACGGAATATCCACTGAACCAATATCTCTTTCCTGGGTTTGTGGGATATTCTCCATGCCTTTTTTCTTATACCACTGTAAATAGACGGCGATTTTATTGCGGTAATGTTCAGCGGTCGTTTCCGGCATACTCTTCAATAACAGCATGGCGTATTCCTGCCAGCTTAAATGTTCGGGTTTTAATATTTTGCGGTGACCGTAAAAATGGTTGTCCTGACCAGCATATATCCCGCCACTTTTTACCCCGCTGACGCGGGAGCACATCATTGCCCAGCGTTCAGGTTCAATAACATGGTAAAGCCACAGCCCCTGGCGTTGTTCTGGTCCAAAGGGTTCGCAGATACGCATGTATCGCGTGGGAACCCCCGCCTGATACATCAGGTTGTACAGGGGATTACACGGGAGCATTGACTTCGCAAACCACGTCCAGATGTCAGCAGTTTTCCAGTCATAAATCGGATAAATATACCAGGTATGCCCGCCGGGGGCGCTGGTGGTCCAGGGTTTGTCATCGGCAAAACGCTGTTTTTTCGAGTTCGCAATGGCGACAAAACGATTATATGACTCATCAGCGCGGATCCCGACCATCATGGCGGCTGGTCGTTTCTGCGAAAACCATTCAGCGAACTCACGAACAAATTGCTCGAAAGTCATACCGGGTTGATAGAAAGAGAAAAACTCAGGATCGGTAATGGCATCTGCGGGCGGTTGGCGCACCCATTGAGTATCCGGTTCCCAGCATTGCCATTCAGGCTGAAATTGTGACAGTGAATTTTGCGTCGTCAGCGGCAATGCAACCCAATAAAATTCTTCGATGACATCGGAATAATTCTCGCGTAGCGCCTGGACATAGTCGATAGTGCAGGAAAACTGAGCCTCCCAGTCGATAAATAAGACGTTTATTTTTTTCTGTAACTGGCGGGCAATGGCGGCAGTCAGATGTAACATCAACCCCGAATCTTTACCCCCAGAGAAAGAAACGCAGACACGCGGTAGAGTTTCAAGCGTCCAGGTAATGCGTTCCTGTGCTGCTTGCAGAACATTTTTATCCAACGGTATTTTATAAACAGACATATCAAATCCATATCGAATTTTTATTATTTGCAGCCATAATAAATGTCCGTAATAGGATAAGCTTTTTCTTGCGGCATGCAATATTTAAATATATTCATTATTTGCATGCCACATTGTCATTGTATGTTTTATGTGAATTATGATGTGCTTTTAATCATGTTACCATTAACTATCTAAGGATAGTTTGTTTATGTATTCTGCGAAGGCTTTATGATTCAATGATGCGCGGTTATACATTATGAATAATTTTATTTTTGGTAATTCAAAATCGGTTTTAATTTCTTTAAATTTCAATGCTGGTTGATAAAGTTCATAAATTTGTTTGGGGAGAAAACCAATAATATCCGTACTGGCGATAACGTTAGCAATCGAGAGTAAGGAATCGCTACTAAAACCTACTTTATGGAATGCCATCGATTCGCTTGCACGGGAACGATAATCTTTAATACCCTGATCTTCAGAGGAAAAATATGTAAATTGCTCTTGTTGGATTTGTTCGAGTGTGCTCGTTTCATTTATTCTGGGATGGTTGCCACTGCACACTAAAACACAGTCAATAGTCTTGAAATGAGTACATACAATAGAACGATTGTGAACTGGCGTTGTTGTAATCACCAGATCGGCTTTACGATAGGCAAGGATGTTTTCGGCCGTTTCTGCTGACATTAATATATCATGATGCTCAATTTCAATATCTGAATTTTCTCTGAGGCTATTAATTAAAGATGTCACATTCAGGTTGGTTGTAATTTGTGGGCTGTAGATGACGAATTTATTTTTCAGGCTGGAACCGTGCATGATATTGATGGTTTGTTCCAGATTATTGAGATTTTTTTCAAGGTGAAGATGAAGGTTTACCCCTGTGACCGTAGGCGTAATGCCTTTGCCTGAGCGAATAAACAAGGGGTCGTTAAACTGTGTACGCAGTCGCTGTAATGACTGGCTGACGGCTGAAGGGGTGATATACAGTGTTGCCGCAGCTTTACTGATGCTCAAATGTTGATAAATACATTCAAAAATTACCAACAGGTTAAGATCGAATTTTTTGAGGTCATAGAGGTTAGCCATGCATACCTTCCTGTGATGGTAATGTATAGGATAATTCAATTGTTGAATAATTTAAATTCTAATCATTCTTAGAGTTTATGTTTATGGCTTAATGAATAATTAACTTAAACTAAAATAACACAGATTGCTTGATGGTTACGATAAAAATACATTTTAAAGAGTGATTGAAATGAGAACCATAACAATCACTCATTCTGTTACCTTTATTTATTTCCCATAATAATATTTAATTTATCTTTATCGGGTAATCCCACTTCCTGTTGTAACGTATCGTCTTTGCTCATGTAGTAGATCGCGGGCGTCACATTAGCACCTAAATCATCCATGAGTTTTTGGTTGATATTCAGTACTTTCATCTGTTCTGGATGGACAGACTTGGGGATTTCCAGCTTCATTTTCCCGCCGGATGCTTCATAGTCATGCCAGGTTTTGGCCGGATCTTTGGATGCCAGGATTGCAGCAGCGGTTGCCGGGCTTTCGGGCTTGATCACGCCAACCAGCAGCGTACGCAGCTGAACTTTACCGGAATCTACCCATGGGCGCGCCTGCTGCCAGAACTGTTTGCAATAAGGACAGAAGGGATCGGCAAACACGTAAACGATGACCGGGGCTTCTTTTTTCCCGTCCAGAATCCACGACGCTTTTTCCATTCGCTGCCACATCTCACGTCCGGCAGGGGCATAGATCTCTTTTTCTATGAGCGCATTACTGAGGTTTTCTCCTTTTTCATTATACATGTAGCCGGAGATGGCATGTTTACCGTCAGGCGTGACATAGATAGTGACCCCCATGTCCTGGTATTTTCCCAGATAGCCTTTCATTCCACCCGGTGCGTCGAAGGGCTTCAGGATCGTAATTCCCTGTTTCTCAATGGCTTTAACAGGGGCAGGGAGCTCCTCTGCGTGCACGATAGCGGGGAGAAGAGTTAAGAGTAAGGTGCGTTTAAACATTGATTTTCCTTATAAAATCAGCAGGAAAGTGGGCTTAATTGCAAAACCTATCACAGCCATAGGTAAGATCGACGGTCTGTCGATTGCCCTTTCTTTAGTTGGGTGATGTAATCCCCATCGCTGTTACGACCTTTGTTAAGGTAATGTAGAGCGCAACACATAGCCAGCCCTGCTGGCACTGACGTTACCTGCGGGTAGCTCGGGTAATGAGGCTCCCTGCAAAGGGGGCCTTTTTTACTTTTATCTTTAGGTTCACAACATGAGTTTGAGTGGGTTGTTAGTTAACGCTTATTGATTTGATAAAGGAAACGCATTAGCCCTGCGAAGAGATTTTCGTTAACTTATCTCTCAACGAAAACACGGAGGAAGTACAGATGTCTTTGATTAATACCAAAATTAAACCTTTCAAAAACCAGGCGTTCAAAAACGGTGAGTTCATCGAAGTAACCGAGAAAGATACCGAAGGTCGCTGGAGCGTCTTCTTCTTCTACCCGGCTGACTTTACTTTCGTATGCCCGACCGAGCTGGGTGACGTTGCAGACCATTACGAAGAACTGCAGAAACTGGGCGTAGATGTGTATTCCGTTTCTACCGACACCCACTTCACCCACAAAGCATGGCACAGCAGCTCTGAAACCATCGCGAAAATCAAATACGCGATGATCGGCGACCCGACTGGCGCCCTGACCCGTAACTTCGACAACATGCGTGAAGATGAAGGTCTGGCTGACCGCGCAACCTTCGTTGTTGACCCGCAGGGTATCATCCAGGCAATCGAAGTTACTGCTGAAGGTATCGGCCGTGATGCGTCTGACCTGCTGCGTAAAATCAAAGCCGCACAGTACGTCGCCTCCCACCCAGGTGAAGTTTGCCCGGCGAAATGGAAAGAAGGTGAAGCAACCTTAGCGCCATCTCTGGACCTGGTTGGTAAAATCTAAGTCGCGTAGTTTGTAGGCCGGATAAACGTAGTGCATCCGGCATTCCACAGGCGCAAATTTGCGCCTGTTTCATTCCAGCACCATGACGCAAGTTGCATTAATGCAGTCCCGCAAAATCGGCTTGCATGATGATGTTTTCAGAGAGGGAAGAAGAATGCTCGACACAAATATGAAAACCCAGCTCAGGGCTTACCTTGAGAAACTGACCAAACCTGTTGAGCTGATTGCGACGCTGGACGACAGCGCTAAATCGGCAGAAATCAAGGAACTGCTGACTGAAATTGCTGAACTGTCAGAAAAAGTCACCTTCAAAGAAGACAATACTCTGGCGGTGCGTAAGCCATCGTTCCTGATTACCAATCCCGGTTCTCACCAGGGACCGCGTTTTGCCGGTTCTCCGCTGGGTCATGAGTTTACCTCTCTGGTGCTGGCGCTGTTGTGGACCGGTGGTCATCCGTCAAAAGAGGCGCAGACGTTGCTGGAGCAGATCCGCGATCTCGACGGTGATTTTGAGTTTGAAACCTATTATTCACTTTCCTGCCATAACTGCCCGGACGTGGTGCAGGCGCTGAACCTGATGGCGGTGCTGAACCCACGTATCAAACATACGGCGATTGACGGCGGTACTTTCCAGAACGAAATCACCGATCGTAACGTGATGGGCGTTCCGGCGGTATTTATGAACGGCAAAGAGTTCGGTCAGGGGCGTATGACGCTGACTGAGATCGTAGCGAAAGTGGATACAGGCGCAGAAAAACGTGCGGCTGAAGAGCTGAATAAGCGCGATGCTTATGACGTGCTGATTGTCGGTTCTGGTCCTGCAGGTGCGGCGGCAGCGGTGTACTCCGCACGTAAAGGCATTCGCACCGGTCTGATGGGCGAACGTTTTGGCGGCCAGGTTCTTGATACTGTTGATATTGAAAACTATATCTCAGTACCGAAAACTGAAGGTCAGAAACTGGCAGGCGCGCTGAAAGCACACGTTGATGATTATGATGTCGATGTGATTGACAGCCAGAGCGCGAGCAAACTCATTCCAGCAGCGCAGGAAGGCGGTTTGCATCAGATTGAAACGGCCTCCGGCGCGGTGCTGAAAGCACGTAGCATTATCATCGCCACCGGCGCGAAATGGCGCAACATGAACGTTCCGGGTGAAGATCAGTATCGCACCAAAGGCGTAACCTACTGCCCGCACTGTGATGGCCCGCTGTTTAAAGGCAAGCGTGTTGCGGTGATTGGCGGCGGTAACTCCGGCGTTGAAGCGGCTATCGACCTGGCAGGTATTGTTGAACATGTGACGTTGCTGGAGTTTGCCCCTGAAATGAAGGCCGACCAGGTGCTGCAAAATAAGCTTCGCAGTCTGAAAAACGTCGACATCATTCTGAATGCGCAAACGACAGAAGTGAAAGGCGATGGCAGCAAAGTTACTGGCCTGGAGTATCGTGACCGTGTGAGCGGCGATGTTCACAATGTGGAACTGGCAGGTATCTTTGTTCAGATTGGTCTGCTGCCGAACACCAACTGGCTGGAAGGCGCCGTTGAACGTAACCGTATGGGTGAAATCATCATCGATGCCAAGTGCGAAACCAGCGTGAAAGGCGTTTTCGCTGCCGGTGACTGCACCACCGTACCGTATAAGCAGATTATCATCGCGACCGGTGAAGGTGCGAAGGCCTCGTTAAGTTCGTTTGATTATCTGATTCGCACGACAGTAGCATAAAAAAAGTAAGACTCACCTGCAATGCCAAAACCGCCAGTCATCCGCTGGCGGTTTTTTATTTCCATACACTTAAATTGTCAATTCTTGAAACAATAAACCGTTTAAAACATTCACTTAATTAGCCTGATCATTATTTTCATCAAAGAAAGAGAGGGCGTTATCTTTATTATATTAACCTGCATTATTTTTTTATTTGTTGTGTGAATAAATGGTTGGTTAATTCATGGGTGAAATATATGAAACCCTGACGATCTTTGAATCGACAGGGTTATTGTTACGTGATTTTTTTATCTCTCACGATAGTTACACGCTGAAAGCGGCTTATTCAGCTTTAGATACAAATGCCTCAACGCTAACAGAGCAGGAGTGGTTGGAGGCGGAGTACGACTTCAATGCACTATTTGTTGGGCCGCAGACGCTAAAAGCCCCGCCGTTCGCTTCGGTATACCTTGAAGAAGATGCCCTCGTAATGGGTAAATCAACCTTAAGCATTCGGGAATTCATGGCAAATATAGGTCTATCTATAAACCATGTAAATAATATCCCAGATGATCATATTTCCTGCGTATTGGAATTAGCAGTTTTATTATCGGCAAATGCCAGGATATCAGCAGAATACCAGATCGTTATGACTCGATATGTAATTGAGTATATAGCGATGTGGATGCCCGCGTATATAGAAAAAATACATATAAATGCACAAACCGTTACGTTGAAAAACGTCGCGGAAAGGTTGTCTTTTTGGCTTGATGAATTAAACACGAGAGTATCAATATGAGTAATGAACCGGGAGTTCTGAACAGACGTTCATTTTTGAAAGGGTTGATTGCCCTTGGAACGGTGACTGCCCTGCCAGGGGGATTGCTGACTTCACGCTGTGCATTGGCGCAACCGCCAATTCCGTTTAATCCCAAAACCTACAAAATCTATCGTAACGCCTGTCCACGTAACTGCTATGACACTTGTAGCCTGAAAACCTGGGTGAAGGATGACGTCATCACCTTTGTGGAAGGCGCGCCTGAATCAACGTTTACGCATGGAACTCCGTGTGTGAAGGGATTGAGCTATCCACGTAGGGTATACAGCCCGGACCGCATTAAATATCCGATGGTTCAGGATGTTCGCGGCAGCGGTAACTGGCGTCGTATCTCCTGGGATGAAGCAATGCAGCGCATTGCGACCAAGATGCTGGAGATTAAAAAGAAAGATGGTTCAATGTTGGGTCTGGCGCTGACCAAGTACTCAGGCAAATTTGGTGTATTGAACTATGCCGTTGAAGGGATGATGTCTTCACTGGGTTACACCACCCGTTTTGCCGGAACACCTTGCTGGCCAGCCGGTATCGACGCGCAAAACTACGACATGGGCGACATGTGGTGTAACGACCCGGAAGATATGGTGAAAGCCAAATACATTATTATCTGGGGCGCTAACCCGGCTTGGTGCTCTATGCACACCATGAAGTACATCTATCAGGCGCGGGAAAAAGGCGCAAAAGTGGTCGTTATCGATCCACTGTTAACCCAAACCGCTGCGAAAGCCGATCTCTATTTACGTGTTCGGCCAGGATCAGATGGCGCTCTGGCGCTGGGCATGGCACGCCACCTGGTGGACAAAGGATTGGTTGATCAGGATTTCGTTAACAACTATTCCCATGGTTATGCTGAATTTGAAGAGTATTTGCGTAATAACGTTACCGTAGAGTGGGCATCTGAGATTTGCGGGCTGTCGGCGGATGTTATTCGCCAGTTGGCGGAAGAATTTACCGCGGTTAACCCTGCTACCGTGTGGATTGGCTACGGCATGCAGCGCCATGTCAACGGCGGCGCTAACGTACGGGCGATCGATGCCTTTGTGGCAATGACCGGCAATATTGGCATTGAGGGTGGTGGCGCTCGCTACGGTCATTTGCATACCTGGGGCTTTAACTACAATGCCATGTTGCAGAAGCCACCGGTAGGCTCTATCGGGATGCCGGAGGCGGCGGGCACAACCAGCGAGTTTGGTTCTGCGGGGGAAGTCGCACAGTATTCCGATCGCTCGTTGAATATCAACCAGACCGCAAAGGGAATTCTGGAAGCCAATGAGCCGCCTGTCCGAATGCTTTGGGTTGCCTGTAAGAACCCGTTTGCTCAGGATTTTGATCGCAGCAAGATGGAAAAAGCATTCGAAAAACTGGAAATGGTGGTGTGCGCCGACCAATTCTTTAACGAGACCGTCCAGCATGCCGATATCGTTTTGCCTGTCACCACAGCCTTTGAAGAGTGGAACGTAGACGCCTCATATTGGCACTACTGGCTCTCAATCAACCAGCCTGCAATTAAGCCAATGTATGAGGCAAAATGCGATCTGGAAATCGCCGTTTTACTTTCCCGCACAATCAACAAGCTGGAGCCGGGTTCTTGCACATTCCCGCAGGAGTTCGATCATAAGCGCTGGCTGGACCAGGAGTTCAATGACGGAATGGCCAAAATGTTTGGTATCTCCTCCTGGGATGATTTACTGGAAGGGCCGAAAAAAGCCATTCTGCCAAGTTCTGCGGCCTGGTATGACCGTAAGTTTAAAACGCCCTCTGGAAAGTTTGAGTTCAAATCTGAGCTGTGTGAGAAAAATGGTCATACGGCGCTGCCGGAATACAAACCGGAGGCAAAAAGCACGTTGCCATTCCACCTGTTTACGCCGCATGTCCAGTTCGGTATCCATTCCCAATTCATCAACCTTGACTGGATGCAGGTCTTCTATCCTGAACCGTTTGTTTATATGCACCCGGTTTCCGCCGGGAAAAGAGGCATCGCTGAAAATGACCTGGTGAAAGTGTTTAACACCACAGGTGAGGTGGAGTTACGTGCGAAGGTAACCGCTAACGTTCCGGAGGATTTCCTGGTGATGTACGAGGCTTGGTTCCCGAAACGGAAATACAACGTTCAAAACGTAGTGGCGGATACTCCAGCCGATATGGGCTTGATGAAAACTGGTGCGCCAGGTGCGGCCATCCATAGTCAGTTTGCGGACATCATTTTGATCGATAAAGGAGCAGCGGCATGAGGCGCGCGTTTTTAGTTAATAGCGATAAGTGTATCGGCTGCCGTGGCTGTGCGATGGCGTGTAAGAGTTTTAACCAGCTGGAGCCAGAACGTTTCTGGCGCTACGTCTACCCGCTGGATAAAGAAATTTATCCGCATGAAGAGCGAGCGTTCTACTCGCTGGCCTGTAACCACTGCGAAAATCCGGCCTGCCTGGCGGCTTGTCCGGTAGAGGCGTACACCAAACGTGAGGATGGCGTTGTAGTGCATAACCCGGAACGTTGTATCGGATGCAAAAACTGTATTCGCAACTGTCCATACGGTGCGCCGCGCTTTAATGAAGAGACGAAAAAAGCGGAAAAATGCAGCATGTGCTATGAGCGTCTTGATGTTGGCATGCAGCCGGCGTGCGTGAATGCCTGTCCGGTAGGTGCGCTGACGCTTATCGATCTGGATGCCGATCCTATACCTGATAATGCGGTGCAGTATCCGCCGGGATTCCCGCGTATGCCGCAGCTTAATCCTGGCACGCGTTTTATCCTTGCGCGTCAACCAAAGCAGCCGGAGGCCAAGTAATGGAAAAGTATGAACTTCCTCTGGTCATTTTTACCGTATTAAGCCAAATGTCGGTTGGGATCACGCTCATTCTGACGCTGCGTGTGCTGCAAGGAAAACTGGAGAGCAAGCGCCTGTACTGGCTGGTAAGTGGACTGGTTCTGGCGGCGGCGTCCGTGGCGGCGATATTACACCTTGCGCATCCGGATCGCGCCTACGATGCCTTGATCAACCTGCAGCACGCCTGGCTGAGCCGAGAGATTCTGGGCGCCACTTTATACGGTGCAGCTGTCGGGGTGACGTTTTTGGCAAAAGGGCACAAAGCACCAGCTGTTCTGGCCTCTGTTCTCGGTATCGCACTGGTGGCGGTACAGGGGATGACCTATGCCGCCCCGGCAATGGTGGCGATCGCCAACGGTCTGACAATGCTGTTGTTCTTCATCACGGTGTGGGTGATGGGGTGTGTTGCGATTCCACTGCTTAACCTCGCACCTGCCGTTGCTGCATTGCGCCAGGGGATTGTCGTGTGTATGGCAGTCATGATCGCCGCACCCATTATCTGGCTAAGCGGTGGCACCATCATGCAGATGACGGCGCATGCCTGGCTGACGTCGCCACTTTATCTGGCGAGTCTGGTGTGTCTGGCGGTGGCCTTTGTGCTTAGCCGTCAGGGCGAGCATCGCGCAAAAGCGCTTTTCGTCCTGTTGTTTGTTGGCATATTCCTGAGCCGTCTGACGTTTTTTGGCGATACGATCAGCTCCATCGTGAATATCGGCCATTTGTATTAATCGTGAGGTAATAAAAACCCCTGTCAGGCGTTAACCTGGCAGGGGTTTTCTTTAGCAAATCAGTGGCTGTTAACGAACAACCAGCACTGGCAAAGTCGCGTGACGGACAACGCTGGAAGCGTTAGAGCCGAGCAGATGGGTGCTGATTGATGGGTTACGCGACCCAATGACAACGACATCCGCATTCAACTCTTCACCCAATTCGTTGACCACGTCACGTACGCTGCCAAAGCGGACGTGTTGCTTAATACGGGAAGGATCGATGCTGAAGTGACCGACCATCGTTTGCAGACGGGTTTCCGCTTCGTGTTGCAGATGCTCTTCAAAACGACGGACATCGGCTGCAAAGCGGTGCAGGCTTAAGCTCGCTGAGCCTGGCAGCACATGCAGTAGATGGATAACCCCTTTATCCTGGGCCAGAAATTCTGCATGGCGAATAGCCTTGTCGCTCAGTTCCATTTCGAATACATCAACTGGCATTATGATTGTGTTGTACATAAACATTCTCCTTGTCATTACATGAACACATAACAGCATAGTATTAAAAATGATTCTGTCAGTCACGACACAGATTTATGTTTTGCGAACAGGAAAGAAAGCGAGGAGCAGGGAGATCTAACCGGAAAGAGGATGCGGATGCATCCCCTGTAAGATAAAGCGAGTGGCTTTGATAAGACAGAGTTAGCGCAGGTAGTCGCCTGCAGCTTCAGGCTGGTACTCAAGCTCGATAACTTCGAGGTGTGTTGAGGTCCCGCCTGGCAGTTCCCAGTGAATGGTATCACCAACGCGCAGCCCCAGAAGTGCAGCGCCGACAGGTGCCATTACCGAAAGCTGTGTGTTGCTGTCAGTCATAGTAGCCGGATACACCAGGGTACGCACACGGACTTCGCCATCACTCAGATTGCGGAATTTCACGCGGCTGTTCATGGTCACGACATCGTGCGGCATGGTTTCTGGAGAACACATTTGGGCACGATCCAGCTCGGCGTTAAGGGCGTCGGCAATCGGTAAACCAGCAAACGCAGGTTGCTCCAACAGGCGGTCAATGCGTTCCGCATCGAGGTCGTTAATGATGATAGTTGGTCTGGACATTTATTACTCCATGTCGTCGATACTGCGGGTGCGCAGGTAAATAATCCCAAAAGAAAACCCTCACCGTCAGGCGGCAAGGGTTTAGCTTTTATGATGATACTGAGACTTACCCCATGTTTGAAGTGATTTAGTTCACATTCAGGTAAATCATCAACATTGTCGCATATGGTGTGATTTTAGCCGAAAAACGTGATCGTTCTCCAATTTGCATTATGCTTTTTAAGCGCTCGCTGCGGGCGCGTCAAACAACTCAGTGTTCCGCGACAGGAGATCTCATGAGCCAGTACGACAAACTTACCTTGAAAGACGGCAGCTATTTGCATTTTAAAGACTGGGGAAGTGGACAACCTATTGTGTTTAGTCACGGTTGGCCGCTGACGGCAGATGCGTTTGAAGATCAAATGCTGTTCCTTGGATCGAAAGGATTTCGTGTGATCGCCCATGACAGGCGCGGACATGGGCGTTCGGCCCAACCCTGGGATGGACATCATATGGATCAGTATGCTGACGACCTGGCTGAACTTACCGCGCATCTCAATCTTAAAGATGCCGTACATGTTGGGCACTCTACCGGCGGTGGGGAAGTGGCTCGTTATATTGGCCGGCATGGGACGCAGCGGGTGGCAAAAGCGGTGTTAATTGGCGCGGTGACGCCCATTATGATCAAGACTGACTTTAACCCAAATGGCGTGCCGAAAGAGGTATTCGATGGCATCCGTGAGGGGGTTGTGAACGATCGCGCCGCCTTTTTCTATGAGCTGACCGCTGCATTCTATGGCTACAATCGTCCTGGCGCAAAAGAGTCGAAAGCCGTCAGGGAAAGTTTTGTTGAACAAGGTTTACAGGGTTCCATCAAAGCGTTGTACGACTGCATTCATGCGTTTTCGGAAACAGATCTGCGTGAAGACCTCAAAAAGATGACCATCCCGACGCTGGTGATCCACGGTGATGACGATCAGATTGTCCCGTTTGAAACCTGCGGAAAGGTCGCGGCGGAAATGCTGCCGGACTCGCAGTTGAAGGTATATGTCGGCGGCTCGCATGGCATTTGCACCACCCATAAGCAACAGATCAACGGTGACCTGCTCAACTTTATTCAGTCGTAATCGTTGGCAGATTGTTCTACGCTGATCTTCTTTTTCCAGGGGGATGAGCGAAGCATAATTTGTGCTGCGCCGACGTTAACTTCAACAGGGAACGCTATGTATTTCTATCAACCGTCACAGGGACACGGCTTACCGCATGATCCGCTAAATGCCATTATTGGACCGCGCCCGATTGGCTGGATTGCGTCGCGTGACGGCAACGGCCGGCACAATCTGGCACCATACAGTTTCTTTAACTGTTTTAACTATCATCCGCCGATTATCGGTTTCGCCAGCAGCGGCTGGAAAGACAGCGTGCAGAATATTATCGAAACTGGTGAATTTGTCTGGAACCTGACGACTCTTGAGCTGGCCACTGCGATGAACGAAACGTCAGCCAGCTTGCCGCACGGCGAGGACGAGTTTTTTGCCGCCGGGCTTAGCAAGGCAAATAGCCGGATAGTCAACGTGCCGCGCGTGGCGCAAAGCCCGGTCAATTTTGAGTGTCGCTTATCGCAAAGCCTGCAACTGACTACCGCTGATGGCTCACCGGTTGATACCTGGCTGGTGTTGGGGGAAGTGGTAGGCATTCACATAGATGAAACGCTCCTGGAAGACGGCATCTATCAGACGGCGAAAGCGAAACCGGTACTGCGTGCAGGTGGGCCAACGGCGTATTATTCGATCAGTGAAACACATCGTTTTGATTTAGTTCGCCCGGACGCCCGTGCAAAACGCTAAGTTTACGGACCGACGCCAGCTCGCAGCGTCGGTCGCAAGTTTCAGTATCCCACTTTGTCGATAATAAACTGTTTACCGCAGCTACCCGGATGCGGTTGCGGTAAGAATGACTGGGCAGATAACGTCTGGTTGATGTTGTCGGCTTTCAGGGATAACTGGATCTCAGTGAGATACGCTGGATTGCCGTGGCAGCTTAGCTTCACAGCTTTGACGTTTTCTTTGCCCCAGCTTTTGGCAACGGCGGCGTCAAATGCGTTACGGCTGACGGTTTTGCCGTAGTTTTCAGCCAGGAATTTGCCCACCTCGCTGTCCTTAACCTCATTATTCAGCCGCACCATCGTGCCGAAGTACGCGTCGGGATCAAAACCGAAACACGCGCCATGTTTGGCATACTCGTAACGTTCCAGACAGGATCTTCCTCCAGCGCCGGGCATTACGGCGCTGAGTTTTGCCGCGCTTTCCAGCGACAGCCCGGTTTCGGGGGCCGCGCATTTACGGCTGGCGCGGGCTTCAGGCAGGTTGGGAATAGGGCGAGTCGCGCAGCCAAAACGCATCCAACGGCGATTGTCTACTCCACGGGCAGCAATGGATTTAGGCAGGCTGGGCCATAAACCGTGAACGGTCAGGAAATCAGCTTTGTCTGCGCTCTCTTTTTGCAAACGACATTCGTCAGGCTCCTGACGATTACGCTCGTGTTGGCTCTGACAAAATCCGGTTTGCCAGGAGAGAGCCAGCACGTAGCTGTCAAAATCAGCGTACTGTTTTGCCTGAAGTTCATCGGCCTGAGCTGCAGAAACTGGTAGCAGGAGTGCTGCCAGCAACGAAGAATAACGCCATGTTGATGTCATGATGATTTCGGACACTTATATAAATTCTGAATATCATCTATTTAATCATAAAAAATGCCAGTCAGGTTTAGCTGACTGGCATCATTTTCATCAAGCGTGAACGGGAATGATTAGCTCCACATTGCCAGAATCGGCCAGCCGACCAGCAGAAGCATAGCGATGTAGATAACGCCGAAGATAGCACCCAGACGCCAGTAGTCTTTGGACTTCACATAACCACAGCCGTAGATGATAACGCCTGGGCCTGTTGCATATGGAGTCAGACAGCCCATGATACCGATGGACAGTACCAGCAGGATACACAGGTGTTCCATCGGCACGCCCGGGATACCTTTACCGACGGCCAGAATAACCGGCAGCATGGTGGCGGTGTGAGCGGAAAGGCTGGCAAACAGGTAGTGAGCAAAGTAGAACACCAGCACCAGAACGATCACGGTCGCGTTAGGCGAGAAGCCTTCCAGGTGCGTGCTCATAGTGTTGGCGAACCAGTCGATGAAGCCTGAACGGGTTAATCCATTCGCCATAACGACCAGCGTGGCGAGGTTAACCAGAGTGTTCCATGCGCTGTTATAACGGGTAATGTCTTTCCACGGTACAACGTGCAGCGCCAGCATCAGGGAGACAGCCAGCAGGCCCACTGCGGTTGCATCAATCAGTTTACCACCGAAGACCCACAGGCCCAGGCTGAGCAGTACCAGACCGATCAGCGTTATCTCTTTACGGGTAAGTTTACCCATGCCTTTCAGTTCATCACCGGCCCAAGCGGCAACTTCAGCACTGTGAGTAACTTCTGGTTTGTACAGAACGTATGACAGCCACGGGGCAACGATCAGCAAAATAATACCGACCGGCAGGAAGCTGAGGAACCACTGCAACCAGCTGATTTGAATACCGGCAATTTTGTTGACGAATTCCAGACCCAGCACGTTAGGCGCAGCGCCGGTCACGAACATCGAGGAACTCAGGCTGGTACTGATGACCATCATCCACATCAAATATCCACCGATACGGCGCGCGGAAGGATCGTTCGGGAATGATTTAAACAGCGGCGGCAGGTTTTTGATAACCGGGAATACGGTGCCACCGGTACGCGCGGTGTTAGATGGAGTAAACGGTGCCAGCAGAATGTCGATGATAACAATCGCATAGCCCAGCGTCAGGGTACGTTTACCCATGAATTTTACCAGGAACAGCGCGATACGACGACCCAGACCGGTGACTTCATAACCCAGTGCGAAGATAAACGCACCAAACACCAACCACACGGTGGTGCTGGAGAAGCCAGCCAGACCCCATTTCAGCGCTTGCTTACCCGCTTTAAACGCCGGGTCGGCCAGTTCTGAAGCATCAAACAGCAGATAGTTGCTGCCGATAACGCAGATCGTTACGGCGATAAAGCTGATCGCTGTTGCCGGAATTGGCTCCAGGATCATGCCGACGATCATCGCCACAAACACGGCAAAGTAGTGCCAGGCCTGTGGAGGCATTCCATCAGGGACGGGGATTAGAAACATGACACCCATGACGACCAGGGGGGCCAATAACTTCCATATTTTATCTTTTGCTAAAGACATGTGTGTGATTCTCCGGAAAGGATCTTTAATTGTGATAATGATGAACTTGTGAAATCTGAGCTAAGAACCAGGTGACGATCAGCAGATCGGCGCAGCCTCCGGGACTGAGGTTGCGTTCAATGCACTGTTGGTCGAACTGGTGTAGATATTCGAGATCGGCAGGGGTACGAATCCCCCCTTGCTGCATCAGGGCGGTGGCCTGCTGCTGTAGCCAACGCAGACCTTCTGCGCCGCCACGTGAAGCCACGTTGGTGTCGCCGTTGATAGACATCAGCAGCAATAATGTGTCGAGTAACGCCAGTTCAGGGTCGCGGCCCTGAGTCAGCAGTGCGCGGTAGTGCGGCAGGGCATGCTGGATGACAAGCGGATATCCCGCTTCGGCTTCGCCCCGTGCGCCGGTTAATCCCAATTGCTGATAAAGACGTTGGCCAGCCGTGAGTTGTTGATTGTTCTGGCGCAGTTCGCGCTCGGTCAGGCCACGGCAAAATGTTGCTGCCGTAGAGCAAATGGTTTCAGCGGTAACAGTGAGTTGGAGCTGGTGCAGGCGGCCAATGGCGGCGCACAGCAGTCCCAGTGAAAAGATGCTCCCTTTATGGGTGTTCACCCCGGCGGTGGCGCGGAACATATCGGCTTCGCAGGCCATGCCCAGCGGGCGCAGTCCTTTCAATACATCTTCAGGCGACAGCTGTGCGCTAAACGCCCCATATTCAATAAAACGTGGCAGCCATGACTGAATCGCTTCAGCGCTGCGATGAAAATCTTCCAGCGCCATATCTTTATGCGCGCCGTTGTTAATACGATCTACCAGACCGGGTTTGGGCGACAGGTTGACTTCAGTCAACATGGCGCGCCACGCAAGCGTTGCGTAAGCATCAGGCAGATCCAGAGGGAGGACTGCGTTATTGGTTGATGTTGCGGGAATCGGCATCATGCAGCAGTGCCTCCATCTGAGTGAGTAAGTCGGAAAGCGCGTGGGTTTTACCCCGCGCACAGTCGGCAGCACTTTGCTCGCACAGCAGACAGCGGCGGGCAGGGAGTGCGAAATGACACCGGGACAGAATTTCCCCTTCAGGGGTCAGGACATCGATATCCCATAGCCGTCCCAGCGGGTGTGAATGCTCAAGTTCAATTGTGGCGAGCTTGAGGTCGTGGGCCGGAGCCTCAATAGACAAAAGACCTTCTGGACCGCTGGCAGAAACCAGCGCTGTTTGCTCCCTGACAATCCAGGTGGATTGTTTCGCCAACGCGAGCAAGGCGGTTACGCCATGATTAAAGATGTGACGAGTTAATTCGCTGTCTTTAATCGGACCCGGTGCGACGACGGTAAACGAGACCAGCGGCGCAGAGTGGCGTGTCAGCCACTCCTGTTGCCTTGCCTGTCTCTCATCGCGGCTGGCTAGCAGCTCGGGAATGGAAACCTCGTGTCGGGTGGCGTATTCAGGGAGCAGGTGCATGGTTTATTCCTTCACCTGATGCACAACGTCAATCACTGAACCATCGCGGTAACGCACAACGGCAATCACGCGGTCAGTGAATTCGATAGCGCATGGCTGACCGGTGAGCTGCTGTGCACGTTCGCGCAGCCATTCAATGGACACCACTTTCATACCGGCTTCTTTCAGACGTTCTGCCAGTTCCGGACGTGCAGGGTTGACGGCGATACCGTGGTCAGTGACCAGAATGTCAACGCTGGAGCCTGGGGTTACGCAGGTCAGCACGTTATCAACCAGGGTCGGGATGCGTCCGCGAACCAGCGGCGCGACGATGATAGACAGCGCAGCGGCAACCGCGGTATCGCAGTGACCGCCGGATGCGCCGCGCAGTACGCCGTCAGAACCGGTCAGTACGTTAACGTTGAAGCTGGTATCAACTTCCAGCGCGCTGAGCACCACGACGTCCAGACGATCGACGGATGCGCCTTTTGAGCCCCAGTTGGCATACTGGTTGGCACTGATCTCAATGTGGTTTGGATTGCGGGCCAGCGATTCCGCGGCGTTACGGTCAAAACTCTGAACGTCCAGCAATTTGCGAATCAGGCCTTTTTCGTGCAGGTCAACGATGGTAGCGGTAATGCCGCCCAGCGCGAAGTCGGCACGGATATCGCGGCTGCGCATTTTGTCTTCCAGGAAACGCGTAACGGCCAGAGAAGCGCCGCCGGTTCCTGTCTGCAGTGAGAAGCCTTCGTTGAAGTAGCCGGAATTAGCAATGACCTCAGCCGCGCTACGGGCGATTAACAGTTCACGCGGGTTGGTGGTCATGCGGGTCGCATCGGCACCAATTTTGTCCGCATCGCCGACCTGATCGATCTGCACGATCAGATCTACCTGGTCCTGCGTAATGCTGGCCGGGTTATGCGGATAGGTCAGCAGCTGTTCAGTCAGCAGGACAACCTGTTTCGCGTTTTCGGCATCTACGCGGGCATAGCCCAGTGAGCCGCAGCACGCTTTACCGGTATAACCGTTGGCGTTGCCAAACTGGTCGCAGGACGGCACGCCGAGGAACGCCACATCAATGCTGAGCTCGCCACTTTGCACCAGGTGCACACGGCCACCGTGGGAGTGAATTTGTACCGGTTCGGCCAACAGGCCACGTGAGATTTCTTCCGCCAGCGGACCACGCAGACCGGAGGTATAAATGCGGCTAACCACGCCCTGACGGATGTGCTCAACCAGCGGAGCATGGCAGTCGCTCAGAGAGCTGGAGGCCAGCGTCAGATTTTTAAAGCCCATATTGGCGATGGCGTCCATCACCAGGTTAATCGTCAGATCGCCACCGCGAAAAGCGTGATGGAAAGAGATGGTCATACCATCCTGTAAACCAGAACGACGAATGGCGTCTTCCAGGTTAGTGCACAGCTTTTTGTCGCGCGGTTTTTGCGCCTGCAATTCTACTTTTGCGGTGCTCTGATAAGCGGAAAGCTCACTTTCTGCATGACGGCTCCAGGTCGCCACGCGATCCTGGCGTTGAGACTGTTCGATTTTCTGCGTCATTTTTTTGCCTTATTCTTCGCGAATGCCGGAAAGTTCTGCACGGGAGATAACCAGAAGGGCGCGCTCGATAACCGGGCTGTCGACCATTTTGCCGTTCAGGGAAACTACGCCACGACCTTCGCGAGCAGCGGCTTCAGCGGCTTCCACAACCAGACGGGCGTGAGCCAGCTCTTTGCGCGTTGGGGCGTACAGGTTATGCAGGAGTTCGATCTGGCGCGGGTTGATGAGCGATTTGCCGTCAAAACCCAACTGCTTGATGTGTGCGGCTTCGTGCAGGAAACCCGCTTCGTTGTTGGCATCGGAATACACGGTGTCGAACGCCTGAATACCGGCAGAACGTGCAGCCTGCAAAATAGAGCAGCGGGCAAACAGCAGTTCAGTACCTTCCGGGGAGCGCTCAGTGCGCAGGTTACGTACATAGTCTTCCGCACCCAGGGCAATACCGATCAGACGTTCGGAAGCATGGGCAATTTCTACCGCGCGAGTAATGCCTAACGGCGATTCGATGGCGGCTAACAGACCGGTGCTGCCGGGTTCACGGCCACAGGCGTTTTCGATGCGCAGAATTTCGCTTTCGATGTCGATGACATCCTGCGCGGTATCGGTCTTCGGTAAACGTACGATGTCAGCACCGCCACGTACCACGGCTTCAAGGTCGTTGATGCCCCATTCGGAGTCGAGGGCGTTTACACGCACGATGGTTTCAACGTCGTGATACAGCGGATGCTGCAGCGCGTGGTACACCATGCGGCGAGCGGTATCTTTTTCACGCAACGCGACGGAGTCTTCCAGGTCGAACATCAGCGCATCTGCCGGGTAGATGAACGAGTTGCTGACCATGGCGGCATTGGCGCCCGGTACGAACAACATGCTGCGGCGAGTACGGGTTTTACGTTGTTGCAAAGATTCGGAAATCACTGGCAATCCTCCCATGGCAGTGCCGGAATACCGCCAGCGCGGGCCAGTAGTGCTTCCAGTCGCGCACGTAAAATGCAGTCCAGTGCGCCTTTATCATCAACATTCAATTGCACGCCGCGTACGTTGTAGCGGGACAGAACGTCCAGAATGGTGGTCCGGATGGCATCACCGAACTGCTTTTCGACGCTACTGTTAACCTGCAGGTCAATATCCTGCGAATCGAGTGGGGCGATGCGAATCATCACATCACCGGACTCGAGTGTGCCTGCGACGGCTGCCTGGTTTATTTTCATTTTTCACCTGTTGCTAATGCGGGGGTATTTTGGCGGACTGCCGCACCCGATGAGGCTCGCTCAACCATGCTTTGCAGATACTGCAGCGTGGCGTCAGGGACCAGGGATGCGATAGCCGTGAGATCTTTTTTAACCAGCAGCTTGCGCACCCAGGAGGCGGAAATCGGCATCTCCTGGAAGCACAGCCGCTCAATTTCCACCAGTTCAATCGGCGGGGCGGGAAGCGTTGGGGTCTCCAGCCAGTAACGCATGTCGTTGTTATACTGGGAGGTGACGGTGCAATACGGCTCAGTACCGACGAAGCGGTGCGTGACGCCGAGAGCCGGAGCCAGATACTGGCGGAAGATTTTCAGGTCTATTTCGGTGTAGCAGTGGTTAATAACGCTCTGCTCTTTGATGAAGTAACACGGGAACGTGGCGCGGGAAATGATGTACTCCGAACCGCGATGCACGGTTAAACGTGGAATGTCTTTTGTTCCTTTAAGCACCAGATCCAGGCGGTCTTCATACGGAAAACGTGAGGTATCTTCTTTCACCAAAAACAGATGCAGCCAGTCACATTGCGCGGCCGCCTGTTGGATCAGAAAACGGTGTCCGTTGGTGAAGGGGTTGGCGTTCATGACGATACAGCCAATTTTTTTCCCATCATGACGCTGTTTTGCCAGTGACTCGGCGTAGCGTTTCAGACGTGTGGTGCTGTTTTCCATCAATACCATAATGCCGGGAACGCTGGTGAGCGTAGAAAAACCGCACTGTTTAAACAGCGATTCGTACTCGGTTTTGGTATAGATGAAGAGGTGCGTACAATGGCGTTCATAGGCAAGGTTGATTAACTCAGTCGCCAGCGTTAGCGCTAAGCCCTCGCCACGGACAGATTCACAGATTGCGACACACTTAATAATATTCCCAGCGATACCACCGCAGGCAATCAGACGGTCGTCACGGGTGACGGTGATAAATACTTCGACGGTCGTATCTACGCTCAAATCATTCTCTTTCAGAAATTGCGCGATAGCCGCCATCTTTTTATTTTCTGAGCGTTTAACTTGCGTGAATATATTATTACCGAACATAGTGAATAGAGCCCCGATGCTATATTTGTTACTGGGTTTCTGTTTTTGTTGCTCTGTTTAGCAACCTGATAACGTTTTGTTTGCAATTGAAGGGAATGGTTTTTTATTACGGAGTATTTCTTTTTTTCCCCTGATGCATACATCGTAAGGGGTATTTTGGAGGTAATTTTTGATTTATTTCACAATAAGTTAGAAGGTTTTAATGTGTTTTATGGTTTTAAGTTTTTTAATTAATTTAACCCTAAAATAAGGTGTGGTTTTAATTTGTTTAATTGATTTAAGGTGGGGAATCTGCAACGATCTTGTTTTATACCATAACGTGTAAATAGAACATTTTAATTACAACTACAATGAGAAATTAGTTTTAGTTAACGTCGGTGAGGAAAAATGTGATGGCAGAACAGAAAAATAAAACACGGTTTCCTTTTTTCCGCAGTCTGGCGTTTCCTTTACGTATCTTTCTGCTCATTCTGGTCGTTTCTGTTTTTATCATTGCCGCCCTGGCACAATACTTCACCGCCAGCTTTGAAGATTATCTGGCAACGCATGTCCGCGATATGGCAATGAATCAGGCCAAAATCATCGCCTCTAACGACAGTATCATCACGGCGGTTAAGCATCGTGATTACAAGCGATTGGCGACGATTGCCGACAAACTGCAGAGCGGAACTGACTTCGACTACGTGGTTATCGGGGATACCAACTCCATTCGTCTATATCATCCGAACCCGGAAAAGATTGGCTATCCGATGCAGTTCACCAAACCCGGTGCGCTGGAAAAAGGGGAGAGCTACTTTATTACCGGTAAAGGCTCCATTGGGATGGCAATGCGCGCTAAAACGCCCATCTTTGATGACGATGGCAAAATCATTGGCGTGGTCTCAATTGGTTATCTGATCAGCAAAATCGATAGCTGGCGATCGGACTTCTTACTTCCGATGGCCGGCGTGTTTATCCTCCTGTTGCTGGTACTTATGCTGCTCTCCTGGTTTTTCGCTGCCCATATTCGTCGGCAGATGTTGGGTATGGAACCGAAACAAATTGCGCGTGTGGTACGTCAGCAGGAAGCGTTGTTCAGCTCGGTATATGAAGGATTGATTGCCGTGGATCCTGATGGATATATCACCGCAATAAACCGCAGTGCGAGGAAAATGCTGGGGCTGTCTTCACCTGGGAGAAAGTGGCTTGGAAAACCGGTGAGTGAGGTGGTTCAGCCAGCGGACTTTTTCACCCAACAGATTGCGGAAAAACGACAGGACGCGATGGTCAACTTTAATGGACTGAGCGTTATCGCCAACCGTGAGGCGATTCGCTCCGGTGACGAACTGCTTGGGGCAATCATCAGTTTTCGTAGTAAAGATGAAATTGCTACTCTTAATGCGCAGTTAACGCAAATCAAACAGTATGTAGAGAGCCTGAGGACGCTGCGTCATGAGCACCTGAACTGGATGTCGACCATCAATGGTCTGCTGCAAATGAAAGAGTATGACAAGGTTCTGGCCATGGTGCAGGGAGAATCCCAGGCGCAACAGCAACTGATTGACAGCCTGCGCGGCGCGTTTGCCGATCGTCAGGTAGCCGGTCTGTTGTTTGGCAAGGTGCAGCGCGCGCGGGAACTGGGTCTCACCATGACTATTGTTCAGGGCAGCCAACTGCATCAACTCCCCGAGGGGCTGGATAGCACAGAGTTTGCAGCAATTGTTGGCAATCTGCTTGATAATGCATTTGAAGCGAGCTTGCGCACCCAGCAAGGCAACAAGGTCGTCGAACTCTATTTGAGCGATGAAGGGGATGACGTGATCATCGAAGTTGCCGATCAGGGATGCGGTGTGCCGGAAGCATTGCGTGAAAAAATATTTGAACAGGGTGTGAGCACCCGTACCGATGAACCAGGTGAACATGGCATCGGTTTGTATCTTATTGCTAGTTATGTGAGGCGCTGTGACGGGGTGATTACGCTCGAAGATAACTCCCCCTGCGGCACCTTATTTTCTTTATTTCTTCCGAAAGTGAAAAAAAACAATGACGGAACCATTAACGCTATTGATCGTTGAGGATGAAACGCTACTGGCGGAAATGCATGCTGAATATATCCGCCATATACCCGGCTTCAGCCAGATTTGGCTGGCGGGTAATCTTGCGCAGGCGAGGATGATGATTGAGCGTTTTAAGCCCGGTTTGATTCTGCTCGATAACTACTTGCCGGACGGCAAGGGAATTACCTTATTGCATGAGCTAACCCAGGCGCGTTATCCGGGCGGTGTGGTGTTTACCACGGCGGCCAGCGACATGGAAACAGTCTCCGAAGCTGTGCGCAGCGGCGCGTTTGATTACCTGGTCAAACCCATTGCCTACGAGCGGCTGGGGCAGACCCTGACGCGTTATCAACAGCGGCGACGCATGTTGGCGGGTAATGATAGCGCCAGTCAAAAGCAGATAGATGAGATGTTTAATGCCTACGCGCGGGGCGAGCCGAAAGGGGATTTACCGACTGGGATTGATGCCTTAACGCTGAATGCAGTGCTGAAATTATTTGCCGATCCGACGGTACACCATACAGCAGAAACGATCGCCCAAGCGCTCACTATCAGCCGAACGACTTCCAGACGTTACCTGGAGTACTGTGCCAGCCGACATTTGATTATTGCGGAGATTATTCACGGTAAGGTGGGTAGGCCGCAGCGTATCTATCACGGCGGCTAAATGCTGATTTCTGACGTAGGCCGGATAAGATGCTTTAGCATCGACATCCGGCAACGTTGCAGTCGAAATGCCGGATGCGGCGTGAATGCCTTATCCGGCCTATATTTCTCTGAGTATCAGCCGCCAACGACGGCTGAAGAAGAACCTGGTACCATCACTTCAGTTGCGATAATCACAACCAACAACCCAACCAGAACCGGAACCGAGGTACGTTTCACCACTTCGAACGGAGAAATCTTCGCCATACCAGCAACAGCAACCACCACGCCGGAGACCGGGGAGATTGTGCGTCCAAGGTTTGACGCCTGCAGCATCGGGATAACAAGGTAAGCTGGGTTAATGCCGGAGGAATGCGCCAGCTTAGGGATCATCTCAACGAAGGCATAGAACGGGGCGTTACCGGAACCCGTAGTCATTGCCGCCAGCATAGTCAGGATCACCAGCACCATCATCAGAATAATGCTCGCCGAACCAAACGAGGTGGCGATAGAAATCAGACTCTGAATAAACCCGATTGTGCTCAGGCCCTGGGCAAAAACACCCGCAGCGACTAACAACATCACCACGTTAGCAAAGGCATCCGCCATGCCACGGTAAGCGACTTCCAGACCAGAGAAAACCTTTTGGGTATTGAACCCACGTACGAACTCCAGAATAGCCGCGATGAGCATGCACAGTACCAGAATCGTAATGATATGCAGCTGTGGACCCCATTTACCATCAAAAATCAGGACGCCAACAATCGGGGTAAACGGCAGAATGGCGTAAAATGACGGAGCAGTCGTGGTGATTTCAGCCACATCTAACATTTCATGAGAAATGTTCTCTTTTTTATCCAGAAAACGCTGCCAGAAAAAGTGGGCAATCGCCATAGCAATGATGGCGGCAATGGAAATTGGCAGCGTGGTTTTAAAGGCGAAATCGATCAGCGGCATTTCCGCAGCTTTTGCCGCCAGCACCACATCACCGGATGTTGGTGAAAGAATAATTGCAGCAGGGGAGGCACAAATGGCCGCTGCGGCGCCACGGCTGATCCCAACGTTAACCATGACCGGGAACAGTGTTGCCATCAGCAATACGCCCAGACCGGTTGCTGACGAAACCGCCAGTGACATCAGGCAGGCGACAAAATAGGCGGCAATCATTAGCAGGTAAGGAGAGTTGATGTATTGCAGAGGCTTGGAGGCCAGCTTAACGACCATATCGTTCGCGCCAATGTGGGTCATATAAGCGGCAAAACCACACAGCATCATGATCATCATGCCGAGATCGCCACCACGGCTCATCAGCAAAATTTTAATATATTCAACAATGTCTGTTGCCGTATAGCCCGTTGATGCCGCGCTGGACGGCAAAACTTTATGCCCCATCAGCGCACTGATAATCAGCAAAACCAGACCACCAACAAACAGTACGCCTGTCGCGGAATAACCTTTAATGATGTAGCGCGCTACACCCACAATAACCACAACCCCAATAAGGAGTTCAATAAATGTCAACATCGTTTCCCCTGTCGCATTGCTGCCCAGAAAGTAAAAAAACTAAAAAAAGTAAAAAGTGGTGACAGAATGTGCCTAATAAACCGATAACTCTTGCTGATTAAAATCAATAAAAATACGGATTCAAGCGATGGTTAAGCCGTTTTTTCAGCATCGCGGTTTAAAAAAGAATCTCACAATAAGAAACTGTGAAGCGCAGCGCTGATGTGTGTGTTTTGTGGCGATGATGAATATTAATTGTTAATTTATTGTGGTGATATTTAACTTTTTTCGCAGGAAAGAACAATTTATTGGCAATAAAGAGAAAATAGTTCCTATTAGATGGCTCAATAAACTCATGGATAATTATCTTAAAAATTATAGGCTGAGGATTATTCTGATTTTTTAGCTGCGCATTTTTGTTAAGCTAACATTAAGGTTGGGTTTGCTACAATTAATAATAAATCCCAGGATGGTAATTAAGTTGTGATTGTCGCTAAACGATATTTTCTCATTTTTTCATTTCTTTTTATTCAGTTAGCTTTCATTCCCCAGGGCGCTGCTGAAGATAAAGGCTGGTTCGCTACTTTTAAAGACAACGTCAGTGAAACCTGGCAGCAGCCAGAACATTATGATCTGTACGTGCCGGCTATTACCTGGCATGCACGCTTTGCCTACGATAAAGAAAAAACGGATCGCTACAATGAACGCCCATGGGGGGCGGGCTTTGGTCAATCCCGTTGGGATGATAAAGGTAACTGGCACGGGCTTTATATAATGGCCTTTAAGGATTCCTACAATAAATGGGAACCCATTGGTGGTTATGGCTGGGAAAAAACTTGGCGACCGCTGGCAGATGAAAATTTTCATACAGGTCTCGGTTTTACCGCTGGTTTTACTGCGCGCGATAACTGGAATTACATTCCGGTTCCCGTGCTGTTACCGCTGGCATCGATAGGGTATGGTCCGGCAACGTTCCAGATGACATACATTCCGGGAACGTACAACAACGGTAACGTCTACTTTGCATGGATGCGTTTCCAGTTTTGATGGACTACCTGTATTGTCAGGTGGATTATTAAAAAGTCCTTTAAAAACAGTGCGATATTAACTTTAACTGAAAAATAACGCGACATTTATCACTTTTTGATAAAGTTCGACTGGACAAAGTCCACCACAATTGTTGTACTGATACCCGACACAGCATTTGTGTCTATTTTTCATGTAAAGGTAATTTTGATGTCTAAGATTAAAGGTAACGTTAAGTGGTTTAATGAGTCCAAAGGATTCGGTTTCATTACTCCGGAAGATGGCAGCAAAGACGTGTTCGTACACTTCTCTGCAATCCAGACCAATGGTTTTAAAACTCTGGCTGAAGGTCAGCGTGTAGAGTTCGAAATCACTAACGGTGCCAAAGGCCCTTCTGCTGCAAACGTAATCGCTCTGTAAGCATACGACAGCAAGCATTCAAAACCCGCTTAATTGCGGGTTTTTTTTCGCTTCAGTGCGCGGGAGAGGCCGAAACCAGCCAGAATGCCAGGGCGGTCATCGCAAATGATCCCAACAGATTAACCAGTACATTCACCATAGCCCAACCAAAACGTCCTTCCTGTAGCAAAAACACCACCTCAGCTGAGAAAGTGGAAAACGTTGTTAGTCCCCCGCAAAAGCCAGTGGTAATCAGCACCTTCCACATTGGATCAATGTTAGTCATGCGATTAAACCACGCCAGACCCATACCAATGATAAATGCGCCAAGTAAGTTTGCAGCCAGCGTACCGAATGGGATGGCCTGATGTAGCGGGTTAAACCTCATGCTCAACATCCATCTTGCTACACTACCTGTACCACCACCGATAAAAACCGCTAAAAGGAGTTGTAACACTGCATAATCCTGCTATTTGATTGTATATAGGATGAGTGTAACGCTGAATAATCGTGGTTGGCGAGCCTAACAACGTTTTCTGGAGGGAATATGTTCGTTGCAGCAGGGCAATTTGCCGTGGGACCTTCATGGGAAAAAAATGCAGAAACCTGCGTCTTTTTGATGTCACAGGCTGCAGGAGAGGGGGCGTCGCTGTTGGTATTACCGGAGGCGCTTCTGGCCCGTGACGATCTGGACCCAGACCTGTCAGTGAAATCAGCTCAACTGCTGGAGGGTGGATTTTTGACGCGCTTGCTGCGAGAAAGCGCGCAAAACGAGATGACGACAATCCTGACGATTCATGTTCCTTCTGTGCCAGGCCGGGCGTTTAACATGCTGGTGGCGCTACGGGCAGGTCAGGTCGTGGCCCATTACGCTAAATTACATCTCTATGATGCCTTTTCGATTCAGGAGTCACGAAATGTGGATGCAGGGGACGCCATAGCGCCGCTGCTGGACGTAGACGGGTTAAAAGTAGGGTTAATGACCTGTTATGATCTGCGCTTTCCTGAGTTGGCGCTGGCGCACGCATTGCAGGGAGCGGAAATTCTTGTCTTACCCGCAGCCTGGGTTCGGGGATCGCTTAAAGAACATCACTGGGCTACGCTTTTGGCGGCAAGAGCGTTAGATGCGACGTGTTACTTGATTGCGGCGGGAGAGTGCGGTAACAAGAATATCGGCCAAAGCAGGGTCATCGACCCCCTTGGTGTGACCATTGCTGCTGCGGCAGAAACGCCCGCGCTAATTATGGCCGAGGTTTCCGCCGAGCGGGTGAGGCAGGTTAGGGCACAACTCCCGGTGTTAAGTAACCGACGCTTTGCGCCACCGCAATTATTATGACGTTTTTTTAAACAAGGCTTGATTCACCTTGTTACAGATTGCTATTGTGTGCGCGCGTCGAAAGGCCGTTAATATTCTCAGGTTAATATGGCGCTTTATGCAGCCTGGTTTAAGTCAAGAAGGTATCTATGGGTGAGATTAGTATTACCAAACTGCTGGTGGTTGCCGCACTGGTTGTTCTGCTGTTTGGTACCAAGAAGTTACGTACACTGGGTGGAGACCTGGGAACGGCAATCAAAGGCTTCAAGAAAGCAATGAACGACGATAATGCCGATGCTAAGAAAGATGCTGATGGTAGCGTTCAGGCTGAGAAGCTTTCTCATAAAGAGTAATGTCAGGAGCATGATGCTCTTACTGCATACTCTGCATGAAAAAAAACCGGCAATTTGCCGGTTTTTTTATTGCTGATATGTAAGTGAGTATTACACGATTACTTCACTTCCAGCCCTTTGGCCTGCATGTCAGCATGGTATGAAGAGCGAACGAATGGACCGCAGGCTGCATGGGTAAAGCCCATTGCCATAGCTTCGGCTTTCATCTCATCGAACTCATCCGGGCTCACATAGCGTTGAACCGGCAGGTGATGGCGGCTTGGCTGTAAATACTGCCCCAGTGTCAGCATGGTGACACCATGGCTGCGCAGGTCACGCATGACCTCAATGATTTCCGCATTGGTTTCGCCCAGACCGACCATCAGACCTGATTTGGTCGGAATCTCCGGGTGCGCTTCCTTGAAACGTTCCAGAAGCTTCAGTGACCAGTTGTAGTCAGCACCTGGACGAACATTGCGATAAATACGTGGTACGTTTTCGAGGTTGTGGTTAAACACATCCGGCGGGATGGCCGTGAGGATATCCAGCGCACGATCCATACGACCACGGAAGTCAGGCACCAGCGTTTCGATTTTAATCGACGGGCTTTTCTCACGAATAGCGGTGATGCAGTCAGCAAAGTGCTGAGCGCCGCCGTCACGCAGATCGTCGCGGTCAACGGAGGTAATGACGACATAGCGCAGTGCCATGTCAGCAATCGTCTGAGCAAGTTTTAACGGCTCGTTAGCATCAGGAGCAACCGGACGGCCATGGGCAACGTCACAGAATGGGCAACGGCGGGTACAGATTGCGCCGAGGATCATAAAGGTTGCAGTTCCGTGATTGAAACATTCAGCCAGGTTAGGGCAGGAAGCTTCTTCGCAGACAGAGTGCAGGCCATTTTTGCGCATTGCCGCTTTGATGCCCTGGATGCGAGTGGAGTCCGCTGGCAGTTTTATTTTCATCCATTCCGGTTTACGCAGCAGGGCTTCACGCTCTGTTGCCACATTTTTTACCGGGATAAGAGCCATCTTATCGGCATCGCGGTATTTAACACCGCGTTCCATCACAATGGGTTTACTCATAGCTTGCGTGTTCCAGTTGCGAATTACGAAGGAAAGCGTTTCAATTCAAGGGAATGTTGCATTTATCAACTATTTTTGAATTAGTGATACGCAGTATATCATTGAAACGGGCCAGAAAGCAGCCTGACAGGCTGGCAAAATGTAAAATAGTTGTTGTTTTGTGCCATTTGCCACAACATATGCCGTGGCAAAGTATGCGCGTATTTTCAGTCCGCGATGTACTCGTGCGGTGGGTTACCCAACAGCGCCAGAATGTTGGCCAGCAGCCTTGGGCGAATGCTCTCGGTCGTGGCTGTGCTATCCCACTGCGATACCTTCGCCATTTCCATTCCGGCATAACCACAAGGATTGATACGCAGGAAAGGCGACAAGTCCATATCCACATTGAGCGCTAAGCCGTGAAATGAACAACCTTTACGAATACGTAACCCCAAAGAGCAGATTTTCTTCTCTCCAACGTATACGCCTGGTGCATCGGCTCGCGGGTGGGCGTCAATACCGATTTCCGCAAGGGTATTCACAACGGTTTGCTCCAGCAGCGTAACCAGTTCGCGAACGCCAAGTTTACGACGCTTCAGGTTCAACAGCACATACATGACCTGCTGGCCCGGCCCGTGATAAGTCACCTGACCGCCACGATCGCTCTGGATCACCGGAATATCTCCCGGCATCAGTACGTGCTCTGCTTTACCTGCCTGACCCTGGGTAAAAACAGGATAATGCTCTACCAGCCAGATTTCGTCATAACTGTTTTCATCGCGGGTATCGGTGAATTCGTGCATGGCCAGAGAAACTGGCTCGTAAGGTTGAAGACCGAGCTGGCGGACAAGAATTTTATCCTGATACAAAACGGCATCTCCGTAGATACTCACATAGAGTAGAGAATATAAAAGAGGGGGAAAAGTATATCACAGGGGGGAGGGGTTACCCGAGCGGGGATGCAGCGGGTAACCAACAGGTTTTTACAGTACCATGCGTACGATATCGATATTGCCTAATTCTTCGTACAGCGTTTCAACCTGCTCAATGTGTGTAGCAGTAATAGTGATTGAGACCGAGTGGTAGTTGCCTTTGCTGCTCGGTTTTACCGTCGGAGAGTAATCACCTGGCGCATGGCGCTGTACCACTTCAACCACCTGATCAACCAGCTCAGGCAACGCCTGCCCCATTACTTTGTAAGTAAATGGAGTAGGGAATTCAAGCAGTTCGTTAAGTTTGGTTTTCATGTCAGCTCCGGCGTTACATCAATAAATAATAACTCCCACAGCGCGTGGGAGTTATCTGGATACCTAGTATATGGGGACGTAAATCACACTTTCAAGTGTTCGATTTTTAGCCAAACCAGTGATGGAACATTAATTTAATGTAATCAATGATTTTCCCAAAGAAGTTGCCTTCAGGGATTTCCTGCAGGACTACCAGCGGGCGCTGCTCAATGGTTTTGCCATCCAGTTGGAAGTTGATGGTGCCGACAACCTGATTTTTCTGCAGCGGTGCGTGCAGTTCCGTGGTGTTCAGCACATAGCTTGCTTTCAGATCTTTCATGCGGCCGCGCGGAATAGTCAGGTAGACATCTTTATCTACGCCTAACGATGCACGATCGGTATTACCAAACCAGGCGGGCTCTGAAGCAAACTCTTTACCGACTTTCAGTGGGTTCACGGTTTCAAAGAAACGGAAGCCCCAGGTCAGCAATTTTTTACTTTCGGTTTCGCGACCTTTATAGGTGCGGCCACCCATGACGGCGGAGATCAGACGCATCTGACCTTCGGTTGCGGATGCAACGAGGTTATAGCCAGCCTTGTCGGTATGACCGGTTTTGATACCGTCGACATTCAGGCTGTTATCCCACAGCAGGCCGTTACGGTTTAACTGACGGATGCCGTTAAAGGTGAACTCTTTTTCTTTATAGATAGAGTATTCGTTAGGCACGTCGCGAATCAGCGCCTGACCAATCATCGCCATGTCGCGAGCCGAGCTGTATTGACCGTCAGCATCGAGACCATGAACGGTCTGGAAGTGGGTGTTTTTCAGGCCCAGCGCGTTCACATAGCTGTTCATCAGACCGACGAAAGCATCCTGGCTACCGGCTGCGAAGTCCGCCATTGCCACGCACGCGTCATTCCCGGATTGCAGGTTGATACCACGGATAAGCTGAGAAACAGGAACCTGCATTCCTGGCTTCAGGAACATCAACGATGAACCTTTAAAGACCGGGTTACCTGTAGCCCAGGCGTCATTGCCGACGGTGACCAGATCGGTTTCTTTGAATTTCCCGGCTTTCATCGCCTGGCCGATGACGTAGCTGGTCATCATTTTGGTCAGACTGGCGGGGTCGCGGCGAGTGTCGGCGTTCTGTTCTGCCAGAACTTTACCTGAATTGTAATCAATCAGGATATATGACTCCGCATCGATCTGCGGAACACCCGGGATCATGGTTTTAATATTCAGGTCATCGGCATGGGCAGCAGAGAGAGAAGCTGCGCAGAGAGCCGCGGTGAGCGCCATACGCTGCACGAAACGAGCGGAAAAAGTGGTCTTCATGGTCTGAACTACGACGTCCGTGATGAAATTAAAAAAAGTGCCCTACTATAGCAAATGCAAAACGGGCAGGCATCTGACTTTCCGCGTGACTTTGTTAATGTCATTTACAGAAACTGACAGTTCAGATACCTGATTTACGTTATTACACGCCGGTGATGAAGGACTGTAATTGCGCCTCGGCTTGAAGACGCTGCTGCAATGTGGAGGCTTCAGCTTTGCTGGCGAACGGCCCCATCTGGATACGCCAGACTGCGCCGTTTTGTACCACCCGACCTGGGACGCCAAATTGCTGGCTTAAACGTTTTTGATACTGCTGCGCACGCGACTGCTCGCTGACTGCGCCAACCTGAACCACGTAGCGTCCGTTGGCTACTGCCGCTGGCGCAGGTGCAGCGACGGCGGCTGGTGTTGCTGCTGGTGCGGTTGGCGTTACCGGTGCGGTGGTGGTCGGTTGCGGAGCCGGAGTCGGCTCGCTACCTTCCAGCACGCCTGCAGCGAGTGTGGTCGGCGCACCGAGGAATCCACTGCTGTTCACTGGCGCACCGGTTGTATCATCGCTTTTCAACGTGGAATTGCTGATCGGACGAATATCGCCTTGCGGCTGACCCGCATCCGATGGCGCAGGCATGCTGCCCATATTGCCACCGCCGCTTAAATCAGGACGCGCGGGCAGGGCATAGGTTTGTTTCGCTACCGTGGTACAAGCCATTCCCGGCCCGGACAAGGAACCATCCTGGGCGACGATGATCGGGTCGATACGTACTTTGGTATTGTTGGAGGTATTCAGACGGTCGGCTGCTGCACGTGAAAGTGAAATCACGCGATCGTTGCCATAAGGGCCGCGATCGTTAATGCGCACGACAATCATCCTGCCATTTGCCAGGTTAGTTATTCTGGCATAGCTTGGGACTGGCAGCGTCGGATGCGCTGCGGTTAACTGCATCGGGTCGAACGCTTCACCAGACGCGGTTAAGTTGCTTCCGGGTTCCGCATCATAGATAGCGGCAAGCCCTGCCTGGCTAAAGCGGGAAGGGTCCTGGACGATTTTGTAGCTCTTACCATCACGCTGATAGTCCTGATTCGCCGTTGGGTTCAGGGGTTCAAAGCGCGGATCGGCCCCGCTGATTTCAACAATCGGACCATTACACACCGCAGGCTGCGGCGCGACAGCACCCTGTTGCTGACCATCATCACTCGAACACGCCGCGAGCATTCCTGCTGCGATGCAGATACCAAGCCACTGCTTACGCATTGCGTACCCCTTACACGCTTTTCGACAACATTTTTCTATGGGTATGGATCGACATAACAATCCCGAACCCAGCCATCAGCACGATAAGTGCCGAGCCTCCGTAACTAACCAGTGGGAGAGGAACGCCAACCACGGGCAGAATACCGCTCACCATACCAATATTTACGAAGACATAAACGAATAATATCAACATTAAACCACCCGCCATGACGCGACCAAAGGTGGTTTGCGCGTGGGCAGCGATCCATAATCCGCGCATAATCAGCAAAATGTACAGCGCCAGCAGAATTAAGATCCCTACCAGACCCAGTTCTTCCGCTAATACGGCAAAGATAAAATCTGTATGACGTTCGGGTAAAAACTCAAGCTGCGACTGCGTACCGTGTAGCCAGCCCTTACCACGTAGACCGCCGGAGCCAATAGCAATTTTAGACTGAATGATGTGATAACCCGCACCCAGCGGATCGGTTTCCGGATCGAGTAACATCATGACGCGCTGACGTTGATAATCATGCATCAGGAAGAACCACAGTATCGGGATAAACGCCGCAACCAGGACTACCGCAACACCGATTAAACGCCAGCTCAAACCAGAAAGGAACAGAACAAACAGACCGGAAAGAGCGACCAGTATTGAAGTTCCGAGGTCTGGCTGGGCGGCCACCAGCAGGGTGGGCATAAATATCAACACCAACGCAATAGCGGTATTTTTTAGCGATGGCGGGCAAACATCACGGTTGATGAAGCGCGCGACCATCAGCGGCACGGCAATCTTGGCGATTTCGGAAGGCTGAAAACGCACAATCCCCAAATCCAGCCAGCGCTGCGCGCCTTTGGAGATAGCGCCGAAGGCATCTACTGCCACCAACAAAATGATGCAAAAGATGTAGAGATAGGGAGCCCAGCCTTCATAAACTCGGGGCGGGATTTGCGCCATCACCACCATGATGACCAGGCCCATCGCGATCTGGCCGACCTTGCGCTCCATCATGCCAATATCCTGGCCGCTGGCGCTCCAGATGACCAGCGAGCTGTAAACCAGCAGCGCCAGCAAAATAAGCAACATCGTGGGATCGATGTGGATTTTGTCCCAGAATGTTTTTTTGTTCGGATTATCCGTCACGATTATTGGTCCTCCGCTGCTGCAACCGCGGGGTTTTCTGCAGGCAGATTGGTGTTATTGTCGCCCAACATAATGTGGTCAAGGATCTGGCGCATAATGGTACCCACAGCCGGGCCCGCGCCACCGTTCTCAAGAATTATGGCGACAGCAACCTGGGGCTTATCATAGGGTGCGAAGGCCGTCATCAGCTTGTGGTCACGTAAGCGCTCGGCGATCTTATGTGCGTTATAGGTTTCATTGGCTTTCAGGCCAAAGACCTGTGCAGTACCGGATTTCGCCGCAATTTTGTAAGGTGCGCCAGCGAAATATTTGTGTGCAGTGCCGTTAGGACGGTTGGCTACACCGTACATGCCGTCTTTTGCGATTTCCCAATAACCGGAATGAATGTCACCAACGGGTGGTTCGTGTGGCTGAATCCACGGCACTTGCTTGCCGTTTTCTGCTGTGCTCATCAGCAGATGCGGGACTTTTACCAAACCGTCGTTGATAAGGATCATCAGCGCTTTACTCATCTGGATAGGGGTTGCCGTCCAGTAACCCTGACCGATGCCGACCGGAATGGTATCACCCTGGTACCATGGCTTTTTAAACCGTTTTTGCTTCCACTCGCGGGTTGGCATGTTTCCGGCGCGCTCTTCGGCAAGATCGATACCCGTATATTGACCGTAGCCAAACTTGCTCATCCATTCTGAAAGGCGGTCTATCCCCATATCATAGGCGATTTGATAGAAAAACGTATCCGCTGACTCTTCCAGAGAACGGGTGATGTTCAGATGGCCGTGCCCCCATTTTTTCCAGTCGCGGTAACGTTTTTCAGAGCCCGGTAATTGCCACCAACCCGGATCGAACAGACCAGTATTGCGGGTGATGACGCCTGCACTTAATGCAGAAACCGCGACGTAAGGTTTAACCGTCGAAGCAGGGGGGTAGACACCCTGAGTCGCGCGGTTAACCAATGGGGTATTCGGGTCATTGAGCAACCCGGAGTAATCTTTACTCGAGATACCATCGACAAACAGGTTCGGGTCGTAGCTCGGCATGGACACCAGTGCGAGAACGCCACCGGTACGCGGGTCGGTGACTACCACCGCGGCACGACTGCCCGCCAGCAGCGTTTCGATGTACTGCTGGAGTTTCAGGTCAAGGGTGAGATAGATATCGTGCCCGGCCTGCGGCGCCACTTCTTTCAGTTGGCGAATGACGCGGCCACGGTTGTTCACTTCAACTTCTTCATAACCAGTCTGGCCGTGAAGTACGTCTTCATAGTAGCGTTCAATACCCAATTTACCGATGTCGTGCGTCGCCGCGTAGTTGGCCAGCTTGCCGTCTTTGTCCAGGCGGTCCACGTCTTTATCGTTGATCTTCGATACGTAGCCAATGACGTGGGTTAGCGCAGAGCCGTAGGGGTAATAGCGGCGTTTATAGCCTTTAACTTCGACGCCGGGAAAGCGATATTGATTAACGGCGAACCGTGCCACCTGCACTTCACTGAGGTTAGTTTTTACCGGAATGGAGGTGAAGCGGTGTGAACGGGCGCGCTCTTTTTTAAAGGCGGCAATGTCGTCGTCCGTCAGGTCTACGACGTTACGCAGCGCGTCGAGGGTATCCTGAACGTTGTCGACCTTTTCCGGCATCATTTCTATCTGATAAATGGTGCGGTTAAGGGCGAGCGGAATTCCGTTACGGTCATAAATGATGCCGCGACTGGGGGCGATAGGCACCAGTTTGATGCGGTTTTCGTTCGAGCGAGTCTGATAATCAGTAAAGCGAACGATTTGCAGATTATAAAGGTTGGCGATCAGCACGCCGGTGAGCAGCAAAATCCCCAAAAAAGCGACCAGCGCCCGGCGCACAAACAGCGCGGACTCAGCCGAATAGTCGCGAAAAGAATTCTGTAGTTTCATCCGCTGCTTAATCTACTCAAGAATCAATGATCACTCACGGTGATAAGGATGGTTGGTGGTGATGCTCCACGCCCTGTACAGACTCTCCGCGACCAGAACCCGAACAAGAGGGTGAGGAAGGGTTAACGCAGAGAGTGACCAGCTTTGTTCCGCTGCCGCTTTACAGGCAGGAGAGAGACCTTCCGGCCCGCCAATCAACAGACTGACGTCACGACCGTCCAGTTTCCAGCGTTCCAGTTCAGTCGCCAGCTGCGGCGTGTCCCAGGGTTTACCAGGGATATCAAGGGTGACGATGCGGTTTTTGCCTGCGGCAGCCAGCATCTGCTCACCCTCTTTGTCGAGAATGCGTTTAATATCCGCGTTCTTGCCGCGTTTTCCTGCCGGGATTTCGATCAGCTCAAAGGGCATATCTTTCGGAAACCGACGGAGATACTCCGTAAACCCGGTTTGCACCCAGTCAGGCATCTTCGTACCCACAGCGACAAGTTGCAGCTTCACGCATTAACTCCAGAGTTTTTCCAGTTCATACAGGCGACGGCTTTCTTCCTGCATCACGTGGACAATCACATCACCGAGGTCAACGACGATCCAGTCTGCAACGTTCTCGCCTTCTACGCCGAGCGGCAGCAGACCAGCAGTGCGGGACTCCTGAACAACGTGGTCTGCGATAGACATTACATGACGGCTGGACGTGCCGGTGCAGATAATCATGCAATCAGTGATGCTGGATTTGCCCTGAACGTCTAAGGCGATGATGTCTTGACCTTTCAGGTCATCAATTTTGTCGATTACAAAATCCTGAAGTGCTTTACCCTGCAAGTGTTCCCCCTGGGTGAAAAGAGTTAAAAACGTCTGTTAGTATACCTGAACCAGAGGCGATATCGGGACAAATGTCTCCGAAAGCGCTTTTGAAGTGCGCTATCATCCCACCCCACGCCGCAGAATGCATCGCCATTTTTGTAAAACAATTTCTGCAAAGCTCTGAAGGGCGGGAAAAGTCAGGTTGCGGAGAATAACAGCCTGTCATGGGGTGTCAATGGGAGAGAAGCCCTTCGGCAGAAAAAACAGGGCGTTCACTCCCTGTCGTGCCATACAGCCCGGCTGTTGAGCACTTTAAGAACCGCAAAATCGTCGCAAAAATCAATTGCGCTCCAGCAACCTTGTTCGACGCGAAAATGCCACATTGCTGCAGCCGGCATGGACAGCAGACGGGCGATCAACACGCTCAGAACACCCTGATGGCTCACCACCAGCAGGTTTTGACACGTTTTGTAATCAGCGAGCTGAGCAATAAAGCGTTCCACGCGCTGGGAAAACGCCTGAAAGCCTTCACCATTGGTTGGCGTCGCATTCTGCCAGTCGTTACACCACACGGTGTAGTTTTCGGCGTCTTCTCGCGCCAGATCGCGATGATGGCGCATTTCCCAGTCACCAAAAAACATCTCATTGAGCTCAGGCATGTTGCGCACAGGAACCTCACGATCGCCTAAGATCAACTGCGTTGTATGGCGGGCACGTTCCAACTCGCTGCACAGAACGTTGTCGACAGGCACATTGCGTAACAGCGTACCCAGTGTTTGCGCCTGAGCGATACCCCGTTCCGTTAGCGGAGTGGGGGCGTGGCCGCTGTATAAACCAGCGACATTGGCTTCAGTTTCTCCATGACGTACTAACCAGAGTCTCATTTTTTCCTCTTGAGGTTATTCGCACAAAACATGATGTTTGCCCTGATTGCGCAGAGATTTTTCACTAAAATACCTTTTTTTGCGTGGAGCGGCACGATGTCTTTATTGAAGAGCGCGCATGGTGGCAATACCCGAGAAGCCGCCGAACTGTTGGGCATCTCGCCTGAACAATTGTTGGATTTTAGCGCGAATATTAATCCGCTGGGTATGCCGACAAGTTTAAAACGCGCGATCGTCGACAACCTGGACTGCGCGGAGCGTTACCCGGATGTTGATTACGCTAAATTGCATGCGGCGCTGGCGGAGCATCATCAGATTCCTGCCTCATGGATACTTGCCGGAAACGGCGAGACTGAGTCGATTTTCACTTTGGTGCAAGGACTTAAACCACGCCATGCGATGATCGTGACGCCCGGGTTTGCTGAATATCGTCGGGCGCTGCACTGGGGAGACTGCACGATCCATGAGTTTGCGCTACGCGAAGACGATGGCTGGCAGCTTACCGATGCAATCCTCGATACGTTAACCTCAGAGCTGGACTGCCTGTTTCTCTGTACGCCCAACAATCCCACTGGCTTGCTGCCCGATAACCGCCTGCTGCGCGAAATAGCCGCGCGTTGTGAGTTGCTTGGGATCAATCTGATCCTTGATGAAGCGTTTATCGATTTTATTGCCGTGGAGCAGGGGTTTATTCCGCTGCTTCGGGATAACCCGCATATTTGGGTGCTGCGCTCGCTAACCAAGTTCTATGCGATACCGGGGCTGCGGTTGGGGTATCTGGTCAACAGTAATGAACAGGCTGTTGCACAGATGCGCCGTCGACAAATGCCGTGGTCAATTAACGCATTTGCTGCACTGGCAGGTGAGATTATTTTACACGACAGCGCATATCAGCAGGCAACATGGAAGTGGCTGGAGCAAGAGGGCGCGAGGTTTGATCGGCAGTTGAAAGAACTGCCCGGCCTGACGGTGTATCCTGGCAGGGCAAATTATCGCTTATTGCGCTGCGATCGGGCGGATTTTGATCTGCAACGCGCAATGCTGGAACAACATGTCTTGATTCGCAGTTGTGCTAATTATCCGGGGCTGGATGCGCGCTATTATCGGGTAGCCGTTCGCAGCCAGGAAGAGAATAACCGCCTGTTGGCGGCTCTACGCAAGGTGCTTAGCGGTACAACCCCTGCTGATTGATATAGTCAAGCACTGCAGCTGGCATGAGGTCGTCGCACGGCTCGCCTTTTTCCAGACGCTCACGGATGAGCGTGGCGGAGATGTTAAACCACGGCGTTTCAGCCAGATAAATTTTCCCGCAAGGCAAGTTGTGCAGGTCATCTGGCGAATGGGTCAGATGATCCTCCAGCCACTGCTGGTGCTTTTCCTGCGCCATTTCGAGCGGATAGCCCGGACGTCGGCAGACAATGAGGTGGGTGTTACCCAGAATCGTGTCGTAGTCATGCCAGGACGGAAAGGTAAGCAGTGAGTCCTGGCCAATAATAAACGCTAACGGTACTTCCGGGCCTTGCTCCTCGCGCCACTCTTTGAGCGTTTGCGCGGTGTAGGAGGCGGTATCGCGTTTCAGTTCGCGTTCATCAAGGGAGAACAGCGGCTTATCGGCAATGGCCAGTTCAACCATGCGCTGACGTTGTTCGCCGGACGCTTCGGGTTGCGCACGATGCGGCGGCACATTATTGGGCATGATAATAACCCGGGAAAGGCCAATCAGATTCGCCAGAATTTCAACCGGTTTAAGATGACCATAATGCACCGGATCAAAGGTGCCACCGAACAGAGCCTGCAATGATTTCATATCAACCATCAATAAAAACATCGGCCAGCGATTTATGGCAGAGCAACAGGGAAAGCCCCTCAAGTTCCGCCCACACTGACTGACCATAGTCTTGTTTAAGCGTAATTTCCGTACGCGTTAACAGCGTTACCGCCTGACGCAACTGCGCAGGATTCAGCCGGTTTAGCGCGTCTCCCATCATACCCCGGCGATTTTGCCACACCCGGTGTTTATCAAACAACGTGCGCAAAGGCGTATGGGCTGACTGCCGTTTTAAGTTGACCAACAGCAGTAATTCACGCTGTATCGTGCGCAGCAAAATAACCGGCTCACTGCCTTCCAGGCGTAACTGTTGCAGAATGTGCAGCGCGCGTTTGCTTTTGCCCATCAGCAGCGCATCCACCCAATGGAACGGGGTAAAGTGCGCGGCATCGTTAACGGCTTTCTCCACGCGAGGCAGCGTTAGTTTGCCATCAGGCCAAAGCAATGCTAGCCGTTCCAGCGCTTGCGCCAGCGCTAACAGATTACCTTCATAGCAATAGCACAACAGCTGATTGGCTGCGTCATCCAGTTGTAGATTGTTAAGCTTAGCTCTGGCGGCGACCCAACGAGGAAGCTGTGCTTGCTCCGGAGTCTGGCAGCTTACCTGCACCGCATTATTGGCAAGTCCGGTATACCATGCGGCGTTTTCCTGCGCTTTAGTCAGTTTGTTGCCGCGAACGATCAGCAGCAGGTCGTCATGTAGCAGTGTGACGAGTGAAGCGAGCTGTTCGTTAATGGCGGCATTGGGGCCATTTTCAGGCAACTGCAAAAGTAGGGTTTGACGGCTGGCAAACAGGCTCATTGCCTGGCAGAGTGAAAAAATCTCTCCCCAGTCGGTGCTATTGTCCAGGGTGAAAGCGTGGTGTTCTTCGAACCCTTGTGTGGCGGCAGCCTGACGGATAGCGTCCTGGCTTTCCTGCAACAAGAGAGGATCGTTACCTAAGAGCAAATACGCCGCGCGCAGCCCTTCATTGAGCTGTGCGCGGAGTTGTTCAGGGTACAACTTGAGCATCAGTTACCCAGCGTGGTGGAAACACGCGCCGGAGATGACGCAGGCTCTGCGGCTTTTGTCGCCGCTGGCTTAGCATCATCATCAGCATTGGATGACAGAGTATCGGCCAGATGTACGCTTGGCAGCTTACGAATTAACTGTTCAGCCGCTTTGTCATACATCTCTTTAACGATCATCTCTTGCTCGTTATCCTTCGCCAGTGCAGCCTGTGGGTTGTCAAAGAACGAACGATAAACTTTGGCGCTGATTGGATAAATATCATGACCTGGAATCAGCACAGTAGCACTTACGGACATCACCATCTGGTATTCAGCCGTTTGACCGTTCTGGAATACCGACGCCGTATCCTGCGAAATGCTTACTGCGCCAAGACGTAAGGACGTCACATCTTTACGCATTGTACCGTCTTCAAGCAGCGTAACGCCGTTCAGGCGCAGCTGATTACGAACCGCGCGGCTTAATGGGCCGTTCGGATCACCAGAGTTCAGGATCATGGTTTTCATTGAGGGTGGAACCTGCGTAGTATTACGCAGATGCCAGCCACACCCGGCGGTGACAAGCACCGCCAGAGATAACAACAATGTTGTCAGAAGTCGCACGCTTCCTCCCGCGCTTAGCCAACGACCAGATTGAGGAGTTTACCTGGTACATAAATCACTTTACGTACGGTAACGCCATCAAGATATTTTGCCACCAGGTGCTCCTGGCCAGCACGTTCACGAACCTGTTCTTCTGTCGCATTTACCGGAACGGTAATTTTGCCACGGACCTTACCGTTCACCTGAACAACAACCAGCGTCGAGTCTTCAACCATTGCGGCTTCGTCCGCCACCGGCCACGGTGCGTTGTCGATATCGCCTTCGCCTTTCAGTGCTTCCCACATCGTGAAGCAAACGTGTGGGGTGAACGGGTTCAGCATGCGAACGACGGCCAGTAAGGCTTCCTGCATCAGGGCTCTGTCTTGTTCGTCTTCCTGCGGTGCTTTCGCCAGCTTGTTCATCAGCTCCATAATCGCCGCAATTGCGGTGTTAAAGGTCTGACGACGACCGATATCATCGGTAACTTTAGCAATGGTTTTATGCACGTCGCGACGCAGCGCTTTTTGGTCTTCGCTCAACGCATCAACGTTCAGGGCAGCAACATCGCCTTTGGAAGTATGTTCGTAAACCAGCTTCCATACACGTTTCAGGAAGCGGTTCGCCCCTTCAACGCCGGATTCCTGCCATTCCAGCGTCATATCAGCCGGAGAAGCGAACATCATGAACAGACGTACCGTATCAGCGCCGTAACGTTCAACCATGACCTGCGGGTCGATACCGTTATTTTTCGACTTGGACATTTTGCTCATGCCGGTATAGACCAGTTCATGGCCTTCTGCGTCCTGAGCTTTGACGATACGACCTTTTTCGTCGCGCTCAACGATGGCATCAACCGGAGAAACCCAGTTACGCTCGCCGTTTGCACCAACGTAATAGAACGCATCAGCCAACACCATACCCTGGCACAGCAGCTGTTTGGCCGGTTCGTCAGAGTTGACCATGCCCGCATCGCGCATCAGCTTGTGGAAGAAGCGGAAGTAGAGTAGGTGCATGATGGCGTGTTCAATACCACCAATGTAGATATCAACTGGCAGCCAGTAGTTTGCAGCTTCTGGATCCAGCATCCCTTCGTTGTACTGCGGGCAGGTGTAGCGCGCGTAGTACCAGGAGGATTCCATAAAGGTATCGAAGGTGTCGGTTTCGCGCAGCGCAGGCATGCCGTTAACGGTGGTTTTTGCCCACTCCGGATCGGCTTTGATTGGGCTGGTGATGCCGTCCATAACCACGTCTTCCGGCAGAATAACCGGTAATTGATCTTCTGGCGTCGGCAGTACGGTACCGTCTTCCAACGTCACCATCGGAATTGGCGCACCCCAGTAACGCTGACGGGAAACACCCCAGTCACGCAGTCGGTAGTTCACTTTACGCTCACCCACGCCTTTGGCTACCAGCTTGTCAGCAATGGCGTTGAAGGCAGCTTCGAAGTCGAGGCCGTCAAACTCGCCGGAGTTAAACAGCACGCCTTTTTCGGTCAGAGCTTGTTCGGACAGATCCGGCTCTGCGCCTTCAGCGGTCAGAATTACTGGCTTGATGGTCAGGCCATATTTTGTCGCAAACTCGTAATCGCGCTGATCGTGGCCCGGAACGGCCATGACTGCGCCCGTACCGTATTCCATCAGGACGAAGTTTGCTGCCCAAACGGGGATTTCTTCGCCAGTCAGCGGGTGAACAGCTTTAAAGCCCGTGTCGACGCCTTTCTTCTCCATGGTTGCCATTTCGGCTTCAGCAACCTTGGTGTTGCGGCATTCGTCAATGAAGGCGGCCAGTTCTGGGTTATTTGCAGCAGCTTTCTGCGCCAGCGGGTGACCTGCGGCAACGGCCAGATAGGTCGCACCCATAAAGGTGTCCGGGCGGGTGGTGTAAACGGTTAGCGTGTTGTCGTAACCGTTCACATCGAAGGTGATTTCCACGCCTTCAGAACGGCCAATCCAGTTGCGCTGCATCGTTTTCACGGTGTCAGGCCAGTGATCCAGGTTATCCAGGTCACGCAGCAGTTCGTCAGCGTAAGCGGTAATTTTGATGAACCACTGTGGGATCTCTTTACGCTCGACTTTGGTATCGCAACGCCAGCAGCAGCCGTCGATAACCTGTTCGTTCGCCAGTACGGTCTGGTCGTTCGGGCACCAGTTGACCGCAGACGTTTTCTTGTACACCAGGCCTTTTTTGTACAGCTCGGTGAAGAATTTCTGTTCCCAACGGTAGTATTCCGGGGTGCAGGTCGCCAGCTCACGGCTCCAGTCGTAACCGAAACCCAGCATTTTGAGCTGGTTTTTCATGTATGCGATGTTGTCGTACGTCCACGGTGCTGGCGCGGTATTGTTTTTAACCGCAGCGCCTTCTGCAGGCAGACCGAACGCATCCCAGCCAATTGGCTGCAGTACGTTTTTGCCCAGCATGCGCTGGTAGCGGGCGATCACGTCACCGATGGTGTAGTTACGTACGTGGCCCATGTGTAGTCGACCAGAAGGATAGGGAAGCATAGACAGGCAGTAATACTTCTCTTTGCTCTCGTCTTCGGTAACTTCAAATGTGCGCTTCTCATCCCAGTGAAGCTGTACTTTGGATTCTATCTCTTCCGGGCGGTATTGCTCTTGCATGGCAGCCAGTGGTCCTGTTTTCAATACAGCTACAAACGTAGCTTTAGATGTGGTGTTTCAGATCCGCATAGCATAGCCCAAACGCCCGCGCCAAAACAGCCTTTCGCGCATTCAGCGTTGAATTCCCGCAAGGATAATTCTTGCACGAATTTACACACTCTGTGGACAGTCTTGCAAAGCGTAGCGTAAATAACGTCTATTATTATAGACAGTTAACGACCCAGGAGGCGAAGCGATGAACAAGGTTGCTCAATATTACCGTGAACTGGTGGCTTCACTGAGCGAACGTCTGCGTAATGGCGAACGCGATATTGATGCGTTGGTGGAGCAGGCGCGTCAACGAGTTATGCAGACCGGGGAGTTAACGCGAACCGAGGTAGAAGAGCTCACCCGGGCCGTCAGACGTGACCTGGAAGAGTTTGCTCTGAGCTATGAAGAAAGTCTTGATGAGGAGACAGACAGCGTCTTTATGCGGGTTATCAAGGAGAGTATCTGGCAGGAACTGGCCGATATTACAGATAAAACGCAGCTCGAATGGCGCGAGGTGTTCCAGGACCTCAGTCATCACGGGGTTTATCACAGCGGTGAGGTGGTCGGATTAGGTAATCTGGTCTGCGAGAAGTGCCACTTCCATTTAGCGGTTTACACCCCGGATGTGCTGCCGCTGTGTCCGAAATGCGGACACGATCAGTTCCAGCGCCGACCGTTTGAGCCGTGATGATTAGGCGTGCCAGAAGTTATTTGTAGGCCTGATAAGATGCGCCAGCATCGCCATCAGGCAATATGCCGGATGGTGGCGCAAGCGCCTTATCCGGCCTACAGTTTTACGCGTAATATCTTAAACGTTCTGCCAGCAAATCGACAAACCCTTCGCGATCCACGTCTACCATTACGTTGGCGTTTGGCTTATTGCCGCTCAGGAAGTAGTAATCCACCACGGTCATTCCCTGGGTATATTTACCCTGAGTTTCCACGCCGACCCAGCGTTCAACGGTGGTAAACAGTTCAGGTTTCAGCAGCCAGGCAATGGTGCATGGATCATGCAGTGGCGCGCCGATGAATCCCCATTTTTCATCTTTGTGATATTCAAAGAAGAAGTCGAGTAGTTCAGCCACGATCGTCGAAACAGGGTTGCCGATAGCGCGGAATCGTTCGGTATCTTCGCGATGTATTTGCGCTTTATGCGTGACGTCCAGACCAGCCATCACCACTGGAATGCCAGACTGGAATACGATTTCAGCGGCTTCAGGATCCACGAAAATATTGAACTCGGCGGCGGGCGTCCAGTTTCCGAGGCCCATCGCACCACCCATAATTACGATACGGGCGATTTTGGCGTGCAGCTCAGGATGGCTATTCAGGAGCAATGCGACGTTAGTTTGCGGCCCGGTGGAGACAATCGTCATCGGTTCCGGGCTTTCACGCAGGGTTTTCGCCATCAGTTCCACGGCGGTACAGTCTTGTGGCGCAAAAGCGGGTTCCGGCAGCGCCGGGCCATCCAGCCCACTCTCGCCGTGAACGTTATCGGCGATAATCAGATCGCGCATCAGTGGTTTCACTGCGCCACCAGCTACTGGTATATCCGTACGGTTGAGCAACGTTAACATGCGCAACACGTTACGCAGCGTTTTGTCAGGTGTCTGGTTACCGGCTGATGAGGTTATCGCTTTCACATCCAGTTCTGGTGAGGCGAGGGCGAGCACAATTGCGATAGCGTCGTCATGACCCGGATCGCAATCAAACAGGATAGGAAGTGCCATTGTTGCTCCTTGTAAGTGGGACTTTGTGACAAGGTTAACGCTGGGCTGTATGTGTTTCGAGAGGCGAAGGGATAAAGCGTGAGGTGGCGCGCACATGGAGGTGCGCGCCAGCAAGATTAGTGCAGTATTTTCGCGAGGAAGTCTTTGGCGCGGTCCGATTTCGGATTAGCGAAGAACTCTTCTTTCGGCGAGTCTTCAACAATTTTCCCTTCATCCATGAAGATCACCCGGTTCGCCACTTTACGCGCAAAGCCCATTTCGTGGGTTACCACCATCATGGTCATCCCTTCATTGGCCAGTTCAACCATAACATCCAGTACTTCGTTGATCATTTCAGGATCAAGCGCCGAGGTCGGTTCGTCAAACAGCATGGCGATAGGATCCATGCACAGCGCCCGGGCGATAGCGACACGCTGTTGCTGGCCCCCTGAGAGCTGAGCTGGAAACTTTTCTGCATGTGCTGACAGACCAACGCGTTCCAGTAACTTTTGCGCTTTGTCGCGGGCCGGCTTTTTATCGCGCTTGAGCACTTTTACCTGCGCCAGAGTCAGGTTCTCAATGATCGACAGGTGAGGGAACAGTTCAAAGTGCTGGAACACCATACCAACGCGAGAGCGCAGTTTGGCCAGATCGGTTTTTTTATCATTCACCACGGTACCATCAACGGTGATGACGCCTTGTTGTACCGGCTCCAGCCCGTTCACCGTTTTGATAAGCGTTGATTTACCTGAACCTGACGGGCCGCAGACCACCACCACTTCCCCTTTTTTCACTTCCGTGGAGCAGTCGGTCAGCACCTGAAAGTGACCATACCATTTAGAAACATTTTTCAGGGTAATCATTAAACTGTCCTTTTCTTCAAATAGCTGACCAACAACGATGCGCTCAGACTGAATACAAAATAAACGGCGCCAGCAAACAGGATCATTTCAACCTGTGTGCCGTCACGCTCGCCAATGGTAGAGGCGGTACGGAAGAAGTCTGCCAGACTTAATACGTAGACCAGCGAGGTATCCTGGAAGAGTACGATGCCCTGGGTTAGCAGCAGCGGTACCATCGCGCGGAATGCCTGCGGCAGAATAATGAGCTTCATCGACTGCCAGTGGGTCATCCCCAGAGCCAGCGCGGCGCTGGATTGCCCACGAGAAATACTCTGGATACCGGCACGGATAATCTCGGAATAGTACGCGGCTTCAAACATCGAAAACGCGACCATTGCTGAGATCAGGCGAATATCGGTTTTTGGCGACAGACCCAGTACGTTTTGCAGGAAGCCGGGCACAATCAGGTAGAACCACAGCAGCACCATGACCAGCGGAATAGAACGAAATACGTTGACGTAGCCTTTCGCAAACCAGGCAATCGGCGCGAAGCTGGACAGACGCATGACGGCCAGGATAGTTCCCCATACGATACCAATGACTACCGCCGTAACGGTGATTTTCAGCGTGATGATCAGCCCGTCCAGCAGATACGGCAGGGAAGGGATGATAGAACTCCAGTCAAATTCGTACATTATTTGCCTCCCAAATTGCCAGGCAGGCGGATTTTACGTTCAACGAGATTCATCACCAGCATGATGACGGCGTTAATCAGGACGTAAGCCAGAGTGATAGCGGTAAACGATTCCCATGCGTGGGCGGAGTAATCCAGCAGTTTGCCTGCCTGTGCCGCCATATCGACCAGGCCGATGGTGGAGGCGATCGCGGAGTTCTTCACCAGGTTCATCATCTCTGAGGTCATTGGCGGAACAATCACGCGGTATGCGTTTGGCAACAGAACATAGCGGTAGGCCTGCGGTAACGTCAGCCCCATCGCCAGTGCGGCGTGTTTCTGCCCACGAGGCAGAGACTGAATAGCGGCGCGAACCTGTTCGCAGACGCGCGCGGCGGTAAACAGCCCCAGACAAAGCATCGATGAAAGGAAGAACTGGATGTTGGGATCCAACTCAGCCTTGAACCACATCCCAATGTTTTCCGGCAGCAGTTCAGGAATAACCAGATACCAGGTAAAAAACTGGACGATGAGCGGAACGTTACGAAACAGCTCAACGTACAGCGTGCCGATCCCAGAAAGGAAACGATTTGGAACGGTACGTAAGATGCCGAATAAAGAGCCTATGAGGAAAGCGATAATCCATGCGGTGATGGATAACGCGACAGTGACCTGGAAACCACTCCAGAGCCAGCCGAGATAGGTGGTGTTGCCGAACGGGGCTTGTTGTAAAAAAATACCCCAGTTCCAGTCTATAGACATAAATCTACTCCAGAAAAAAAAGGGTAGCAGCGCTACCCTCGAAGATTGTTATTCGGCGTTTTGCGGTTTTCAGGCCTGATGGGGAACGACCATCAGGCTTATAGTCTGTCCGTGCCGAGTAACAATCGAGAGGGAGGGGAAGCCTCCCATTTATTTTAGTTAGTTAAGCGCTTTATCATTCGGTTCTTTGAACAGGGCTTTCATCTCGTCTGACAGTTCGAAATTCATGTTCAGGTTCTTCGGCGGAATTGGATTTTTAAACCACTTATCAAACCATTTCTCAGCTTCGCCTGAGGTTTGCGCCTTGGCGATAGTGTCGTCCATCAGCTTTTTGAACTCAGGATCATCTTTGCGCAACATACAGCCGTAGGCTTCCTGAGACTGTGGCTTGCCGACGATCTCCCAGTTGTCTGGTTTCTTCGCTTTCGCGCGCTCACCAGCCAGCAGGGCGTCATCCATCATAAAGGCAACGGCGCGACCGCTTTCCAGAGTACGGAAAGAGTCACCGTGGTCTTTCGCGCTGATGATGCGCATATCCATTTTTTGTTCTTCATTCAGCTTGTGCAGCAGAACTTCGGAGGTGGTACCTGAAGTCACGACTACGGCTTTACCTTTCAGATCGGCGAAATCTTTAACGTCGCCGCCTTTTTTCGCCAGCAGACGGGTGCCGACAACGAAAATGGTGTCAGAGAAAGCCGCTTGTTTTTGGCGCTCGACGTTGTTGGTGGTGGATCCACATTCAAAATCGAAGGTGCCGTTTTGCAGCAGCGGGATACGGTTTTGTGAAGTAATCGGGATCAGTTTCACCTGCAGATCAGGCTTGTTCAGCTTTTTCTTCACGGCTTCAACGATCGCGTTGGAGTAATCCTGTGAATAACCGACCACTTTTTGCTGATTATCGTAGTAAGAAAACGGTACTGATGATTCACGGTGGCCGACAACGATCACGCCATTTTTGGCGATCTTATCCAGCGTGCTGCCTGCCGCTGGTGCTGCGTCTTCTGCGTGCGCCAGACCGGCGGACATTCCCATAACCAGCATGGCAGTGGCGAGCTTACGTAATTGCATATCCAACTCCTTTATCGTCTGCGCCAGGGACGCATTGATACCCATTGTGATGTTGTTATTGTTTGCTACTAAAACGTGCAGTCTTGTATGTGTTTGTTAACATTTAGTTTGGATGAATGTAAAGAATTTGCTGTGTTATTGTTTATTTTTGCGAAGTGCGCCGCACCATTTGGGGGCAAAAATATCTTGTTGCACTTTTCAGGTGCTACCGGCGCTCAACTTTGGTGCGACCAGGTTGCACATTCAGCCAAAACAGCGTTTGCCTTGTAGAACAAAGCAATAGACGTGCCAGAATGGTCTTTTGGAGGGGGGAAGTAGGCCTGATAAGCGTAGCGCCATCAGGCACGATGCTGCACAACTGCCGGATGGCGGCGTACCGCCTTATCCGGCCTGCATTTGATGGGGCGCTGTTTTACTTACGACGTTGGCGCAGACTCATTATCACTGCGCCAAAGCCAAACAGCGCGGTTAGCAGCCAGAGCGGCCAGTTTCCGGTACGGGCATAAGGGGTTAAGCCCGTCGTTGGCGTCACGCTGGTGGTCAGCACCTGACGGGTAAACTGCGGGATCATCGCCTGAACTTCGCCCTGTGGACCAATCACCGCCGTAATACCGTTGTTGGTGCTACGCAGCAGAGGTCGCGCCAGCTCCAGGGAACGCATACGCGCCATCTGGAAGTGCTGCCACGGGCCAATAGATTTACCAAACCATGCATCGTTGGAGATAGTCAGCAGGTAGTCCGTATCCGGGCGGAAGTTATCCCGTACCTGTTCGCCAAGAATGATTTCGTAGCAGATGGCAGCGGTCAGCTTAAAGCCGTGTGCATGCAACTGTGGCTGTACATAAGGACCGCGGCTGAACGAAGACATTGGCAGGTCAAAGAATGGCGCTAGCGGGCGCAGGATAGATTCCAGCGGGACAAACTCGCCAAACGGTACCAGATGGTTTTTGTTGTAGCGGTTGCTGGAGTCGTAGCTGTATGGGCTGTCTTTACCCAGTGTGATGATGGTGTTGTAAGTGTCGTAACGATTCTGCTTGTTCAGACGTGCGTCTACAATACCGGTAATCAGCGTGCTATTTTTCGATTTCAGCAGGTCATCCATCATACTCAGAAAACGCTGCTGGTTAATTTCCAGGTCCGGAATAGCGGATTCTGGCCAGATGATGAGCTGTGATTTGCCCATCTCAGGCTGGGTGGCGTCGAGATAAATCTTCAGGGTGTTGAGTAACTGGCCTTCATCCCATTTGAGCGACTGCGGGATGTCACCCTGCACCATCGAGACCTGGGTGGTTTTTTCCGGCTCCAGCGTGTACCACTGAATATAACGTAGCGGGAAGGGCAGAGCGAAAAGCACCACGGCGGTAGCCAGCGGCTTCCAGTTACGCGTTACCAGTGCAAGTGCCAGCAGGCCGCTAACCATCATCAGCAGGAAGTTTATCGCCTCAACGCCCATTACCGGCGCCAGCCCTTTTAACGGACCGTCGATCTGGCTGTAGCCGAACTGCAGCCACGGGAAACCGGTCAGTACCCAGCCGCGTAGAAATTCAGTGATTTGCCAGACTACCGGCGCGGCAATCGCTACGCGTATCCAGGTTGTTTTCGGCCACAGACGCGCCAAAACGCCGGCAAACAGGCCAGTGTAGAGGGAAAGGTAAGCAGCAAGCAGAACCACGAGGAAGACGTTAACGGGGCCCGGCATACCGCCAAACTGCGCGATACTGACGTAAACCCAGTTGATGCCTGAGCCAAACAGTCCCAGTCCCCAGAAATAGCCGATAGCGGCAGACTGGAGCGGACGGCGGTTGAAGGTGAGAGCCTGCAGGCCCATCAGCGAAACAATCGCAGCGGGCCAGATGTCATACGGTGAGAAAGCCAGTGTCCCGCAGGCACCGAATAATAACGCCAGCAGCAGGCGAATGCGCTGGCGTTCAATTAAAGGGGCAAATGCCATGTAGTCTTAGATCCAGTTTCGGGTTTATTCGTCCAGTTTGGGCTGGGGTGAGTCGTCCGGAATTCTGACATGAACCTGAATAATACGACGGCTGTCGGCCATTGCCACTTTGAACTGGTAACCATCAATGTCGATGGTCTCTCCACGCGCGGGCAGATGACCGAAGGCCTGCATGACCAACCCGCCAATGGTATCCACTTCTTCATCGCTGAAATGCGTGCCGAAAGCTTCGTTGAAGTCTTCAATCGGCGCCAGTGCACGAATAGTCCAGGTGTGGCGACTGAGCTGACGGAAATCAATATCGTCTTCTTCGTCGTACTCATCTTCAATTTCACCGACAATCAGTTCAAGGATGTCCTCAATGGTCACCAGACCTGAGACACCGCCAAACTCGTCGATGACGATAGCCATATGATAACGCTGGGAGCGGAACTCTTTCAGCATGCGGTCAACCCGCTTGCTTTCAGGGACGACAACCGCCTGGCGTAACACTTTCTCCATGCTGAAGGCTTCGGCATCGCTACGCATAAACGGCAGCAGATCTTTGGCCATCAGAATCCCTTCAATGTGATCCTTGTCTTCGCTAATTACCGGGAAACGCGAGTGGGCAGACTCGATAATGACATCGAGGCATTCGTCCAGAGTTTGGTTGCGTTTCAGGGTAATCATCTGGGAGCGAGGGATCATGATGTCGCGAACGCGTTGGTCCGCAATATCCATTACCCCTTCGAGCATATCGCGCGTATCTTCATCGATAAGGTCGTTTTGCCCGGAATCACGGATCAGCTCCAACAGTTCGTCGCGGTTTTTCGGTTCACCGTGGAAAAGTTGGCTCAGTAACAGGGAAAAAAATCCCTTTTTGCTGTTTAAGGTGTCACTACTGTGTGAATTGTCGTCGCTCATGGCGTCGTATGGGTTCTCATGTTAGTTAATACAAAGCGCGTCATGCGTTTACTCAGCTGTTGACGGCATATCTCTTCATTGTACTTCAAACCTTGTAGGCCTTATCAGGCCTACAAGATGTCGAAATGCTTACTCTTTCTCGGCAATGTACGGATCCTCATAGCCCAGAGCAAGCATAATCTCTGTTTCGAGGGATTCCATCTCTTCCGCTTCATCGTCTTCAATATGGTCGTAGCCGAGTAAATGCAGGATACCGTGCACCACCATGTGCGCCCAGTGGGCCTCAAGCGGTTTGCCTTGCTCCTGCGCTTCTTTCTCGACCACCTGACGGCAGATGATCAAATCGCCCAGTAGCGGCATCTCAATGCCCGGCGGAGCCTCAAACGGGAAAGAGAGCACGTTGGTGGATTTGTCTTTCCCGCGATAGGTCAGGTTCAGGTCGTGGCTTTCCGCGTCATCGACCAGACGAATCGTCACTTCAGACTCTTCCTGAAATTGCGGGATCACCGCATCCAGCCAGCCCTGAAACTGACTTTCTGTTGGCAAACCGGATTCGTCTTCACATGCCAGCTGTAAATCGAGGATAACCTGACTCATTTTTGTTCCTGCTCCTGAGCTTCGCGCTTGCGTTCTGCAGCCTGCTCGGCTTTGCGTTTCTGTTCTGCTTCTTCCCAGGCTTCATACGCCGTGACGATACGGGCGACCACCGGGTGGCGCACCACGTCTTCGCTATGGAAGAAATTAAAACTAATTTCGTCGACTTCAGCCAGCACTTCAATGGCATGACGCAGACCGGATTTGGTGCTACGCGGCAGGTCAATCTGGGTGATATCGCCAGTGATGACCGCTTTGGAGTTAAAGCCGATACGGGTCAGGAACATTTTCATCTGTTCGATGGTGGTGTTCTGGCTTTCATCAAGAATGATGAACGCATCGTTCAACGTACGACCGCGCATATAGGCCAGTGGGGCAACTTCAATGACGTTACGCTCAATCAGCTTTTCAACCTTTTCAAAGCCGAGCATTTCGAAAAGCGCGTCATACAGCGGTCGTAAATACGGATCGACTTTCTGGCTGAGATCTCCTGGCAGGAATCCCAGTTTTTCGCCCGCTTCCACTGCCGGACGGGTCAGCAGAATGCGACGGATCTCCTGACGCTCAAGCGCATCAACCGCAGCGGCAACCGCGAGATACGTTTTACCCGTACCCGCAGGGCCAACGCCAAATGTGATGTCGTGGTCGAGGATATTCGCAATGTACTGTGCCTGGTTCGGCGTGCGCGGCTTAATTACTCCACGCTTGGTTTTGATGTTCACCGCTTTGCCAAATTCAGGCACGCTGTCTGCGCTTTGCTCAAGCACACGCGCTTCTTTGATCGCCAGATGAATTTGTTCAGGCTCGATGTCCTGCGTCTGACCGCGCATTGGGGCGGTATCGACGTACAGGCTACGTAAAATATCTGCCGCAGCGGTGACGCAAATTGGACGACCGGTCAGTTTAAAGTGGTTATCACGGCGGTTAATTTCGATGCCGAGGCGACGTTCCAGCTGTTTGATGTTGTCATCAAATGGGCCGCAAAGGCTCAACAGGCGGGCGTTGTCTGCGGGTTCAAGGGTGATTTCGCGAGTGTCTATGTTCAAACTGTTCCTCTTATGCATGTCTCGCCGGACGCTGAACATTTACCGGCATCTAAGGAAATTATTCACGCCATGGGGGAAAGGCGCAAGCATTGCAGCAAATATGGGGATGATAGGGCAGATTACAAGACCCGCCGGGACAGCGAGCCCAGGATTGTAGGCCCGATAAGTGTAGCGGCATCGGGCCTTTTTTACGTTTTTCAGCAGGATTAAGGCTGATAAATACCGACGCCCAGATCGTTTTCTTTGCGGGTACGCGCAATGACCGATTCAGGGGATTCTGCGATACGCAGACCCATTTCGTCCTCGGTACGCACCACTTTACCGCGCAGGGAGTTAGTCCAGACATCGGTAATTTCTACGTCTACGAACTTACCGACCATATCCGGGTTGCCTTCAAAGTTCACCACACGGTTATTTTCGGTACGGCCTGACAGTTCCATGATGCTCTTACGCGAAGTGCCTTCAACCAGAATGCGCTGGGTCGTGCCGACCATACGGCGGCTCCAGGCCATAGCTTGCTGGTTGATACGCTCCTGTAGAATGTACAGACGCTGTTTCTTCTCTTCCTCCGGTACGTCGTCAACCATATCGGCGGCAGGGGTGCCAGGACGCGCAGAGAAAATAAAGCTGTAGCTCATGTCAAAATTGACGTCAGCAATCAGCTTCATGGTCTGCTCGAAATCCTGAGTGGTCTCACCCGGGAAGCCAACGATGAAGTCGGAGCTAATCTGGATATCCGGACGCGCAGCGCGCAGTTTGCGGATGATCGCTTTGTATTCCAGCGCGGTATGGGTACGCCCCATCAGGTTCAGTACGCGGTCTGAACCGCTCTGTACCGGCAGATGCAGGAAGCTCACCAACTCTGGCGTATCGCGATAAACTTCAACGATATCATCGGTGAATTCGATCGGATGGCTGGTGGTGAAGCGGATACGATCAATACCGTCGATCGCTGCGACCAGACGTAACAGATCGGCAAAAGATCCGATCGTGCCGTCGTAGTTCTCACCACGCCAGGCGTTCACGTTTTGCCCCAGCAGGTTCACTTCGCGCACGCCTTGGGCTGCAAGCTGGGCGATTTCAAACAGAATATCATCCGCCGGACGGCTGACTTCCTCACCGCGGGTGTAGGGCACCACGCAGTAAGTACAATATTTATTACAACCTTCCATGATGGACACAAACGCGCTTGGACCTTCAGCACGCGGTTCTGGCAGGCGGTCGAACTTTTCGATCTCCGGGAAACTGATATCAACCACCGGGCTACGGGTCGTGCTTCCACGCACTTTGTTGATCATTTCCGGCAGGCGGTGCAGCGTTTGCGGCCCAAAAATAATATCGACGTAATGCGCGCGCTGGCGAATATGATCGCCTTCCTGAGACGCAACACAGCCACCGACCCCAATGATGAGCTTGGGGTTTTTCTCTTTTAACAGTTTCCAGCGGCCCAGTTGATGGAACACTTTTTCCTGAGCCTTCTCACGGATTGAGCAGGTATTCAGCAGCAGCACATCCGCTTCTTCCGCCACGTCAGTCAGTTGATACCCATGGGTGGCATCCAGCAGATCGGCCATCTTCGATGAATCGTATTCGTTCATCTGACAGCCCCAGGTTTTAATATGGAGTTTTTTGGTCATCGACTTGCTCTTGCGAAATTGTGGCTGAAATGCAGGGCGCATAGTGTACTGCTTTGGCGCGGTTGTGACCAGTATGACGGATGTCAGCCTCAAGGGGTAAAAAATCCTGTAAACTTACACAATACATGTAACTGGATAATTGACCATGACAAATCAACCAACGGAAATTGCCATTGTCGGCGGGGGGATGGTCGGCGGCGCGCTGGCGCTTGGACTGGCGCAGCATGGATTTACGGTAACGGTCATTGAGCATGCCGTTCCCGTGCCGTTTGTGGCTGACGGACAGCCTGATGTCAGAATTTCTGCCATAAGTTCCGCATCGGTGTCGTTGCTAAAAGGGCTGGGCGTCTGGGATTCGGTGCAGGGGATGCGCAGCCATCCTTATCGTCGACTGGAAACGTGGGAGTGGGAAAATGCCCATGTGATGTTTGATGCCGCCGAGCTTAAGCTGCCTCTGTTGGGCTATATGGTGGAAAACACGGTCCTGCAACAGGCGCTCTGGCAGGCGCTGGAAGCCCACCCTAAAGTCACGCTGCGCGTACCGGCGTCCCTGATTTCTTTGCATCAACATAACGATCGACATGAGCTTGAGCTGGCAGGCGGCGAAACCATCAGCGCGAAGCTGGTCATCGGCGCCGATGGTGCCAACTCTCAGGTGCGAAAAATGGCCGGGATTGGTATCCATGCCTGGCAGTACGCGCAGTCCTGTATGTTGATAACCGTGCAATGCGAAAATTTACCGGGAGACAGCACCTGGCAGCGATTTACGCCTGACGGCCCGCGCGCGTTTTTACCGCTGTTTGATAACTGGGCCTCGTTGGTGTGGTACGACTCACCGGCTCGCATCCGCCAATTGCAAGCGCTGAATATGCCGCAATTGCAGACGGAGATTGCTAAACATTTTCCATCGCGACTCGGTAAGGTGATGCCAGTGGCTGCGGGGGCGTTCCCGCTTACGCGTCGTCATGCGCTGCAATATGTGCAACCGGGGCTGGCGCTGGTAGGTGATGCCGCGCATACCATTCATCCGCTGGCGGGGCAGGGCGTTAATCTGGGCTTTCGTGATGTCGATGCGTTGATTGATGTGCTGGTGAACGCGCGCAGCTACGGTGAATCCTGGGCCAGTCAGCCGGTGCTCAAGCGCTATCAGAATCGCCGTATGACTGACAATTTCATCATGCAAAGCGGTATGGATCTGTTCTATGCCGGATTCAGCAATAACCTGCAGCCGCTGCGCATCATGCGTAATCTCGGGCTCATGGCCGCAGAGCGCGCTGGCGTACTGAAACGTCAGGCACTGAAGTATGCGTTAGGGTTGTAATTCAGGCAGGCCTACGGGGAAAATACGTAGGCCTGATAAGCGGAGCGCCATCAGGTGATAAATGCAGAAAAGCAAAAAGCTCGCCGAAGCGAGCTTTTTTAATATGGCTGGGGTACGAGGATTCGAACCTCGGAATGCTGGTATCAGAAACCAGAGCCTTACCGCTTGGCGATACCCCAACGGGTGCACCCACAGAGTGGACGACTTTTTGAAATTGGCTGGGGTACGAGGATTCGAACCTCGGAATGCTGGTATCAGAAACCAGAGCCTTACCGCTTGGCGATACCCCAACAATTTTTTGGATTTACCGAACGAGTCGATACGTCCTTAATATGGTGGCTACGACGGGATTCGAACCTGTGACCCCATCATTATGAGTGATGTGCTCTAACCAGCTGAGCTACGTAGCCAAATACTAACATTTTCTTCGATGGCTGGGGTACCTGGATTCGAACCAGGGAATGCCGGTATCAAAAACCGGTGCCTTACCGCTTGGCGATACCCCAATGACCGTTGCGGTGAACCGCTATATCGAAGAAAAAATGGCTGGGGTACCTGGATTCGAACCAGGGAATGCCGGTATCAAAAACCGGTGCCTTACCGCTTGGCGATACCCCATCCGTGCAACGCTTACGGGTGAATGGTGCGGGAGGCGAGACTTGAACTCGCACACCTTGCGGCGCCAGAACCTAAATCTGGTGCGTCTACCAATTTCGCCACTCCCGCAAAAAAGATGGTGGCTACGACGGGATTCGAACCTGTGACCCCATCATTATGAGTGATGTGCTCTAACCAGCTGAGCTACGTAGCCATCTTTTTTTCGCGTAACCTTATCGGCGTTGCGGGGCGCATTATGCGTATTGAGCCTTGAAGCGTCAACCCCTTTTTCATTGAAAATAGCTGGAATGTGACTGTTTGGTTAGGTTGCGAACAGCATGACGCAATATTCGGCAATTATTAGTTATTAATTGTTTTTTTGCACAGAAAACAAACATAAAAAAAGAGCCCCGCAGGGCTCTTATCTAAGGATTAACTTATTTATAAGCGGACTGGTGTACGCCAACGGCACGGCCAGATGGATCGTTCATGGTTTTAAACGCCTCATCCCATTCGATCGCCTTGGCAGAAGAACAGGCAACCGACGGCCCGCCAGGCACGCATTCGGCAGCGCTTGCTACCGGGAACAACTCTTCGAAAATCTCACGGTACAAATACGCTTCTTTTGACGATGGCGTGTTGTACGGGAAACGGAAGCTGGCGGTTTCCAGTTGTTGGTCTGAAACTTGTTCTGCAGCCACCTCTTTCAGCGTGTCAATCCAGCTGTAACCGACACCGTCAGAGAACTGCTCTTTCTGACGCCATGCGACGCTTGCCGGCAGGTAGGACTCAAAACATTCGCGCAGAACGTGTTTTTCCATTTTGCCGTTGCCGCACATTTTGTCCTGCGGGTTGATGCGCATCGCCACATCAAGGAATTTCTTATCCAGGAAGGGCACGCGAGCTTCTACACCCCAGGCCGACATGGCTTTGTTGGCACGGGCGCAGTCGAACATATGCAGCGCTTGCAGCTTGCGCACGGTTTCTTCGTGCAGTTCTTTTGCATCTGGCGCTTTGTGGAAATAGAGATAGCCGCCAAACACCTCGTCCGAACCTTCACCCGACAACACCATTTTAATACCCATCGCTTTAATTTTACGCGACATTAAGTACATTGGCGTCGAGGCGCGAATCGTCGTGACATCGTAAGTTTCGATGTGGTAAATCACGTCGCGGATCGCATCCAGACCTTCCTGCACGGTGAAGTGGATCTCATGGTGCACGGTCCCCAGATGGTTCGCCACCTCTTGCGCAGCTTTCAGATCCGGAGCGCCTTCCAGGCCGACGGCGAAGGAGTGCAGCTGTGGCCACCAGGCTTCGCTACGTTCCTGATCTTCAACACGGCGTGCCGCGTATTTTTTAGTTATCGCGGAAATGACGGATGAATCCAGACCGCCGGACAACAGAACTCCATAAGGAACATCTGACATCAGGTGACTTTTCACCGCATCTTCCAGCGCCTGGCGCAGCTCGTTTTTATCGGTAACGTTGTCTTTGACGGCATCGTATTCAAACCAGTCGCGCTGGTAGTACTGACGAATTTCACCGTCTTTACTCCACAAATAGCTACCGGCCGGGAATTCTTTGATTGTGCGGCAGACGGGAACCAGCGCTTTCATTTCAGACGCAACGTAGAAGTTACCGTGCTCGTCGTAACCCATATACAGCGGGATGATCCCGATATGATCACGACCGATCAGGTAGGCGTCCTGCTCGCTGTCGTACAGGGCAAAAGCGAACATGCCTTGCAGGTCATCGAGGAACGCGGGTCCTTTTTCCTGATACAGCGCGAGGATAACTTCGCAGTCGGAACCGGTCTGGAACTGGTAGCGATCGCCGTATTCAGCACGCAGTGTCTGGTGGTTATAAATTTCACCGTTAACCGCCAGGATATGTGTCTTCTTCACGTTGTACAGCGGCTGAGCACCGGCATTGACGTCGACGATGGACAGACGTTCGTGCGCCAGAATGGCGTTATCACAGGCGTAAATACCTGACCAGTCCGGGCCGCGGTGGCGCATCAGACGAGACAGTTCCAGGGCTTTTTTACGCAGTTCAACTGCGTCAGTTTTAATATCGAATACGCCAAAAATAGAACACATAACCTTCTCCGTTAACCTGTTGCGTGATGCTTTTTAAGTTTGCTTGATAAAGAAAATGCCGCAAAGCTGGAGAGGGCGCAAGCGAATTACGGGTCAGAAAATAAAAAACGCAATGGTCATTGTGGATTGATGAAAAAAGAATATGTAATGAGCGCTATTATTGATGAATCAGCAGTGAAATGGTGATTTTATTGAATGGATGTATTTTTCAGGCCGGATAACTTGCAGATGTTGTTATCCGGCTAAAGAGATTAAATGACGTCTATTTCAGCAACGGACGGGTAAATCCAGCTTGGTCTGAACGGCATGTTGTCAATATCATCAAGCTTGGAAACGCCAGACAGTACCAGGATAGTTTCCAGACCCGCCTGAAAACCTGCCAGAATATCGGTACGCAGGTTGTCACCAACGATAACGGTTTCTTCCGAGTGCGCCTGCATTTTGTTGAGCGCCGCGCGAATAATCCACGGGCTGGGTTTGCCGACATAAAACGGTTTACGGCCTGAGATCTTCTCAATACCGGCACAGAGTGCTCCACAGGCGGGATAAAAGCCGCGACCGTGGGTATCCGGGTTAGTGGCGATAAAACGAGCGCCGTTGGCGACAAAATACGCCGCTTTATGCATCATGTCCCAGTTATAGGAACGTGTCTCGCCAACAATCACAAAATCGGGGTTCACGTCGGTAATGGTAAATCCAGCTTTATACAGTTCGTGTATTAACGCGCCTTCACCCACCACGTAGGCCTTTTTTCCTTCCTGGCGACGAAGAAAATCAGCGGTAGCCATCGCGGAAGTATAAAAGACGCTATCAGGGACATTCACACCCGCGGTGGCGAAGCGGTTTGCCAGATCTTGCCCGGTCTGCGAAGGGTAGTTAGTCAGCAGGACTAACGGCAGGCCTTTTTCCAGGATCCCAGTCAGAAATTCTGCCGCACCCGGTACAGCAACATTGTCGTGCATCAGCACGCCGTCGATATCACAAATTACATTCTTAATGGCCATGGACAATCCGACATTAAAAAAAGAAGGCATTACTATACACAAAATACACTACATCATTCGAGTTGCATCAAGGCGGCAAGTCTGCGAACCCCTGGAGCTTACTGAAGTAAGTGACCGGGGTGAGCAGATGCAGCTAACGCAGAGGCAGCTCGAAGGATGACGTGTATTAGTTTTCCAGCAAACGTTGCAGCAGTGTACCGTTGAGCATTGCGCGCTTCACCAGCGCAAAGGCGCCAATGGCGGAGCGGTGATCCAGCGTGGACCGAACCACCGGTAAATTATGGCGAAACGCCTTTAACGCCTGCGTGTTGATACAGCTTTCTATTGCAGGCAGCAGCACCTTATCCGCCTCGGTAATTTCGCCCGCAATGACGATTTTTTGCGGGTTAAACAGGTTGATGGCAATGGCGATAGTTTTACCCAGGTGGCGACCAACGTGCTCAATAACTTCTGCTGCCAGATTATCGCCTTTATTTGCTGCCTTACAGATGGCTTTGATGCTGCAATCATCCAGCGTGAGTCGACTTGGATAACCCTGCTTCAGTAAGTTTTGCACGCGATGTTCAATAGAAGCATTGGCGGCAATGGTTTCCAGGCAGCCGAAATTACCGCAGTGACAGCGCTCACCCAACGGCTCTACCTGAATATGACCAATCTCGCCGACGTTGCCATTGCGACCGATGAAAATTCGGCCGTTGGAGATGATACCCGCGCCGGTTCCGCGGTGCACTCGCACCAAAATAGAGTCTTCGCAATCCTGGCTTGCCCCGAAATAGTGCTCAGCCAGCGCAAGGCTGCGAATATCATGACCAACAAAGCAGGTGACTTTGAAGCGTTTTTCGAGCGCTTCGACCAGTCCCCAGTTTTCGACCTGAATGTGTGGCATATAGCGGATGACGCCGCTTTCAGGATCGACAAGGCCTGGCAGGATGACAGAAATTGCGATCAGCTCACGGATTTTCCGCTGGCAGCTCTCAATAAAGATGGCAATGGTGTTGAGCAGCGCATATTCCAGCGTTTCCTGGGTGCGCTCCGGGAGGGGGTAATGCTCTTCGGCGACAACTTTACTGCTCATATCATAGAGCGTGAGCGTTGTGTCGTGGCGACCCAGTCGTACGCCAATGGCGTGGAAATTGCGGGTTTCTGTGACGATAGAGATAGCGCGGCGGCCCCCGGTGGAGGCCTGCTGATCGACTTCTTTGATCAGCCCGCGTTCGATCAACTGACGCGTAATTTTGGTTACGCTGGCGGGGGCAAGCTGGCTTTGCTCGGCAATTTGAATTCGCGAGATTGGCCCATGCTGGTCAATCAGGCGATAAACCGCCGCGCTGTTAAGCTGTTTTACGAGATCAACATTACCTATTTGAGCTTGTCCGCCTGGTGTCATTCTTTCTCTTACTCAGTAACGACCTCGTTGCCATTAACGATGGTCTTGATAATTTTAAAGTCGTGCGTGAACGCAGTCAGGTTGGCTACTTTGCCTGGCGCGATGCTGCCGAGTTGTTTGTCGACGCCGATGGCGCGAGCAGGGTAGAGCGTTGCCATGCGTAAGACTTCGTCGAGAGCGATATTCGCATGTTCGACCAGATTGCGTACGCCTTCAATCATGGTTAATGATGAACCGCTCAACGTACCGTTCTCATCAACACACAGTCCATTGCGGTAGTATATTGTTTTACCAGCGAAAATGAACTGTTCAATGTTTGCACCTGCTGGCGCGGTCGCGTCAGTAACCAGGCACAGCTTGTCGCCTTTCAGGCGCTTAGCATTACGAATGTTAACGTAGTCAACGTGCAGGCCATCGGCGATGATACCGCAGTAGATATCGGCTTCATCCAAGATAGCGCCCGCCAGACCGGGTTCGCGGCCGGTAATGTACGGCATCGCGTTGAACAGATGCGTTGCAAAGGTAATACCTGCACGGAATCCGATTTTTGCTTCTTTTACCGTTGCATTGGAATGACCCGCAGAAACCACGATACCCGCATTCACCAATTTGGTGATGACCTCTACCGGGACCATTTCTGGCGCCAGTGTGACTTTGGTGATCACATCCGCATTATCGCACAGGAAATCAACCAGTGCAGCGTCCGGCTGACGGACAAATCCCGGATTATGGGTGCCTTTTTTCACCAGGTTCAGCCACGGGCCTTCAAGATGAAGTCCTAATGCCTGATTCGGGTGTTTCGCCAGGTATTCACGCATCACGCGAACACCTTGTTTCATCAGGTCATCGCTGGTGGTGATAAGCGTTGGCAAATAGTTGGTGCAGCCAGATTTTTCATTGGCTTTCTGCATGATTTCCAGCGTTTCAACGGTTACGGCTTCTGCCGTATCGTTAAACTGCACACCGCCGCAGCCGTTCAGCTGTACATCAATAAAACCGGGGGAAACAATGGCCCCATTCAGTGAGCGCTGTTCAATCCCTGACGGTAATTCAGCCAGTGGGCAAACGCTGTCGATCAGGCCATTGGCGACAACAATCGCATGGTCATCAAGAATTTCGTGACCGGTAAAGATCCGGCCCTGGGTTAAAGCATACATTCCGACCCCCGATTTCAAAAAAATGCCGCCCTGCAACTTATCGACAGGGCGGAGACATCAATTACAGACCTTTAATATTTTCCGCTTCTAACTCGTTGAAGTATTTCAGCGTCTTCACTTTCAGTTCCATGGTGGAAGGCTCATCGCAGACCACAACGGCTTTTGGATGCAACTGCAGGCAGCTGATGGTCCACATGTGGTTAACGTTGCCTTCAACGGCGGCTTGCAGCGCCTGTGCTTTCTGGTGGCCCAGAACCAGGATCATCACTTCTTCAGCATCCAGCAGGGTGCCCACGCCAACGGTCAGCGCATATTTAGGCACCTGGCTTACGTCGCCGTCAAAGAAGCGTGAGTTAGCAACACGTGTGTCGTGAGTCAGCGTTTTGATGCGGGTACGGGAAGCCAAAGAGGAAGCTGGCTCGTTGAACGCGATGTGACCATCGTTGCCTACACCGCCCATAAACAGGTGGATTTTACCGTAAGAACGGATTTTTTCTTCATACTGACGGCATTCTGCATCAATATCCGGCGCGTTACCATTGAGGAGGTTGATGTTTTCTGCTGGAATATCAACGTGATCAAAGAAATTGCGGTGCATAAAGCTGTGGTAGCTTTCCGGATGCTCTTTCGGCAGGCCAACATATTCGTCCATGTTGAACGTAACAACATGCTTGAAGCTCACCTGGCCCGCTTTGTGCATTTCAACCAATGCTTTATAAGCTGTCAGCGGAGTACCGCCAGTCGGCAGGCCCAGAACGAACGGACGATCTGCCGTTGGTTTGAACGCGTTAATACGGTTAACGATATGGCGAGCAGCCCATTTGCCGACTTGTTCAGCGGTATTCAGGGGGATCAGTCTCATTCTTCACCTCAAAAGTAAAAGTAAGCAGTTGGCGGATTGAGTCTCTGTGCAGTAATAAGCGTAACCTGGTTTTGCATCGGTAAGGATCAATCCGTTTCGATTTTTTGAATGATAAAATAAGTTTTCGTAGTTAGCCAGTGAAAGGGAGGGTTAATAACGATATTTGGTGACTGGAATCACAAAAAACACGCGTTTAATTTGCGATACGAATTAATTTTTCACACACTCTGAATGTAGATGAATGGTTAATATCGTTGTTACAGAATCTTGCTGTCAGGAATGGTCGCACAATAAAAATATGGCTTCAAAGAAGCCTAATCGGGGTCTCGTAGGGGGAATAAAATGAATATTTTAGGTTTTTTCCAGCGGCTGGGTAGGGCGTTACAGCTCCCCATCGCTGTGCTGCCAGTCGCGGCACTGCTGCTGCGATTCGGCCAACCAGATTTACTTAACGTACCCTTCATCGCGCAAGCGGGTGGGGCCATCTTTGATAACCTCGCGTTAATTTTTGCGATCGGTGTTGCTTCCAGCTGGTCAAAAGACAGCGCAGGTGCAGCAGCGCTGGCAGGTGCGGTCGGTTATTTCATATTGACCAAAGCAATGGTTACCATTAACCCTGCAATCAATATGGGCGTGCTGGCTGGTATCATCACCGGTCTGGTCGGCGGTGCCGTGTATAACCGCTGGTCTGGTATCAAACTGCCTGACTTCCTGAGCTTCTTTGGCGGCAAACGATTTGTGCCGATCGCCACTGGCTTCTTCTGCCTGGTGCTGGCTGCTATCTTCGGTTACGTATGGCCGCCGGTGCAGAACGCCATCCATGCGGGTGGTGAGTGGATCGTGGGCGCTGGCGCGCTGGGTTCCGGTATCTTTGGTTTCATCAACCGTCTGCTGATCCCAACCGGTCTGCATCAGGTGCTGAACACCATCGCCTGGTTCCAGATTGGCGAATTTACTAATGCTGCAGGTACCGTATTCCACGGTGACATCAACCGCTTCTACGCGGGTGACGGCACTGCGGGTATGTTCATGTCTGGCTTCTTCCCAATCATGATGTTTGGTCTGCCGGGTGCGGCGCTGGCGATGTACTTCGCGGCTCCGAAAGCACGTCGTCCGATGGTTGGCGGTATGCTGCTGTCCGTTGCGATCACCGCGTTCCTGACCGGTGTTACCGAGCCGCTGGAATTCCTGTTCATGTTCCTGGCTCCACTGCTGTACCTCCTGCACGCACTGTTAACGGGTATCAGCCTGTTCGTTGCAACACTGCTGGGGATCCACGCAGGCTTCTCCTTCTCCGCAGGTGCTATCGACTACGTGTTGATGTACAACCTGCCGGCAGCAAGCCAGAACGTCTGGATGCTGGTGGTGATGGGGCTGGTGTTCTTCGTTATCTACTTTGTGCTGTTCAGCGCGGTTATTCGTATGTTTAACCTGAAAACGCCGGGCCGCGAAGATAAAGAAGACGATATCGTTACTGAAGAAGCCAACAGCAACACTGAAGAAGGTTTGGCTCAACTTGCAACCAACTACATTGCAGCGGTTGGCGGTACTGATAACCTGAAAGCGATTGATGCCTGTATCACTCGTCTGCGTCTGACCGTTGCCGACTCCGGTCGCGTTAACGATGCGATGTGTAAGCGTTTAGGCGCATCTGGGGTAGTTAAGCTGAACAAGCAAACTATCCAGGTCATCGTGGGGGCGAAAGCCGAATCCATCGGCGACGAAATGAAGAAAGTTGTCGCGCGTGGCCCGGTGGCAGCAGCATCTGGTGAAAGTGCGCCAGCAGCAGCGGCTCCAGTAGCAAAACCGCAGGCTGTAGCGAATGCAGTCACCGTTGAAGCGCTGGTTTCTCCGATTACTGGTGACGTAGTTGCTCTGGATCAGGTTCCTGATGAAGCCTTCGCCAGCAAAGCAGTAGGCGACGGCGTGGCAGTGAAACCAACGGATAAAATCGTGGTTGCTCCGGCTGCGGGCACCATCGTGAAAATCTTCAACACTAACCATGCGTTCTGCCTGGAAACTGTTAAAGGCGCGGAAATCGTGGTCCATATGGGCATCGATACCGTAGCGCTGGAAGGCAAAGGCTTTAAGCGTCTGGTTGAAGAAGGTGCTGAAGTTACGGCAGGCCAACCGATTCTGGAAATGGATCTGGAGTTCCTGAACGCTAACGCACGTTCGATGATAAGCCCGGTTGTGTGCAGCAACAGCGATGATTTCGGCGCTCTGGTTATTGAAGCCGAAGGTCATGTGGTTGCCGGTCAAACACCACTGTATGAGATTAAAGGTAAATAACTGCTCCTGAGTAAAGTGAGTTAAGTGCCTTAAGCGGCGGGGGATATTCCTCCGCCGCTTTTTTTTGCAGCAAATGCCCTCATATATCCTGTTGAAACACCTTTTTTGTGCAACTAATAGTTGTCTCCTGACGTCGCTTATAAGATCATACTCCGTTATACGTTGTTTACGCTTTGAGGAATCCACGATGAGTGAGGCTGAAGCCCGCCCGAGTAACTTTATTCGTCAGATCATCGATGAAGATCTGGCCAGTGGTAAGCACACCACTATCCATACCCGTTTTCCGCCGGAGCCAAATGGCTATCTGCACATTGGCCACGCGAAATCCATTTGTCTGAACTTTGGCATTGCGCAAGATTACCAGGGCCAGTGCAACCTGCGTTTTGATGATACGAACCCGGTTAAAGAAGATATCGAGTACGTTGAGTCGATTAAAAACGACGTTGAATGGTTAGGTTTCCACTGGACTGGCGACATTCGCTACTCTTCGGATTACTTCGATCAGCTTCACGCCTATGCGGTAGAGCTTATTAATAAAGGCCTGGCGTACGTTGACGAACTGTCAGCGGACGAAATCCGCGAATACCGCGGCACGCTGACTCAGCCTGGCAAAAATAGCCCGTACCGCGATCGTAGCGTCGAAGAGAACCTGGCGCTGTTCGAAAAAATGCGTGCCGGTGGCTTTGAAGAAGGTAAAGCGTGCCTGCGTGCGAAAATCGACATGGCGTCGCCGTTTATCGTGATGCGCGATCCGGTGCTGTACCGTATTAAGTTCGCCGAACACCACCAGACCGGCAACAAGTGGTGCATCTACCCGATGTACGACTTTACCCACTGCATCAGCGATGCGCTGGAAGGCATTACGCATTCCCTGTGTACCCTGGAGTTTCAGGATAACCGTCGTCTGTACGACTGGGTGCTGGACAACATCACCATTCCGGTTCATCCGCGACAGTACGAATTCTCGCGCCTGAATCTGGAATATACCGTGATGTCCAAGCGCAAGCTGAACCTGCTGGTGACCGACAAGCACGTTGAAGGCTGGGACGATCCGCGTATGCCGACAATTTCTGGCCTGCGTCGTCGCGGTTATACCGCTGCCGCGATCCGTGAGTTCTGCAAACGCATTGGCGTGACCAAGCAAGACAACACCATTGAGATCGCTTCTCTGGAATCCTGTATCCGCGAAGATCTGAACGAAAACGCCCCGCGCGCGATGGCGGTTATCGATCCGGTTAAACTGGTTATCGAAAACTATCCGCAGGGCGAAAGCGAATTGGTCACCATGCCTAACCATCCGAACAAACCGGAAATGGGCAGCCGCGAAGTGCCATTTAGCGGTGAAATTTGGATCGATCGCGCAGACTTCCGTGAAGAAGCGAACAAGCAGTACAAGCGTCTGGTGATGGGCAAAGAAGTACGTCTGCGTAATGCTTATGTGATCAAAGCCGAACGTGTTGAGAAAGATGCGGAAGGGAATATCACCACCATTTTCTGCACCTACGATGCCGACACCCTGAGCAAAGACCCGGCCGATGGTCGTAAAGTCAAAGGCGTTATTCACTGGGTGAGCGCGTCCCATGCGCTGCCGATTGAAATCCGCTTGTACGATCGTCTGTTTAGCGTGCCAAATCCAGGCGCGGCGGAAGACTTCCTGTCCGTTATTAACCCGGAATCGCTGGTCATTAAGCAGGGTTACGGTGAGCCGTCGCTGAAGGCAGCGGTTGCAGGTAAAGCGTTCCAGTTTGAGCGTGAAGGTTACTTCTGCCTGGACAGTCGTTATGCAACGGCTGACAAGCTGGTGTTTAACCGAACCGTTGGTCTACGTGACACGTGGGCTAAAGCGGGCGAATAAGCCGCAACACATCCTCTCTAAACGCCGCTTCATGCGGCGTTTTTTTTCGCAAAAAAACCATGTTCCAGGCTCCGTTTGCGGAGCGAATTAATTACATGTCCGTAATAATGGACTGGGCGAATGTTTTTACGTTTAAATAACTTACCTCAATATGAAATGGGCTGAAACCGATTTCATCTCCATGGAAAACAAGCGATTTTTTAATTTTTTCAACGCTTTTTTATCTTCCGATGAAAATGTAACAGAAAGCAATCAAATATGTGCGGTTGCTCATACTATTACATACTCGTTACAGAAAGAGATTGATAATTCGCGTCGCGAAAAATAGTCTATTCATTGTAGTCACTGAGGTTTTCTTAGCGCTACTTTTTTATTTTTTGTTTTTTCGCTGTCCGCTTTTGTCGGCAGCATTTTATATGTCAAAGAGGATTAACATATGCGTACGTTTAGTGGCAAACGTAGTACGCTGGCGCTGGCTATCGCCGGTATCACAGCAATGTCGGGTTTTGTTGTCGCTCCGCAGGTACACGCCGAAGGATTTATTGATGACTCAACCTTAACCGGCGGCATCTATTACTGGCAGCGTGAGCGTGACCGTAAAGATGTGACCGATCATGACAAATATAAAACCAACCTTTCTCACTCCACCTGGAACGCTAACCTCGACTTCCAGTCCGGTTATGCGGCCGATATGTTTGGTATTGATATCGCAGCATTTACCGCGATTGAAATGAACGAAAGTAGCGAAAGCGGCCATCCAAACGAAATCGCATTCTCTTCTAAAAATAAAGGCTATGACGAGGATTACTCCGGCGATAAGAGCGGGATTAGCCTTTATAAAGCAGCAGCCAAATTTAAATACGGCCCAACCTGGGCGCGCGCCGGTTACATTCAACCAACCGGGCAGACTCTGCTGGCACCGCACTGGAGTTTTATGCCAGGTACCTATCAGGGTGCTGAAGCCGGTGCCAACTTCGATTACGGTGATGCTGGCGCACTGAGCTTCTCCTATATGTGGGCTAACGAATATAAAGCACCGTGGCACACCGAAGTCGATAAATTCTATCAGGCTGATAAAAAGACCAGTGTTGATTACCTGCACTCAATTGGCGCGAAATATGACTTCAAAAATAACCTGTTGCTGGAAGCGGCATTTGGTCAGTCTGAAGGTTATGTCGATCAGTACTTCGCAAAAGCCAGCTATAAATTTGATTTAGGCGGTAACCCATTTACCACCAGCTACCAGTTCTACGGTGCACGCGACAAGGTTGATGATCGTACCGTGAACGATATTTATGATGGCACTGCCTGGTTGCAGGCGTTGACCTTTGGCTACAAAGTGGCAGAAGTCGTCGACCTTCGTCTGGAAGGGACCTGGGTTAAAGCGGACGGCCAGCAGGGTTACTTCCTGCAGCGTATGACCCCAACCTACGCCTCTTCAAACGGTCGTCTGGATGTCTGGTGGGATAACCGTTCTGACTTCAACGCCAACGGTGAAAAGGCAGTCTTCTTCGGCGCAATGTATGACCTGAAGAACTGGAATCTGCCGGGCTGGGCGGTAGGTGCGTCCTACGTTTACGCATGGGATGCTAAGCCATCAACCTGGCAGCTCAACCCGGATGCGTACTACGACAAAAACCGGACTATCGAAGAATCTTCTTACAGCCTGGATGCGGTCTACACCCTGCAGGAAGGTCGTGCGAAGGGCACCATGTTTAAGCTGCACTTCACTCAGTACGACAACCATTCAGACATTCCGAGCTGGGGCGGTGGTTACGGCAACATGTTCCAGGATGAGCGCGACGTGAAGTTCATCGTTATTGCTCCGTTCACCATCTTCTAATGCCAACAGCGGCAGGCCGGGTGCCTGCCGCATCGTTGAGGAAAGTGCTATGAAAAAACTGATACTCATCGCCGTTATGGCATCAGGGCTGGTGGCGTGTGCGCAATCTCCTGCGCCGAAAGAGGACAGCCGTCTGAAAGAAGCCTACAGCGCGTGTATTAATACCGCGCAGGGATCGCCGGAGAAAATTGAAGCCTGCCAAAGCGTGTTGAATGTGCTGAAGAAAGAAAAACAGCACCAACAGTTTGCCAATGAAGAAAGCGTACGCGTGCTGGATTATCAGCAGTGTATCCAGGCCACGCGCACGGGTAACGGTCAGTCCGTCAATGCTGATTGTGACAAGGTCTGGCAGGAAATACGCAGTAAGAATACTGCGCAGTAAATCGAAAAATGAAAATACAACGGGCGGAGAATTCTCCGCCCGTTTGCATGTCAGAGTTTCTGTTCGGCCGGTTGATAATGACGACTCAGGCGGACAAACAACATTGCCGTGGCGGCGAGTCCGCAAAGTGCCGCGCACATCAGCCACCATCCCGGCGAGCTTTTATCTCCGGTTAGCTGGACCAGCGCCGTGGATATGACGGGTGTCAGACCGCCAAAAATCGCCGTAGCCAGACTGAAGGCCAGTGAAAAACCCACCGTACGGACATAGACAGGCATCACCTCGGTGAGTGCCGCGACCATTGCCCCATTGTACATACCAAAAAAGAACGAGAACCAAAGCAGGACCAGCGTCATGCGTATAAAATCTGGCGCGGCGGTGAGCCAGTGCATGACCGGCAAGGTGGTGAGCAGTGCGAGTACGGTAATCCCCATCAACACCGGGCGGCGACCAATTCGGTCAGAAATCGCTCCGCCAATCGGCAGCCAGATAAAGTTAGAAATACCGACCAGCATGGTGACGATCAGGCTGTCGCGAGCGCTCAGATGGAGTACAGCCCTGCCATAGGTCGGGGTATAGACGGTAATAAAGTAAAACGTCGTTGTGGTCATCGCCACCAGCAGTGTACCCGCTGAGATCAGACGCCAGTTTTTGATGATAGTGGTGAAAATTTCCCTGGTGTCGGGACGGTGTGTACGTTGTAAAAATGCGTCCGTTTCCTGAAGCGAGCGGCGCAGGACGAAGATCAACGGAATAATCATACAACCAATAAAGAACGGAATGCGCCAGCCCCATTCAGAGATTTCATCGTGCCCCAGCGTGGCATTCAGGCCGTAGCCAATCAGCGCTGCCACCACAATGGCAACCTGTTGGCTGGCGGACTGCCAGCTGGTGTAGAAACCTTTATTGCCAGGCGTGGCGATTTCAGAAAGATAAACCGAAACGCCGCCCAACTCTACGCCCGCAGAGAAGCCCTGCAATAATCGACCGACTAATACCAGCACAGGAGCCAGCAGGCCAATACTTTGATAACCGGGTACCAGGGCAATCAGCAGGGTACCGCATCCCATAATGGCCAGCGTCACCATCAGTCCTTTGCGGCGACCAATTCTGTCGATATAAGCACCCAGCACGATTGCGCCAACGGGCCGCATTAAAAAACCCGAACCGAAAACCGCAAAGGTCAACATGAGCCCGGCAAACTCACTCTCCGCGGGGAAGAAAGTCTTTGCGATATAGGTGGCGTAAAACCCGAACAGAAAAAAGTCGAACTGTTCGAGAAAATTACCGCTGGTTACCCGCAGTATTGCGCCGAAAGTTCCGGTGCGCGATGGTTGTTGTGTCATTGGGTTTGCTCCACTGTCTTATCATAATATTTATAGAGGTAAGAGTTTGCGGGTTAGTCGCCTGAGACTCCCGCCTGTTTGCCGCGCCGTTTCTCAATCGCCCACTTGAGTAAGGCTGCGCAGCGGTAAAATCCGTGGGCAAATTTTCCGTAAGGAATGGTCAGAAAAAGCGCCATGACCACGCCGAGATGAATGGCCAGTAAAATAGCCATCCATGAGGTATCTCTTCCCGCCAGCAGCGCCAGACCGGTCAGACTGGTCAGCAGCAGCAGCAAAATAAAACCGCGATCCATCGGTTTTTGCCGGGCGTCGCCGTGTAGCGGTGAGCGCCTGAGATTAAGCCATAGCAAGCCAGCCGGACCGACAACCAGGCCAATGCCACCCAACGTGCCCAGCATGACCGGAACGCTGAAGAACGGGTAGGGTGCTTCTATGCCTGCAAAGTAGTGATAGCCCGTTGCCACCACGGTGGCGGCAAAGCAGAGCATAAAACCATAGAAGGTAAAGTGGTGGAAACGGCGACGCATCAGGGTGAAAGCATCATCCGCTTCGTTACAACCTTTGCCATGGCCTCCATCGAGATACTTCAGCGTCAGCGCATTGTGCGAGGCTTCAGCAATCTCGGCGGAACGCGGCATGCCCGGAGAAATCTCGCGCCAGAAGCGGATCACTCCTGCCATCAGCAAACCGATCGCCAGAACAAAGACCGAACCAAACATCCAGGCCAGCAGGTTATGCGGGAAAATTTGATAGAAATCCCCGGCCAGCGGAGGATGGAATAGTGAACCTTTCAAGCCTATAGCGAGGAGTAAAAACAGGATCAGACCGAATACCAGCGCCAGCGTCACGGTTACGCCTGCGCGACGATATAGCGCTCCAAAAGCGGCGGGCTGCGCGTAATGCTGATAGGTTTCGAGCCGGACTTCCGCCATCGCCTTCGGCACGTTGATGGCAAATTCATGAGGCGGGGCATACTGACACGCGTGCAGGCAAGCGCCGCAGTTATGGCACAAGTTTGCCAGATAATTGATATCCGCTTTACCGAATTCCAGACGCTGAGTCATGGCCGGGAACACGGCGCAAAAGCCTTCGCAATAGCGGCAGGCGTTACACACCTGCATCACGCGTTCAACTTCAGCTTCCGGTTCGGTGATAATTTGCGCTTCGATGATCAGTTTCTCAAGCTGCTTCATGACGTGTCTCCTTACGTGCAGCCAGCGCGGCTTCTTTTCCGGCAATGCGGCCAAAGGTCGTGCCGATCGACATCCCCACGCCTGCGGTGTAACCCTTGCCCAGCACGTTACCCGCCATCATCTCTCCGGCGACGAACAGGTTACGGCTTGGAAGCCCTGCAAAATGCACAGCGGCGCGTTCGTTCACTTTTAACCCAAGATAAGTGAAGGTGAGTCCTGGCCGCAGGGCGTAGCCGTAGTAAGGCGGTTGATCCAGCGGTCGCGCCCAATGCGTTTTCTCGGGTAGCAAATCTTTAGTGGCGCAGTTATCCAGAACGGTATGGTCGAACTGACCTGGCTGGCAGGCGTTGTTGTACTCTGTCACGGTGTGGGTAAAGCGTTCGGCATCCAGTCCTAACTGAAAGGCCAGTTCAGCCAGCGTATTGGCCTGCGTGCCAGGAAAGACCGGAGGCATGAAGTGTCCGATAGCTTTACTGTCGATGATGGAGTAGCCAATCTGTCCTGGCTGTTGAGCGACCAGACGTCCCCAGATGGCGTAGCGTTTGGGCCAGAAATCTTCACCTTCATCATAAAAACGCTCAGCGTCCCGGTTCACCACAATACCGAGCGAAACGCAGTCCACGCGGGTGCAAATCCCGCCGTCATATAATGGCGCTCTGGCATCAATTGCCACACAGTGTGACTGGGAGGGATCGCCGATAATGTCTGCGCCAGCATCCATCATAAATTTGAGCAGTACGCCCTGATTAAAACGCGTGCCGCGAATCAGGAAGTTATCCGCTGGCCTCTCGCCGCGCTCGTTCTCTCCCCAGGCTTCTCGCAGCCACTCCCGGTTAGATTCGAATCCGCCAGCGGCAAGCACGCAGGATTTCGCTGTGATACGCTCGTTGCCTGACAGCGCCGCCACGAACTCGCCGTTGTGCAGTTCAAGCGCCTGAACGGGAGTGTCATAGCGGATTTGCACGCCCAGCTTTTCTGCGCTGCGGTAATAGGCATTCACCAGGGCTTTTCCGCCCCCCATAAAAAAGGCGTTGGTACGCGCCACGTGCAAAGCGCCAGAGAGAGGAGGCTGAAAGTTAACGCCGTGCTGGCGCATCCAGTCGCGGCATTGGGAAGAGGTACGGATCACCAGACGCGCCAGGGCTTCGTTGGTATTTCCTTCCGTGACGCGGCGCAGATCCTGCCAGAACTCCTCTTCCGGATAGCTTTCCACCAGCACATCCTGCGGCGCATCATGCATACAGCGCAGATTACGCGTGTGTTGGGAATTTCCCCCTCGCCATTCACGGGGAGCCGCTTCGAGCAGGAGTACCGAAGCTCCTTGCTCGCGGGCAGACAAGGCAGCGCATAACGCGGCATTGCCACCACCAATCACCAGAACATCAACCATCGTATACTCCATTACCATTTAACCATTTGTTAAATTTGTAATTGAAATGTATACGCACGGCTTGTGCGGGCGCTATGACGTGGTGCTAAACGGTACTTTAGTTATTGTAAAGGATGGCGCCAGGCCAGCTTCCTGCTTCCACCAGTTGATGCATCACTTTCGTCAGTACCACGCGGGCAGCGAGGCCCGCCGGGGTGAGCTCATCGTCTGAGAGACTCACCAGAAAGTTGGGGCGACTAAGTGTTGGATTGTGGACGCCGATCACTCTTAGCGTCTCTTTATCGAGATGGGAAATTGCCGCGCCGGGCTGGAGAGTGGCACCAATGCCACTGCGCACGGCGCGCATGAGTAGCGCCAGACCATCAATTTCCGTGGCGATCTCAATGTTCAGCGCGTGTTCCTGACAAATCGCTTCCAGCCTGCCGCGCAGACCGTGGCCCGGGCTTGGCATTATCAATGGGATACTTGCCAGCTGGGCTGGAGCAATATTGTCATCGGCAATATCAGCCAGTAAGGCATGAGTCCCAATCAAAAACAGCCGCTCTTCGAGAATCGGTATGGCGCTCCAGCGCAGGATCTTTTCTTTCTGAAACACGACAGCCAGATCAATCTGGCGGGTATTAATCATCCGCTCCAGATTGCCAGAGAGGCTTTCCACCACATGCAGACGGACATCACTGTAGCTTTCCCGCATGGCGTTGATAAACGGCATTCCGAGAACGGAAGCGGTACTGGGAGCCATGCCGACGCTGACGTGCCCGGAAAGCCGGGACTCGCGTGCGGCGAGGATCGCGTCGTCTGCGTGACGGAGCGCCAGCTGCGCCTGGGAGTAAAAAGCCAGTCCGGCGCTGGTGGGCGTCACGCCTCGCGAGGTGCGCTGCAGCAGGCGAATAGCGAGTTCGTTTTCCAGACGCGACATTTGCTGGCTGAGTGCCGAAACCCCTATATTGAGATCGAGTGCCGCGCTACCCATGCTGCCGGTTTCTACAATGCGCACAAAATAGCGTAGCTGGCGAAGTTCCATTTCGACTCTCCGGAAGGGGCAATTGATTTTACATTAAAGCAACACAGGAGCGGAGGGAAGGGGAAAAGGGCAGGTAATGCTCATAAAAAAAGCCAACCGGAAGGTTGGCTTTTCAAAAAGCATTACATTATTTGCCGTCGTGGGCATGCTCATCTTCGCGGCAATCGCCTTCAGCGCAGTGGCCGTAGAGATAGAGACTATGGTTGGTTAAACGAATGCCATGTTTAGCTGCAATCTCACGCTGGCGCGCTTCGATGGAATCATCGCTGAACTCGACCACTTTGCCGCAGTCGAGGCAAATGAGGTGATCGTGGTGATGCTGTTGAGTCAGTTCGAAGACGGATTTACCGCCTTCAAAATTATGGCGGGTCACGATACCGGCATCATCAAACTGGTTCAGCACACGATACACGGTCGCCAGACCAATCTCTTCACCCATATCGATCAGGCGTTTGTATAAATCTTCCGCACTGACGTGATGGTTATCCGGTTCCTGAAGAACTTCCAGAATTTTTAAACGAGGAAGCGTTACTTTCAGGCCAGCCTTCTTTAATGCGGTATTGTTGTCAGTCATGCGGAATCTGTCCTGTAGCTAAACGATTCACTTCATTAACAGAAGTGACAGAAATTGCACTTGAGATAATGCGTATCATTATAGAACTGCCATGGCTAAATGAAAACTGCAAGTCTCTGGCATATATTGTTAATCAAAACGTGGTATCGCCGACAAACACACTGTGCAACACCCGATTGGCATCCAGCCATTGTACAGGGTCAGACGAAAAAGTTACAAATTTGTAGCAATTATTTTGATTGGTTTTATCTATTGATGCGGCGCAGATGGAAATCTGCGCCGCACGAAATCAGGCATTAATGATTTCGTCGAGGTGCAGCTCTTCAGAGATCTGCTTAACCCATTTTTCTACGCGTTCTGCTGTCAGCTCTGGCTGGCGATCTTCATCGATAGCCAGACCGACAAAGTGGTCGTCGTCAGCCAGGCCTTTAGACGCTTCAAAGTGATAACCCGCAGTCGGCCAGTGACCAACGATAGTTGCGCCGCGCGGTTCGATGATGTCGCGAATGGTCCCTAACGCATCACAGAAATATTCTGCGTAATCTTCCTGGTCGCCGCAGCCGAACAATGCAACCAGTTTGCCATTAAAATCAATGTCTTCGAGGGTAGGGAAGAAGTCGTCCCAGTCACACTGCGCTTCACCGTAGTACCAGGTTGGGATGCCGAGCAGCAGAATGTCATAACCTTCGAGGTCTTCTTTGCTGCTTTTTGCAATGTCATGAACATCGGCAACGTCTTTACCAAGCTGTTTTTGAATCATTTTTGCGATGTTTTCGGTATTACCGGTGTCGCTGCCGAAAAAGATGCCAGTGATTGCCATGAGTAAAATAACCTCTTGAAACTTATTGAAATGGTGGTGGCGCATTGCCCACGGATAAGGGCAATCATAGCAGAACAGTCAGGCATGCGGAAACAGCAAACACGCAGGACTGCACTCTGTGCTACACGATTTATGATTTAGAGCAGAAATTCAGACTATGCCTGACCGCGCAATGTGCTGAGTTGGGTCATCAGCATCTCTTCGATGAGTTCACTGCGACTCATGTTGCGCGCCTCAGCCAGCTCGTTCAGAGCGTCAACGGCATCAGCGTTCAGTTTCAGTTCGACACGCTTAAGCCCGCGAACTTTGTCACGCTTAAGCTGATTACGTTTATTAATACGTAACTGTTCATCACGCGAGAGCGGATTAGTTTTGGGTCGTCCCGGGCGACGCTCCTGCGCGAACAGATCTAATGTCGTACGGTCCGTTTGTTCTTTGGCCATGATCTTGGTGACTTCGGGGAAACAATCAGCCAGGCGTCTGCCCGGATGGATAGCGCGCCATAATACATCAGCAGGGGTGACACGCCAACGCCCACGCGCGTAATCGCGCGCAGACGCTGAGTTTTTAATCAGTTAGCCTGTTCGTTCAGATAACGACGGATGGCGCGCAGCACCGCCTCCGGTTTTTCCGCATGCACCCAATGACCGGCTCCAGCAATAACATGCGCCCGAGCCTGTGGGAATTGCGCCAGCAGTTGTTCGCGATACGCTTCGGTAACATACGGTGAGTTGCCGCCAGGGATAAACAGCGCCGGGTGCTCCCATGCAGGAATGGTTTCCCAACCGACGATATGAGGATACTGATCCCACAGCACGGGAACGTTAAAACGCCACTCGCCGTCGACGAAAGATTTCAGCAGAAACTGGATTACGCCTTCTTCATGCAGATGTTGACGCATGACGCCGGCCGCCTGCTGACGCGAAGTGGCCTGGGCATCGGTTACGGCATTAATAGCGGTAAAGATCGCATCGTGACGGCGAACATGATAGTCGACCGGCGCAATATCAATGGCCACCAGTCGATCGATACGATCAGGAGCCAGCGCGGTTAACGCCATGACGGCTTTTCCCCCCATCGAGTGACCAATAAAGGTCGCCTTTTCTATTTGCTGAGCGTCCAGCGTATCCAGCAAATCTTGCGCCATGGCCGGATAATTCATCTCAGGGGAACGAGGGGAGAGGCCATGATTTCGCATATCGACCTGGATGATATCGTGATCGACCACCAGATCGCGCGCCAGGATCCCCAGGTTATCCAGACTGCCAAACAGGCCGTGAACCAGGACGATGGGAGAATTATTGTGCAGGTTTTGCGCAGATTGCGCTCGGATATTCAATTTCATGGCAAAGTTCTTTTTTTCACACTCACGGGTTAGGGTATCATGTTGACCATTCTGCCACATGGCTGCAACAACTACGGTTACTCTGAGTTTTGCTGGCCACCAGGCTTGACGCTATCCGCTGTTGGGATTTGCCTTTACACTACGTGTGTTTACCCCGACAACTTGTATTCAGCTAAACACTGCACTGGATTAAGATGAAAACGATTGAAGTTGATGATGAACTCTATAGCTATATTGCCAGCCACACCAAGCATATTGGCGAGAGCGCATCCGACATTTTACGGCGTATGTTGAAATTTTCCGCCGCATCACAGCCTGTCACTCCGGTAGTCAAAGAAGTCCGCGCTGTGCAACCTGTCGTGGAAGCTAAGCCGGTTAACCCCGTAAAAGATAAAGTGCGCGCGATGCGTGAACTGCTGCTGTCCGACGAATACGCGGAACAGAAGAAAGCAGTAAATCGCTTTATGCTGGTGCTGTCTACACTCTATTCACTGGATCAAAACGCGTTCGCCGAAGCAACGGAATCGTTGCATGGCCGTACGCGCGTTTATTTTGCAGCGGATGAACAGACGCTGCTGAAAAATGGTAATCAAACCAAACCGAAACACGTGCCAGGCACGCCGTACTGGGTGATCACCAACACCAATACCGGCCGTAAATGCAGCATGGTTGAACACATCATGCAGTCAATGCAATTCCCTGCGGAATTGATTGAAAAGGTTTGCGGAACAATTTAATCCTTGCATTAGAAGGACCAGGCAATGGCAATCCACAACCGTGCAGGTCAACCTGCGCAACAGAGTGATTTGATTAACGTCGCCCAACTGACGGCACAGTACTATGTACTGAAACCAACAGCAGGGAACGCTGAGCACGCCGTTAAGTTCGGTACGTCCGGACATCGTGGCAGTGCAGGTCGTCATAGTTTTAACGAGCCGCATATTCTGGCTATCGCTCAGGCGATTGCTGAAGAACGTGCGAAAAACGGGATTACTGGCCCGTGCTATGTGGGCAAGGATACCCACGCGCTGTCTGAACCGGCTTTTATCTCTGTACTGGAAGTGCTGGCGGCGAACGGCGTTGACGTCATCGTGCAGGAAAATAACGGCTTTACGCCAACCCCTGCTGTGTCGAATGCTATCCTGGTCCACAACAAAAAAGGCGGCCCGCTGGCTGACGGCATTGTGATCACGCCGTCCCACAACCCGCCGGAAGATGGCGGCATTAAATATAACCCGCCAAACGGTGGTCCGGCAGATACCAACGTCACCAAAGTGGTGGAAGACAGAGCCAACGCGCTGCTGGCTGACGGTCTGCAAGGCGTGAAGCGCATGTCGCTGGACGCTGCGCTGGCATCTGGTCATGTAACAGAGCAGGATCTGGTTCAGCCGTTTGTTGAAGGACTGGCTGACATCGTCGACATGGCGGCGATCCAAAAAGCGGGTCTGACGCTGGGTGTCGATCCGCTGGGCGGTTCCGGTATCGAATACTGGAAGCGTATTGCTAAGCACTACAACCTGAACCTGACTATCGTTAACGATCACGTTGATCAGACTTTCCGCTTTATGCATCTCGACAAAGATGGCGCAATCCGCATGGACTGCTCCTCCGAGTGCGCGATGGCGGGCCTGCTGGCGCTGCGCGACAAGTTCGATCTGGCCTTTGCCAACGACCCAGACTACGACCGTCACGGTATCGTCACCCCGGCAGGGCTGATGAATCCGAACCACTATCTGGCGGTGGCGATCAACTACCTGTTCCAGCATCGTCCGCAGTGGGGCAAAGACGTTGCCGTTGGTAAGACGCTGGTGTCCTCGGCGATGATTGACCGCGTGGTGAATGATTTAGGGCGTAAACTGGTCGAAGTGCCGGTTGGCTTTAAATGGTTTGTTGACGGTCTGTTCGACGGCAGCTTTGGCTTTGGTGGTGAAGAGAGCGCGGGGGCATCTTTCCTGCGTTTCGACGGTACACCGTGGTCGACCGACAAAGACGGCATCATCATGTGCCTGTTGGCGGCAGAAATTACCGCAGTGACCGGTAAGAATCCGCAGGAGCACTACAACGAACTGGCTGCCCGCTTTGGTGCGCCGAGCTACAACCGCCTGCAGGCAAGTGCGACCTCTGCACAGAAAGCGGCGCTGTCTAAGCTGTCTCCGGAAATGGTGAGTGCCAGCACGCTGGCGGGCGACCCGATCACCGCACGTCTGACGGCGGCACCGGGCAACGGTGCTTCTATCGGCGGTCTGAAAGTGATGACTGACAACGGCTGGTTTGCCGCTCGTCCGTCCGGCACCGAAGACGCTTATAAAATCTATTGCGAGAGCTTCCTCGGTGAAGAACACCGCAAGCAGATCGAAAAAGAAGCGGTTGAGATCGTCAGCGAAGTGCTGAAAAACGCGTAAACCGTAGGCCGGATAGCGTCGCTATCCGGCATGAATTAAAAAGCCGGATAGCTTTGCGCTGATCCGGCTTTTTTTTATTCGGCTTAGATTCACGGCATAAACCGATAGCCAATCCCGGTTTCGGTCAGAAAATGACGCGGACGCGCCGGGTCCTGTTCCAGCTTCTGGCGCAGGTGTCCCATGTAAATTCGCAGATAGTGACTGTGTTCGACGGCGTTCGGTCCCCAAACCTGATTTAGCAACTGGCGTTGCGTTAGTACCTTTCCGGCATTATTCAGCAGTACCGCTAACAGGCGAAACTCAATCGGCGTCAGATGAATCTCTTCATCACCACGATGTACGAGGCGGGCGGCGATATCTACTTTTACGTTGGAAAAATGCACCACCGGCTCGGGAGACGCGCCGCTGGCGTGGCGGCGCAATGCCACGCGTAATCGCGCCTGTAGCTCGCCAATACCAAAGGGTTTACTGAGATAGTCATCGGCACCGGCATCCAGGGCAGCGATTTTATCGCTTTCTTCGCTGCGGGCTGAGAGCACAATTACCGGTATCGCGCTCCATTGTCGTAGGTCACGAATAAAATCAATGCCGTCACCGTCCGGCAGACCGAGATCGAGAATGATGAGATCGGGTTTTCGCGTGGCGGCTTCCAGCAGACCACGTTGCAGCGTTTCCGCTTCATATACACGCAGACCATCGGCTTCCAGCGCGGTGCGCAGAAAGCGACGGATAGCCTGTTCATCTTCAACAATCAGTACGTTCGTCACATATCCTCATGAAAATCTTCAAGTTCAGGGGGGATTTCCTGGGGCAGTGTAACACGGAAACATGCTCCTCCCTGTGCGCGATTGTGGACGGAAATCGTACCGCCGTGCACGTCCACAATGGCCTGACAGATTGCCAGCCCCAGCCCAACGCCCGGTACCGATGACTCTTTGTTTCCCCGGGAAAACTTGTCAAAAACTCGCTGCTCCATACCCGATGGAATGCCGGGACCATTATCCCAGACGTCCAGTTGCAGGTGCTCGCCATCGACGCTGGCATCAATACCGATTTGCGCCGCTGGACCTGCGTATTTAACGGCGTTTTCCAGCAGATTAATCAGCACCCGTTCAAAGAGTGGGCCATCGACGTGGATCAGCGTCAACGGTGCTGGTAGCGACAAATTAATAGGAGCAGAGAGTCCTGGCTCCAGCATCTGCAGGGCGCTGCCGACCACCTCTTCCAGTGTTAACCACTCCTTCTTAAGATTAAAGCCGCCAGACTGAATTCGCGCCATATCCAGCAGGTTATTAACCAGTCGGGTCGTATTCAGGACGTGCTGGCGAATCTCACTGGCCTGGCGCGCGTGCGGCGATCCTTCGCTTGCCAGATCCAACGTTAAGATCTCTGCCTGACCAAACAGCACCGTTAGCGGCGTACGTAAATCGTGGGAAAGGGCGGCGAGCAGCGCGTTGCGAATGCTTTCGCGCTCGCTGGCAAACCGGGCTTGCTCTTCGCTGGCAGTCAGCGTCAGACGCTCCAGCGCACTGGCGACCAGTAAAGTAAAAGTTTCCAGCAGGCGTTGCTGTTCGGGGATCATCAACTGGCGTAAATTTCCTGGTTCCACAACCAGCAGCCCATGCGTTTTGTCAGCACTTTTTAACGGTAAAATTTGATACGGCACACCTGGCAACGTGTCAGTACCTGCGCCAGCCGGTTGCCCTTTATCAAAGCTCCATTGGGCAATGGCATCATCCCACGGCGTCATGCCCTGTTGATGGGTGAGAGGGGCCAGCTTACCGTTCTCACCGGGCAGTAAAACCTGGCTGCGGGCCTGGAACGTTGAGGCAATAAACTGTTCGCTGGTGGCGGCAATATCTTGCTGACTACGCCCAACGGCCAGCGCTTTTGACATCTCATACAAATGGCGCGTACGTTGTTCACGATAACGGGCCACCCGCGCCTGATAACGCACTCCGGCGGTAAGATTACCGATTACCAGCCCTACCGTTAGCATCACGGCGAAGGTAAGCAGGTACTGGACATCGGAAACGGCCAGCGTGCCGCGCGGAGCAATAAAGAAGAGATCGAAGCTGGCGACGTTAATAAAAGTTGCCAGCACCGACGGCCAGCGTCCGTAAAAGAGGGCGATAACCACCACGCCCAATAAATAGATCATCACCAGGTTGGCGGCGTCAAAGGCCATCAACCACTGCATGGCAATCAACGTAATGATGGCGCACAGCGCGACGGCAACCACACAACCCTGAATTTGTACCCGCCATTTATCCTTAAAGGTGCGGTTATCTGCAGTTTGTAGCACAGGGCGCGAAGGTGGCTCATCGAGCGCAACAATCATCAGGTCGAGATCCGGTGCGCGATGGGCCAGTTTGTCAGCAAAGGAATCACTGCGCCACCAGCGTCGTGTAGTCGGACGTCCGAGGACAATTTTTCCCAGATTATGCTCACGGGCGTAGCGGATTACCGCCTTGTCTTCAGCGGGATCGGAAAGGGTGGCGGTTTCTGCACCCAGCTCCTGGGCTAACCGCAGAGCGCTTAGGATTGCCCGGCGCTGTTTTTCGGGCAGTCGGTGCAGCGCTGGCGTTTCGACATACACTGCATGCCAGACGCTGCCGAGGCGCGCTGCCAGACGCGCGGCTGCACGCACCAGCTTTTCGCTGCCGGTATTGTGTCCAATACACAGTAAAATGGCGTCACGGGTATGCCAGACTTTTTCTTCCCCCGGACGCCCTCGCCAGGCACGCATCTGATCGTCAACCCGATCGGCCGTGCGGCGCAGGGCCAGCTCACGTAGCGCGATCAAGTTCCCTTTGCGAAAGAAATGCTCGATGGCTCTTTCCGCCTGACCGGCGATATAGACCTTGCCTTCGTTCAGGCGTTGGCGCAAATCGTCGGGGGGAAGATCGACCAGCACCACATCGTCGGCGGCATCGAAAAAAGGATCGGGGACGGTTTCGCGAACCTGAATGCCGGTGACGCCGCTGACCACATCATTGAGGCTTTCCAGATGCTGCACGTTGACGGTAGTAAAAACGTCAATACCGGCTTCGAGCAGTTCTTCAATATCTTGCCAACGCTTAGGGTGGCGTGAGCCAGGCGCATTACTGTGCGCCAGTTCATCCATCAAAATGAGCGCCGGACGGCGGGCCAGCGCCGCGTCGAGATCGAACTCGCTAATATGACGGCCATGGCGCGCCTGTCTCTTTAGCGGCAGGATGCTGAGACCGTCCAGCAACGCGGCGGTCTCTTTGCGTCCGTGGGTTTCCACCACGCCAATCAGCACATCTAACCCCTGCGCCCGCAGCCGCTGGGCCTCTGCCAGCATGGCCCAGGTTTTACCGACGCCTGCACACGCGCCGAAGAAAATTTTCAGTTTTCCGCGGTGCGGGGCAGCGGTCTGCTCCAGCAGGCGATCGGGGTCGGGGCGTAAGGGTTCGTTATGCATGTCCTTTTTCTCAGTGCTTATCCAGCGCTAAATTAAGTTCCACCAGGTTCACCACCGGCTGGCCGATAAAACTGACCAACGGCTTTTGCGTGTATTGTGCAACCAGGCGCGTGACCTCTTCAATGCTGAGGTTGCGAGCCTGCGCCACGCGGGGGATTTGCCAGGCCACCGCGGCGGGTGTCAGATTGTTATCCAGCCCGCTGGCAGAAGCCGTTACCAGCTCTACCGGAACGACAGGATTTGCCTGCGGGTTGGCGGCACGCAGCGCGGCTATCCGGCTTTGCAGCTGTTTATCCAGTTCCGGGTTGCTGGCTGCCAGGTTACTGCCGCCTGAAGCCATTGGATTATAGGGCATTTCTGCTGTAGCTGACGGACGTCCCTGAAAATAACCGGCCGCGGTAAAATGTTGCCCAATGAGCGCAGAGCCGCGAACGACTTGACCTTCGCGTAGAAGCGAACCGTTAGCCTGGTGGGGAAACCACCACTGCCCCAACGCGGTGGTCAACAACGGGTAAGCCCCGCCGGTGATAAGCATCAGGAAAATCAATGTTGATAATGCAGGACGTAATCCACTCATCTGAAACCTCACACCAGACCCAGCAGGGTCAGCAGTAAATCAATTGCTTTGATACCGATAAACGGCACAACCAGACCACCCAGACCATAGATCCACAAATTACGGCGCAGCATTGCGGATGCGGATAACGGTTTGTAGCTCACGCCTTTAAGCGCCAGCGGGATCAGAAAGACGATAACCAGCGCATTAAAGATAACCGCGCTGAGGATCGCCGAATCCGGCGAATGCAGACCCATCACGTTAAGCGCATTGAGCTGCGGGTAGGTGGCGGCGAACGCGGCCGGGATAATGGCGAAATACTTCGCCACGTCGTTGGCGATACTGAAGGTGGTCAGCGAACCACGCGTCATCAGCATCTGTTTACCAATGTGCACCACCTCAATCAGCTTGGTGGGGTTAGAGTCGAGATCCACCATGTTGCCTGCTTCCTTCGCCGCCTGGGTCCCGGAGTTCATGGCGACTGCCACGTCGGCTTGCGCCAGCGCCGGGGCGTCATTGGTTCCGTCGCCGGTCATCGCCACCAGACGACCTTCCGCCTGATACTGACGAATCAGCGCCAGCTTGGCTTCCGGCGTGGCTTCAGCTAAGAAGTCATCTACCCCGGCTTCTGCCGCAATCGCGGCAGCGGTCAGGCGGTTATCGCCGGTGATCATCACCGTTTTGATGCCCATTTTACGCAGTTGGGCAAAACGTTCCTTGATTCCGCCTTTTACGATATCTTTCAGGGCAATCACGCCCAGCACGCGGGAGCCTTCGGCAACCACCAGCGGCGTAGCGCCAAGGCGTGCGACGTTTTCGACCTTCTGCTCCACGTCGGCAGGGAACTGGCCGCCGTTGGCCTCGACGTGACGACGAATAGCATCGACCGACCCTTTGCGGATCATGCGGTTGTCGATGTTGATCCCGCTCATCCGACTTTGGGCGGTAAACGGTACAAAGGTGGCGTGTAGCGATTGCACGTCGCGAATACGCAGATTAAAGCGCTGTTTAGCCAGAATCACGATGCTGCGGCCTTCTGGGGTTTCATCGGCAAGTGATGAAAGCTGCGCGGCGTCGGCCAGCGTTTTTTCGTCCACGCCCTGGGCGGGCAGGAAATCTGAAGCCTGGCGGTTACCCAGCGTAATGGTGCCGGTTTTGTCCAGCAGCAGTACGTCCACGTCACCCGCAGCTTCTACTGCACGTCCGCTGGTGGCGATGACGTTCGCGCCCAGCATGCGGCTCATCCCGGCGACGCCAATTGCGGAGAGTAGCCCGCCGATGGTGGTGGGGATCAGACACACCAGCAGGGCAACCAGTACCGTGACGCTAACCGCGCTACCACCCCAGGCGGAAAATGGCCACAGCGTGGCGGTCGCCAGCAGAAAAACGATGGTCAGGGCTATCAACAGGATCGTCAGGGCGATTTCATTCGGCGTTTTACGCCGCTGCGCGCCTTCAACCATGGCGATCATCCGGTCGAGGAACGTTTCACCAGGGTTTACGCTACATTCAATCACCAGCCAGTCGGAGAGGATGCGGGTCCCGCCGGTGACGGAGGCGAAATCACCTCCGGATTCACGAATGACCGGCGCGGATTCACCGGTAATGGCGCTTTCATCTACCGATGCGCCACCTTCGATGACCTCGCCGTCACACGGGATAATATCGCCCGCTTCTACTAACACGATATCTCCTTTGCGCAAATCCTCCGCCGGAACGTGATCCATGGCGGCACCGTATTTCGGTTCGCGGAGTTTGCGAGCAAATGCGGTTTTTTTCACTCCTTTCAGACTGTTAGCCTGAGCCTTACTGCGTCCTTCCGCCAGCGCTTCGGCAAAGTTGGCGAACAGAACGGTGACCCACAGCCACAGACTTATCGCGCCGGTAAACCACGGATTGCCTTGCATATGGCCTGTGGCCATTGCCAACGTTAACAGGGTTGTCAGCAGACTGCCCAGCCAGACGATAAACATCACCGGATTGCGCCACTGGGTATGTGGGCTTAATTTTTTCACGGCGTCCATCAGCGCCTGTGCGACCAGAGAGGGTTCGAACAGCGCCAGTTGCTTGCGACTCATAGTCATGTGCTCCGCATCACTCAGTGTAATGACAGGTATTCTGCGACCGGGCCAAGCGCCAGGGCAGGAACAAAGGTGAGGGCGCCAACCAGTAACACCGTACCGATTAACAACCCGACAAACAGTGCACCGTGAGTAGGCAGCGTGCCTGGACTTGCTGGCTGGATCTTTTTACTGACCAGCGATCCGGCAATTGCCATCACGGGAATGATCACGCCGAAACGGCCGAAGAACATGCACAGGGCCAGCAGACAGTTCCAGAACGGGCTGTTGGCGCTTAATCCGGCGAAGGCACTGCCGTTGTTGTTCGCGGCAGACGATACGGCGTACAACACCTCACTAAAGCCATGTGGACCAGGATTGAGCATGGCGCTGCGTCCGGCGTCGCTCATCATCGCTATCGCCGTACCGAGCAGGACCAGCGCAGGGGTGACCAGAATCGCCAGTGCGGTCATTTTCATTTCACGCACGTCTATTTTCTTACCCAGATATTCCGGCGTGCGACCAATCATCAGGCCCGCGATAAACACCGCCAACAACACGAACAGCAGCATGCCGTACAGGCCCGAACCGACACCACCGAAGACCACTTCGCCAATCTGCATTAGCCACATCGGCACCATCCCGCCCAGCGCGGTGAAGGAGTCATGCATCGCATCGACAGCGCCGCAAGATGCCGCTGTCGTCACGACGGAAAAAAGACTCGTAGCCAGCACGCCAAAGCGGCTTTCTTTGCCTTCCATGTTGATATTACTGTCTGCACCGAATGCCATCAGGTGCGGGTTGCCTTGAACTTCGGCCCACATCACCACGGCTACGCAGACTACAAATATCAGCGACATGGCCCACAGCAGGGTCCGCCCCTGGCGACGATCGCCAACCACATCACCAAAGGCAAAACACAGCGCGGTAGGAATTAAGAAAATGGCCAGCATCTGTACCAGATTGGTCAACGCGGTAGGGTTTTCAAACGGATGTGATGAGTTAGCGTTAAAGAACCCGCCCCCGTTAGTGCCAAGCATCTTAATCGCTTCCTGTGAGGCGACGGGCCCCATCGGCAGCAGCTGTTTCACCCCTTCAAGGGTAGTAATGGGCTGATAGGGCAACACGTTTTGCAGCACACCTTGCTGAATGAAGAACAACGCAATGAGCAATGCAATTGGGAGCAGGATCCACAATGTAATGCGAACCAGATCGACCCAGGCATTGCCCAGCGTGTTCATGCTCTGGCGAGTAAAGGCACGGGCCAGGGCAAAAATCACCGCAATCCCGGTTGCCGCTGACAGGAAGTTCTGCACGGTCAGCCCGACCATTTGGCTGAAGTAGCTTAAGGTGGTTTCGCCAGCATAGGATTGCCAGTTGGTATTAGTGACAAAACTCACCGCTGTGTTGAGCGCCAAATCCCACGAAAGCCCAGGTAGCTGTTGCGGATTTAGCGGCAGCAGGTTTTGCGCCATCAGCATTGAAAACAGGACCAGCAAACCCAGCACATTGAGCACGAGGATCGCCAACAGATACTGCCGCCAGTTCATCTCCTGCTGCGAGATGCCCAGACCGCGCCAGAGCAGATGTTCCACGCCAGCCAGGCCCGGCAGGGACGTATTATTGATCAGCCGAGCCAAGCCAAAACCCAGCGGTCTGGCGATGATAAACAGTACCAGCAAGAAACTGGCAATGAGTAAAAATCCTTGGGCCGCCATCAGAACGCCTCCGCATTAATCAGGGCATACACCAGATAACCTAATAATAAAAAGACCAGCACAATGCCGGTTATCACGCCTGCACTCACGGTGCACCTCCAGTGGCATAAATGTGATAACCAGAGCGTAGATTTTTGCTTGCAAAGATTTCGCAAAAATCAGTGGGAGGGGTGTAAAAAAAGTATAAAAATGGCAAAGACCATTACTTAACTAATGATTAGTATTAATTTAACTTTTATGTAACTTAATTACGGTTTTTAGCTAAACGGAGCATCAATAGATAAAAATAAGTGGTCGGATGAGTAGCAAAATTACACACAAGGCGGTATTATTTTCATCAGTTAACCAACTTTATTTTTCCGGTGCGATTCACCGAACAGATATATGGGAGAGGATTATGGACTTTTATAAAGAATATCCAGCACACATTGTTTTCTTGCGCCGTACCTTTGCCGTTGTGGCGGGCGTGCTGGCGCTGCCGGTCATGTTGTTCTGGAAAGACCGCGCCCGTTTTTACAGCTATCTGCACCGCGTCTGGTCCAAAACCAGTGATAAACCGGTGTGGATGGAGCAGGCTGAAAAAGCCACCTGCGACTTCTATTAAGTTGTCGTTATTGTTCAAGAAAACCGCCAACAGCAATGTGGCGGTTTTTTTATACGCCGACGTCTACACTTATCTGAGTAACGGATAAGGAGTGGCGATGAGCACGAGAATTCCTGTTGGTATCCGCACCTGTCTGACCACAGAAGCGAGTGAGGCACCTCAGTTCGACGAAAATACATTAATACGTGTTTACGCTTTGCATGAATTGCACCGCCTGCGTCAGCGAAAATTAACGCGGGGCGCATTAATTGACTATCATACCCGTTACAAACTAGTACTACTGGCGCATTCCCAGCCAGAGTATCGGGAGCTTGGCCCCTTCGTTGCCGCAATCCATGAATGGCAAGATCTCGATGCTTTTTTTACCGAGTATCGCCTACGATTGACCCATCTGTTATTAAATCCTGCTACCCGGCGTAACCATACCAATGTATTGATGCACGTACAGGGCTATTTCCGTAATCAGCTCGATCTGCGTCAACGTCAGGAATTGACTTCGATAATCGATAACTATCGACGCGAGGCGCAGCCGCTACTTGCACCCTTAATGCTTCTCAAACACTATATGGTTGAGCACCCGAACACATGGTTGTCCGGGCAACGTTATTTTGAACTCTGGCCTGCGATTTGGCGTTTACAGGGCAATGATTAATTTTTATCAGGGAGTGTTATGACCACGCATCTGGTCTGGTTTCGGCGTGATTTACGCCTGCATGACAATCTCGCGCTGGCGGCGGCTTGTCGGGATCGTTCTGCACATGTACTCGCGCTCTATATCTCCACGCCTGAACAGTGGAAGGCGCATGATATGGCCCCACGTCAGGCGGCATTGGTTAACGCGCAGTTGAACGCGTTGCAAACGGCGCTGGCAGAAAAGGGCATCCCGCTTCTGTTTCATGAAGTCGGTGATTTTGCGACCAGTGTGGAAACCGTCAAAAACGTCTGCGTACAGCATGGCGTCAGTCGAATATTTTATAACTATCAATATGAAATAAACGAACGCCAGCGTGATGCTGCCGTTGAAAAGTCAATACCTCAGGTGGTGTGCGAAGGGTTTGACGACAGCGTGATCCTGCCTCCGGGGGCGGTCATGACCGGTAATCACGAGATGTATAAAGTCTTTACGCCGTTTAAAAATGCCTGGCTGAAGCGGATAAAAGACGGGATCCCAGAATGTGTCAGTGCGCCGAAGGTGAGAGAAAGCGGTGCTCTTGACTCTCCATTAACATCCATCACGCTGAGCTACCCGCAGCAGGATTTTGATTCGCAGCAATTTCCGGCAGAAGAAAAATTGGCCATCGCGCAGTTACGCCATTTTTGCCAGCAGGCCGCCGGAGAATATGAACAACTGCGTGACTTTCCGGCGATTGATGGAACCAGTCGATTATCCGCGAGCCTGGCGACAGGAGGGCTATCGCCGCGCCAGTGCCTGAATCGACTGCTCGTGGAGCAGCCGCAGGCGCTTGAGGATGGGGCAGGCAGCGTTTGGTTGAATGAGCTTATCTGGCGCGAATTTTATCGTCATCTGATGACTTACCATCCGGCGCTGTGTCGGTATCAACCTTTTATTCGCTGGACCGATCGCGTGCAATGGCAGAATAATCCGACGCATTTGCAGGCCTGGAAAACAGGGAATACGGGCTACCCCATTGTGGACGCGGCCATGCGTCAGCTCAACGCCACGGGCTGGATGCATAATCGTTTACGAATGATTACCGCCAGTTTTTTAGTGAAAGACCTGCTGATCGACTGGCGTAAAGGCGAACAATATTTCATGTCGCAACTGATCGATGGCGACCTGGCGGCCAATAACGGCGGCTGGCAGTGGGCAGCCTCAACCGGAACCGACGCCGCACCGTATTTCCGTATCTTTAACCCCACGACGCAGGGCGAAAAATTCGACCGTGACGGTGAGTTTATCCGCCAGTGGGTGCCGGAACTGCGCGACGTGCCGGGTAAAGCCATTCATGAACCGTGGTCGTGGGCTGAAAAAGCGCAGGTAACACTGAGTTATCCTCGCCCGATTGTGGATCATAAACAGGCGAGGCTGGCGACGCTGGCGGCATATGAGGCGGCGCGTAAGGGATAAGCGCGCAGCGGATTTCTGCGTAATACCTTCCAGCAGAATGAATATGTTGCAGTGGGGGGCATTTAGCGCTGAAGCGTGTACGCAAGGCTGCTAATGCCTTGATGAAGATGTTTTCCGCCAGCAGTAAAGTGCCGTCATCTTCATTCAGGTGACGGAATTTGATGACAACACCAACGACATCTACACCGCACGATGCGGTATTTAAAACGTTTTTACATCATCCAGAAACAGCTCGGGACTTCCTCGAAATTCATCTACCCGCAGATCTGCAAACGCTTTGCGATTTAAATACGCTGAAGCTGGAGTCAGAAAGCTTTATTGAAGCGGATTTACGTACCCGCTACTCCGACGTGCTCTGGTCTGTGCATACGCACGATGGTGAAGGTTATGTATACGTGGTTATAGAACACCAGAGTTCAGCCGATCCGCATATGGCTTTTCGTCTGCTGCGTTACGCAATAGCGGCGATGCAGCGTCATTTGGATGCCGGGCACAAAGAACTGCCGATTGTGATACCCATGCTGTTTTATCATGGCTGTCGAAGTCCGTATCCGTACTCACTGTGCTGGCTTGATGCGTTTACCGATCCTGTAACGGCACGGCAACTTTATGCCAGCGCATTTCCATTGGTGGATATCACAGTGGTGCCCGATGACGAAATCATGGCTCACAGGCGAATGGCACTGCTGGAACTAATGCAAAAACATATCCGTCAGCGGGATTTGATGGGGCTGGTAGATCAACTGGCCACGCTGTTACTTACAGGGTGCGCTAATGACACGCAACTACAGGCGATGTTTAATTACATCCTGCAATCCGGCGATGAATCTCGCTTTAATGAATTTATACAAGAGATGGCGCAACGGATCCCCCAACATAAGGAGAAGCTGATGACGATTGCCGAGCGGTTACGCTTAGATGGATTACAGGAAGGGTTGCAGCGAGGCAAACGAGAAGCCGCATTACGTATAGCGCAAACTATGTTGGAGCAGGGAATAGATCGCAACATGGTGCTTCTGGTTACAGGTCTTTCTGAAGAGGAGTTGACTGCCAGCCATGCGTAATTCCTGAAAAAAGCCCGAATCAGATTACATCATCGGGCCCCTACACTCAGGATTCTACCGCCAGTGAACGGTTTCTGAACTTAAGCGACTGGTACAGCCAAATCAGCAGCACCAGCACCACACAGGCCAGCGCGCCCCAGGTAATTTCACTAAAGACATCAATGTATGCATTGATGGAGTAGTTGATAGCGCCCGCAGCATCAAACGAACCTTGCGAGGTCTGATCGGCGATAACACCAGCCAGGTAGTTGGCGATGGCACCGGAAAGCAGCATATAAATGCCGGTTAATACGCCGGTAACACCAGGGATCTCAATACGCGTAATTTGTGACATTGCCACCGGATCGATAAACAGTTCGGCAAAGCCCATGACCGCTAACCCAAGTACCATCAGCGGCATGGAAGAGTGGCCGTAAGCAGCGGACCAGCGAGCGCTCAAGGTTAGAATACAGAATCCAGCGCTCATTAAGCCGAGGCCAAGGGCAAATTTACCCCAGATACGTACGGTACGATTGCCACTTACGCTTTCTTTGACTACCCACGCCAGTACGATACCGCACAGCATAACGGCAAAAGCGTTAACCGACTGGAACATCGCGGTAGGGACGGAATACCCCAGAATATCGCGGTTAACGAAGCGGTCGATATACAGGCTGATCGAACTGCCGCCCTGTTGAGCAAAGGCCCAAAACAACAGGCTAAAGAAGGTCAGTGTGACGATAAGCCCCAGCTCTTTGCGCTGTTTCTGCGTCTGTGCCTGGCGATAAATCTTCGCCAGAACTGCCAGACCAATAACAGTGGCAACAATCAGTGCGTAAACGGACCACTCTTTCCAGAACAGCACGGTAATCAGCAGCGGTGTGGTAACTAGCAGAACTAACAGCCAGGCCCAGTTTGGCAGAATAAAGGTTTTAGCACACAGAACGGCCTTGTTGACGCCGGTGGTGTGGGCGAAATGGCGATTTCCACATAAGAAAATCACCAGCCCTGCCAGCATGCCGATGGCAGCCAGCGCAAAGCCCATCGCCCAACTGTACTCTTCCTGCACGTATCCGCAGGCAATTGGTGCGATGATCGAACCGATGTTACCGGCGGCGTAGAGCAGAGAGAATCCACCGTCGCGACGCGGGTCTTCAGGTTGATATAACTCGCCCAGCAGGCAACTGATATTTGATTTAAACAGACCGTAACCGCAGACAATTATCGCCAGCGACAAATAGAGGAACGCCGGAGCCATTTCACTGGCACCTAATACCAGATGTCCCACCGCCATTAAAAATGCGCCGATCATCACCGCCATTCGATTGCCGAGCACTTTATCGGCCAGGTATCCCCCGAGAATAGGGGTGACATAGACCAGCGAGCAGTAGGCGCTGAACAGTTCATATGCGTGATTATCGTCGTACTTAAGCTGGTTAGTGAGATACAGGATCAGCAGCGCACGCATGCCGTAAAAACTGAAGTATTCCCAGATTTGTAGCGCGACGACGTAGTAAATCGCCCGTGGTTGAGATGCTTGTTTATTCATTATTTTCTCGAAGTAAATGCCTCGCGACTGGCTGAACGTGCTGCGCGAGTGTGTTTCCTTAAAGTTGTAACTTTGATACAGATCTGATTATTTTTGCAATATGCTGTCTGATTGCATAAATATACATGAATTAGATCGCGTAGTGGTAAGCAAATCACGTTCAAAGCGGGTGTGATTGTTTCTTTATGTGTCAGTGAAATGGCTATCGACGAACGCAGGTGGGGACGCTATTTTAACCTAAGCTGTGTTGCTGATTGGGCAGGCAGAAATGATGACTACGAGGACGATGATGAAAAACACCGAACTGGAACAACTGATCAACGACAAACTAAACAGCGCCGCCATTAGCGATTATGCGCCGAATGGTTTGCAGGTTGAGGGCAAAGAGACGGTGCATAAAATCGTGACCGGTGTGACTGCAAGCCAGGCATTGCTGGACGAGGCGGTACGCCAGCAAGCGGATGCGGTTATTGTTCACCACGGCTATTTCTGGAAAGGCGAATCTCCGGTTATTCGCGGCATGAAGCGCAATCGTCTGAAAACGCTGTTAGAAAATGATATCAACTTGTATGGCTGGCACTTGCCGCTGGATGCTCACCCGGAATTGGGGAATAACGCGCAGTTGGCCGCGCTGTTGGGAATCACCGTGATGGGGGAAATTGAACCGCTGGTGCCATGGGGAGAACTCTCCATGCCGGTACCGGGGCTGGAGCTGGCATCGTGGATTGAAGCGCGTTTAGGCCGTAAACCGTTATGGTGCGGTGATACCGGGCCGGAGAAAGTTCAGCGCGTTGCCTGGTGTACCGGGGGCGGTCAAAGTTTTATTGATAGCGCAGCCCGATTTGGTGTCGACGCCTTTATTACCGGTGAAGTCTCTGAGCAAACCATTCACTCAGCCCGCGAGCAGGGGCTGCATTTTTATGCTGCCGGTCACCATGCGACCGAACGCGGCGGCATTCGAGCATTAAGCGAATGGCTGAATGAAAATACCGATCTGGACGTAACCTTTATCGATATTCCTAATCCAGCGTAATAAAGAGGGATGAAAGTGCAGCGAGCGCGTTGTTATCTGTTAGGTGAAACGGCGGTGGTTCTTGAACTGGAGCCCCCCATCACGCTGGCGACTCAGAAACGCATCTGGCGTCTGGCTCAGCGTTTAGTTGACGCCCCGAATGTGCTTGAAGCTATTCCGGGAATGAACAATATCACGGTTACCCTGCGCGACCCGCAAACACTGGCGCTGGATGCGATTGAACGCCTGCAGCGCTGGTGGGAAGAGAGCGAAGCACTGGAGCCGGATTCACGCTTTATTGAAATACCTGTGACCTATGGTGGTGAGTTTGGCCCCGATCTGGCAGAGGTCGCCCGACACAGCGGATTAAGCGACAAGCAGGTCGTCGAACTTCATGCGTCAGTTGGCTATGTGGTGTGGTTTATCGGTTTTCAGCCGGGATTTCCCTATCTCGGGAGCTTACCTGAACAGCTGCATACCCCCAGACGTGCGGAACCGCGTTTGCTTGTTCCGGCAGGTTCTGTCGGTATCGGTGGATCTCAAACGGGGATCTACCCGCTTGCAACACCCGGTGGATGGCAATTGATTGGGCGTACCTCCGTTTCGTTATTTGATCCAAAACGGGAGGAGCCGATTCTGTTACGGGCTGGCGATACTGTGCGTTTTGTCCCGCAGAAGGAGGGGATATGTTAAACATCATCCGCGCTGGCATGTACACCTCAGTACAGGACGGGGGACGCCATAGTTTTCGTCAATCCGGAATTAGTCACTGTGGCGCGCTGGATAAACCGGCGCTGAACGTGGCTAACCTGCTGGTGGGTAATGATGCGAATGCCGCAGCGCTGGAAATCACGCTGGGGCAACTGGTGGTGGAGTTTGAAGCCGATGGCTGGTTTGCCCTGACCGGTGCTGGATGCGAAGCGCATCTGGATCGAACTCCCGTATGGAGCGGATGGCGGTTACCGGTAAAAGCCGGGCAGCGTCTGACGCTAAAACGTCCTCTTCATGGCATGCGCAGTTATCTGGCGGTAGCGGGCGGTATCGATGTTCCCGAAGTGATGGGCTCGCGTAGTACCGATCTGAAAGTGGGCATTGGTGGGTTTGAAGGGCGTCTGCTGCGTGATGGCGATCGACTGGCGATTGGCATATCTACCCGGCAATTCAGCGGGCCACAAGGTGTAAAACAACTGATGTGGGGTAATCTCATTCGTGCACTGCCCGGCCCTGAATATCAGGAGTTTGATGAGGTATCGCAGGCCTCTTTCTGGCGCTCGCCGTGGCAGCTTAGCCCGCAAAGTAACCGTATGGGGTATCGTCTTCAGGGGCAGCCGCTGACGCGCACGACCGATCGCGAGCTGCTGTCGCATGGTTTGCTCCCCGGCGTGGTGCAGGTTCCGCATAATGGCCAGCCAATCGTGCTGATGAACGATGCTCAGACGACGGGTGGCTATCCGCGCATCGCCTGTATTATCGAGGCAGATATGTATCATCTGGCGCAGATCCCGCTCGGTCAGCCGATTCATTTTGTGCAGTGTTCGCTGGAGGAAGCGCTGAAGGCGCGGTACGACCAGCAGCGTTATCTGGAACAGTTAGCATGGCGACTTAACAATGAAAATTGATCTCAATGCAGACCTCGGTGAGGGATGTGCGAACGATGCAGCGTTGCTGCAATTGGTGTCATCGGCCAACATCGCCTGTGGGTTTCACGCCGGCGATGCGCAAACTATGCTCTCAAGCGTGCGTGATGCGTTAAAAAATGGTGTGGCGGTAGGCGCGCACCCCAGCTTTCCGGATCGGGAAAATTTTGGTCGTAGCGCCATGACCCTGCCTGCACAAACGGTGTATGCACAGACGCTGTATCAAATTGGCGCGCTGGCTGCCATCACGCGGGCAGAAGGTGGCGTGATGCGCCATGTCAAACCGCATGGCATGCTCTATAACCAGGCGGCGAAAGATCCTCAATTGGCCGATGCGATTGCGAAAGCGGTTCATGCCTGCGATCCGTCGCTGGTTCTGGTCGGGCTGGCGGGAAGCGAACTGATTCGCGCTGGAGAACACTATGGCTTGATAACGCGTCAGGAGGTTTTTGCCGATCGGGGTTATCAGGCCGATGGCAGTCTGGTACCTCGCAGCCAGCCGGGCGCACTGATTGAGGATGAAGAGCAGGCGCTGGCGCAAACGTTAGAAATGGTGCAATCCGGCAGAGTAAAAAGCCAAAGTGGAACATGGGCAAGCGTAACCGCCCAGACGGTATGCATTCATGGGGATGGCGAGCACGCACTCGCTTTTGCCCGTCGCTTGCGTAGCGCCTTTAATGCATGCAATATTGAAATTGGTGCATAAGATTTACCATACAAAACAACAATATATTACACAACAACATATACGGGAATGAATTATGGGAGAGGTAATTTCTCTCTGGCCATTGACGGGGATCGCCGTCATCGTGGTCGGATTTCTTTTACGTTTTAATCCGGTATTGGTAGTTATTATTGCCGGGATCGTCACGGGACTGGCGGCGCATATGCCGATCGCCACCATCCTCGAGAAGCTGGGTGAAGGTTTTCTTAACACCCGCAACCTGCCGTTTATCCTGCTGATCCCACTGGCGGTTATTGGCCTGCTGGAACGTCACGGACTCAAAGAGCGCGCTCAGGCGTGGATTGCGAAAATCCGCAGTGCCACCAGTGGCCGTCTGCTTATTGTCTATCTGTTCATTCGTGAAGCGACCGCTGCGTTAGGGTTGACGAGCCTGGGGGGGCATCCGCAGATGGTGCGCCCGCTGCTGGCGCCAATGGCGGAAGGGGCCGCCGAGAAAAATCACGGCGAGATACCCGGCGCGGTTCGCTATCGCCTGCGCGCAATGTCAGCGGCGACCGATAACGTCGGGCTGTTTTTCGGTGAAGATATCTTTGTTGCCTTCGGCGCGATCATATTCATGCACAACTTTATGCTGGAGTCTGGTGGGATCCAGACCGAACCGCTGCATATCGCCTTGTGGGGGATCCCGACGGCAATTTGTGCTTTCCTGATCCACGGCACGCGTTTGTGGCGTCTGGATAGCTATTTGCAACGTGAAGTGGCGAAAGCGAATGCCGCAGCGAAAGGGGAAGCGAAATGAATTTTCAACAAAGCTATCTCTACTGGCTGGCAGGTGCGGTATTACTGATTGTGGCGCTGATGTCCTGGCAGGACAAAGCAAACCCGCGCCGTTTCACCACAGGCCTGTTTTGGGGCATATATGGCGTACTGTTTCTGCTTGGTGACTGGACATACTCGCTGTTTGGCGATAAACGCGCAGTGCATATTGCCGTCGGCGTTGCGGTGGTTGTGCTGGCCCTGATCGCGGGTTTTGGCGGTGTGAAGCTGGGAAGCTACCATCAACGCACGCAGCAACAACGCGAAGAAAGCGCCAGCCGCCTGGGCAACCGCCTGTTTTTCCCGGCATTAGCGATCCCGGTGGTAACGGTCATTGGCGTACTGATGTTCAACCATATTCCGGGCTTACAGGATGCGCTGTTCGGGCCGGGTAATCACGCCACGCTGGTAACGCTCTTTTCAATGACAGCGGGCTCGTTGATTGGTCTGGCGATGGCGATAAAAATGACCCATGAGCGGGTGCATCAACCGATTCAGGAGGCACGCCGTCTGCTGGACTCCATTGGTTGGGCGTTCATTTTGCCGCAGATTCTGGCTACGCTTGGGTTGCTGTTTACAGCGGCGGGTGTCGGTAGCGGCATTTCATACCTGACGCAGGAATATCTGGCGGTGGATAGTCGCTTTATCGCGGTGGCGGTGTACACCATCGGCATGGCATTGCTGACCATGGTTATGGGTAATGCGTTTGCTGCTTTCCCGATCGTGACCGCTGGGATTGGTATTCCAATCCTCGTACTGCAACACGGCGGCAACCCAGCGGTAATGGCGGCGATTGGTATGTTCTCCGGCTATTGCGGGACGCTGATGACGCCGATGGCGGCGAACTTTAATATTGTTCCCGCAGCGTTGCTGGAGCTACCGGACAAAAATGCGGTGATTAAAGCGCAGGTGCCAACCGGCATACTGCTGCTGCTGGTCAACGTGTTCCTGATGTATTTCCTGATGTTCCTGTAAGGAGGAAGGATGAAAACAGTACTCATCACGGGATTTGAACCCTTTGGCGGCGAGTCAGTTAACCCTTCCTGGGAAGTGGTCTCGAGCCTCGACAATGCTATTATCGGCGGATGCCGCGTAATAGCCCGCCAACTACCGTGTGTCTTTGGCGAGTCTCTCGCCGTACTCAACGCCGCGATTGACGCGTTGTCGCCATCACTGGTGTTGGCGGTGGGGCAGGCGGGTGGTCGCACGGATATTACCGTGGAACGCGTGGCAATTAACGTTGACGATGCGCGTATTGCGGATAACCAGGGGCAACAGCCGGTCGATGTGCCGATTGTGGTCGATGGCCCGGCGGCATGGTTTAGTTCGTTGCCGATTAAAGCGATGGTTGTCGCCATGCGCAACGCGGGAATTCCGGCCTCGGTTTCCCAGACTGCGGGTACTTTCGTGTGTAACCACGTGATGTATGGCCTGCTGCATAAACTACGCGACGTACCGGCGGTGAAGGGCGGCTTTATTCATATCCCTTATTTGCCGCAACAGGCTGCACAGCATCCCGGGGCGCCAAGTATGGCGACAGAAACGGTGCGCCGTGCGCTGGAGATTGCGATTGCCACCGCCTTGCAGGTGGAAAGCGATATCGCAGTGACGGGCGGCGCAACACATTAACAAAGGACAGTATTATGCCTGAAGGCCCGGAGATCCGCCGCGCGGCGGATAACCTGGAGGCGGCAGTCAAAGGCAAACCCCTGACGGATGTCTGGTTTGCCTTTGAGCAGTTAAAACCGTATCAATCTCAACTGATTGGGCAACGTGTTACCCAGCTTGAAACGCGGGGGAAAGCATTACTGACCCATTTTTCTAATGGCCTGACGCTGTACAGTCACAATCAGCTCTATGGCGTGTGGCGAGTGGTGGATACAGGCAAAATTCCGCAAACTTCGCGGGTACTGCGCGTCAGGCTGCAGACACACGACAAAACTATCCTGCTCTATAGCGCGTCTGATATCGAAATGCTGACGCCAGAACAGCTCTCCACCCATCCGTTCCTGCAACGGGTAGGGCCGGATGTACTGGATTTACGTTTAACGCCCGATGAGGTTAAAGCGCGTCTGTTATCTCCGCGTTTTCGCAATCGCCAGTTTTCTGGTCTGCTACTGGACCAGGCGTTTCTGGCGGGATTAGGTAACTACCTGCGGGTAGAGATCCTTTGGCAGGTTGGGTTGACCGGGCAGCATAAAGCGTCGCAGCTTAGTGATGAGCAACTGGATCAACTGGCACATGCGCTGCTTGATATTCCGCGGCTGTCTTATACTACCCGCGGCCTGGTCGATGAGAATAAACATCACGGTGCGTTGTTTCGCTTTAAGGTCTTTCATCGGGACGGCGAAACCTGTGAGCGTTGTGGTGGAATAATCGAGAAAACGATGCTCTCTTCGCGCCCCTTTTACTGGTGCCCGGGTTGTCAGCACTAAGCGGGTTGTTTTGGTGCGTGCACCGAAATAAACCGCGCGACTGCGGGGCCAGTTAACAAAATGCTGAACAGTCGCAGGGTTTGCATCGCCATGATGAGCGCCATATCAGCGTGGCTTCCTGCGGCGATCACCGCAACAGAATCCACTCCTCCAGGACTGGTTGCCAGATAGGCAGTGAGAAAATCGATCTGCATGTAATGCGCCAGTCCCCAGGCCATGGCTGCGCAGATCGCCATCAGTGAAAAAATGGACAACAGGATCTGTGGCAGTGGTCGTAACGCCATCAAAAAGATCTGCTTGTCAAAGCCAAGACCGATTTGCCAGCCAATTGACATGTAGGCTATAGCCAGTAGCCATTCCGGCAGTTCAATCACCATCACTCCGCTTGCATTCAGCATGGCACCCACCAGCATTGGCAATAGCATAACGCCAGAGGGAATACGCAGTAGGCGCCCAGCCGTGCCGGCAACGGCGGCCAGCATCAGAGTGCTGAAAAGATTGCCGCTTAGCGGCGGAAACCAGATGATTTGTTCACTGATCGTTTGGGCCTGGTCGCCCATCACCAGCCGGGTGACCAGCGCTGCCGCGCCGACCACCAACAGTACGCGCAGATACTGCATAAACGCCACCAGCCGGATGTCGGCGCCATAATCCTGGGCCATTGCGACCATTGCCGCTGCACCGCCTGGTGACGAGCCCCACGCACCGGTATTCCCCGGTAGATTACTATAGCGAACCAGCAGCCAGCCGATTATCGCGCTGCTGATAAGGGTAGCCAGCAGGATAACAATCACCATCGGCCAGTGGGCTGCAAGGGTTGTGAAGATTGAACCGGTCAGATTTTGGGCAATCATGCAGCCGAGAATCGCCTGTGCGCCAAGAAATGTGCAACGAGGAGGATGCAGCGAGATGCCGCGCATACTGAAGATGATGCCGACGATCATCGAACCGAGCAGCAAGGGGCCTGGAAGATGGATAAACAGAAAGAGCAGGGAAAGAAGGAGCGATAGCACAAACAACAGGCTCCACTGCAAAACAGGCATCCCATGCTCCTGAGTAAAATGTGAGAAATCTCAGTAAATCATAGAGAAAGCACGATAAGAATAAAATAATTTGGATCAAATAAAAACAGGCCGGACACAGGCATCACTGCTTTATCCGACCTGAGAGCGTTTATAATTTTAAGCCGGACAAGCGCTAGCGCCATCCGGCAGACAATTAACGCTTAATAGCAGACTTAAAATCGCGCTTGTCGTAGCCGGTGTACAGCTGACGCGGACGCGCGATTTTCATGCCGTCGGTGTGCATTTCGTTCCAGTGTGCAATCCAGCCAACGGTACGTGCCATGGCGAAGATCACGGTGAACATGGAGGACGGAATACCCATCGCTTTCAGGATGATGCCGGAGTAGAAGTCTACGTTCGGGTAGAGTTTCTTCTCGATGAAGTACGGGTCGTTGAGCGCAATGTGCTCAAGTTCCATCGCCACTTCCAGCAGATCATCTTTGGTGCCCAGTTCTTTCAGTACTTCATGGCAGGTTTCACGCATGACGGTAGCGCGCGGGTCATAGTTTTTATAAACACGGTGACCAAAGCCCATCAGGCGGAAGGAATCATTCTTGTCTTTCGCGCGGCGAACAAATTCCGGAATGTGTTTAACAGAGCTGATTTCTTCCAGCATTTTCAGCGCAGCTTCGTTTGCGCCGCCGTGTGCCGGTCCCCACAGGGAAGCAATACCTGCCGCGATGCAGGCAAACGGGTTAGCGCCAGAAGAGCCCGCGGTACGTACGGTAGAGGTTGAGGCGTTCTGTTCGTGGTCAGCGTGCAGGATTAAGATACGGTCCATTGCGCGTTCCAGAATCGGATTCACTTCGTATTTTTCGCACGGCGTAGAGAACATCATGTTCAGGAAGTTACCGGCGTAGGAGAGATCGTTACGTGGGTACACGAACGGCTGCCCGATGGAATATTTGTAGCACATCGCTGCCATGGTTGGCATTTTGGACAGCAGGCGGAAGGCGGCGATTTCACGGTGACGCGCGTTGTTTACATCCAGCGAGTCATGATAGAACGCTGCCAGCGCTCCGGTTACACCGCACATAACGGCCATCGGGTGAGAGTCGCGGCGGAAACCGTGGAACAGACGGGTGATCTGCTCGTGGATCATGGTATGGCGAGTGACTGTGGTTTTGAACTCGTCGTACTCTTCCTGCGTCGGTTTTTCGCCGTACAGCAGGATATAACACACTTCCAGATAGTTGGACTCGGTCGCCAGTTGGTCAATCGGGAAGCCGCGATGCAGCAAAACACCTTCGTCACCGTCGATGAAAGTAATTTTGGATTCGCAGGATGCGGTAGAGGTGAAACCTGGGTCAAAAGTAAACATCCCTTTTGAGCCAAGGCTACGAATATCAATAACATCTTGACCGAGCGTACCTTTCAGCACATCCAGTTCAATAGCAGCGTCACCATTTAGAGTGAGTTTTGCTTTAGTATCAGCCATTTACGGTCTCCTTAGCGCCTTATTGCTTAAGACTGCCGGAACTTAAATTTGCCTTCGTGCATCAATAAACCGTTACCAGTTTGTTATTTGGCTCGCCGCTCTGCGAAAGAGGGGATGACCTGGGTACAGAGCTATGGGCGCTTGCAGGTAAAACGGTCTTTTCATGGCGAATAAACTGCAAATCAAGAACTTAGCAATCCGAATTATTTAACCTGTCTATCACTAATAACTGTCCTGAAGGTATTGGTCAATACTTCCACACTGTTACATAACTAAATCTCCGGTGAAAGAGTGACCCCATAACTTTTACGCATTATATGCTTTTTCTGGTGTCGTTTGTAACAACTTTGTTTAATGATTGTCAAATCAGATGATTAAAAATTAAAATAATGTTGTTATCGTGACCTATGTCACTGTTCGGGATAAAACCCGACAAACTATATGTAGGTTAATTGTAATGATTTTGTGAACGTCCTATACTGCCGCCAGGTCTCCGGAATACCCTGCAATCCCGAGCCAACCAGCGTTGTAACGTGTCGTTTTAGCATCTGGAAGCAGTGTTTTATATGACGCGTAGTTATAGTAAGGACGCTGTCTGACCCGCACGCAGACCGGAGGAAGGAAATCCCGTCGTCTTTCAGGCTACAGGTGTCTTCATCTTCTGTACCCGAAGTCTAAAGGGAATAATAAGAACAGCATGTGGGCGTTATTCATGATAAGAAATGTGAAAAAACAAAGACCTGTCAATCTGGATCTGCAAACGATCCGGTTCCCAATCACGGCGATAGCGTCCATTCTCCATCGCGTATCCGGAGTGATCACCTTTGTGGCGGTCGGGATTCTGTTGTGGTTATTGGGTACCAGCCTTTCCTCCCCTGAAGGTTTCCTCACCGCGTCATCCATTATGAATAACTTCTTTGTGGAGTTAATTCTGTGGGGGATCCTGATTGCGCTGGCATATCACGCCGTAATGGGCATTCGCCATCTGTTGATGGATTTTGGCTATATCGAAGAAACCCTCGAAGCAGGGACACGCTCCGCCAAAATTTGTTTCGTTATCATTGTCGTGCTTTCACTTCTCGCAGGAGTCCTCGTATGGTAAGCAACGCCTCCGCATTAGGACGCAACGGCGTACATGACTTCATTCTGGTCCGTGCTACCGCTATCGTTCTGACGTTATACATCATCTATATGGTCGGTTTCTTCGCCACCAGCGGCGAGCTGACGTATGAAGTCTGGACCGGTTTCTTCTCATCGGCATTCACCAAAGTCTTCACCCTGCTGGCACTCTTCTCCATCTTGATTCATGCCTGGATTGGCATGTGGCAGGTGTTGACCGACTACGTTAAACCTCTGGCTGTGCGCCTGATTCTGCAACTGGCTATCGTCATTGCGCTGGTGGTTTACGTCATTTATGGATTTGTTGTGGTGTGGGGTGTGTAATGAAACTGCCAGTCAGAGAATTTGATGCTGTTGTGATTGGTGCCGGCGGCGCAGGTATGCGCGCGGCGCTGCAAATTTCCCAGAGCGGTCAGACCTGTGCGCTGCTCTCCAAAGTGTTCCCAACCCGTTCCCATACCGTATCCGCGCAGGGTGGCATCACCGTTGCGCTCGGTAATACCCATGAAGATAACTGGGAATGGCACATGTACGACACCGTTAAAGGGTCGGACTACATTGGTGACCAGGACGCTATTGAATATATGTGTAAAACCGGTCCGGAAGCGATTCTGGAGCTGGACCACATGGGGCTGCCGTTCTCTCGCCTCGACAATGGCACAATTTATCAACGTCCGTTTGGCGGCCAGTCGAAGAACTTCGGCGGCGAGCAGGCGGCTCGTACTGCGGCAGCGGCCGACCGTACCGGTCATGCGCTGTTGCACACGCTGTATCAGCAGAACCTGAAAAACCATACCACCATCTTCTCCGAGTGGTATGCGCTGGACCTGGTGAAAAACGCCGATGGCGCCGTTGTCGGTTGTACCGCGCTGTGTATCGAAACCGGTGAAGTGGTTTACTTCAAAGCCCGCGCGACCGTGCTGGCGACCGGTGGTGCTGGCCGTATTTATCAGTCCACCACTAATGCCCACATCAATACCGGTGACGGTGTTGGTATGGCTATCCGCGCTGGCGTGCCGGTGCAGGATATGGAGATGTGGCAGTTCCACCCAACCGGTATCGCCGGTGCAGGCGTTCTGGTAACAGAAGGCTGCCGTGGTGAAGGTGGCTACCTGCTGAACAAACATGGCGAGCGCTTCATGGAGCGTTATGCCCCGAATGCGAAAGACCTGGCGGGTCGTGACGTGGTGGCGCGTTCCATCATGATCGAAATTCGCGAAGGTCGCGGCTGCGACGGCCCGTGGGGTCCGCACGCCAAACTGAAACTCGACCACCTGGGTAAAGAAGTACTGGAATCCCGTCTGCCGGGTATTCTCGAACTGTCCCGTACCTTTGCTCACGTTGACCCGGTCAAAGAGCCGATTCCGGTTATCCCAACCTGCCACTATATGATGGGCGGTATTCCGACCAAAGTAACCGGTCAGGCGCTGACCGTGAATGAGCAGGGCGAAGATGTGGTGATCCCTGGGCTGTTTGCCGTCGGCGAAATCGCCTGCGTGTCGGTTCACGGCGCCAACCGTCTGGGCGGCAACTCGCTGCTGGACCTGGTAGTATTTGGTCGTGCGGTTGGTCTGCATCTGCAGGAATCCATCGCTGAGCAGGGTGACCTGCTGGATGCGACCGAAGATGAAATCGACGCTTCTCTGGCGCGTCTGAACCGCTGGAACGGTAACCGTAACGGTGAAGACCCGGTGGCGATTCGCAAAGCGCTGCAAGAATGTATGCAGCATAACTTCTCGGTATTCCGCGAAGGCGATGCGATGGCGAAAGGTCTGGAAGAGCTGAAAGCGATCCGCGAACGCCTGAAAAATGCCCGTCTGGACGATACCTCCAGCGAGTTCAACACCCAGCGCGTTGAGTGTCTGGAGTTGGATAACCTGATGGAGACCGCGTACGCCACTGCAGTATCTGCAAACTTCCGTACCGAAAGCCGTGGCGCGCATAGCCGCTTCGACTTCCCGGAACGTGATGATGAAAACTGGCTGTGCCATTCCCTGTACCTGCCAGAATCGGAATCCATGACGCGACGTCAAGTCAATATGGAACCGAAGCTGCGCCCGGCATTCCCGCCGAAGATTCGTACTTATTAATGCGGAGACAGGACAATGAAACTCGAGTTTTCAGTTTATCGCTATAACCCGGATGTTGACGACGCTCCGCGCATGCAGGATTACACCCTGGAGGCGGAAGAAGGGCGCGACATGATGCTGCTGGATGCATTGATGCAGCTGAAAGAAAAAGATCCGTCGCTGTCGTTTCGTCGCTCCTGCCGTGAAGGGGTTTGTGGCTCCGACGGTCTGAACATGAACGGCAAAAATGGACTGGCCTGTATCACTCCTATTTCTGCGCTGAATCAGCCGGGCAAAAAAATTGTCATTCGCCCGCTGCCGGGTTTACCGGTTGTGCGCGATTTGGTGGTAGACATGGGGCAATTCTACGCACAGTATGAGAAGATTAAGCCTTACTTGTTGAATAATGGGAAAAATCCGCCAGCTCGTGAGCATTTACAAATGCCAGAGCAGCGTGAGAAGCTCGATGGGCTGTATGAATGTATTTTGTGTGCATGCTGCTCAACGTCCTGCCCATCATTCTGGTGGAACCCGGACAAATTTATTGGCCCGGCAGGCCTGCTGGCAGCGTATCGCTTCTTAATTGATAGCCGCGATACCGAGACCGACAGCCGCCTGGAAGGTTTAAGTGACGCTTTCAGCGTATTCCGCTGCCATAGCATCATGAACTGCGTCAGCGTATGTCCGAAAGGACTGAACCCGACGCGCGCCATCGGCCATATTAAGTCGATGCTGCTCAAACGTAGTGCGTAAGTAGTTGTAGTGGTTGCCGGATGGCGACGTAGCGTCTTATCCGGCCTACGGGTTACGTACCTTGTAGGCCTGATTAGCGAAGCGCCATCAGGCAATTTAAGTGCAGGAAACCTCTAAAAACTGCCACATTATTAGACAGTTTTTAAAGGTTCCTTAGCGGACGCAGATGACACGACAGTCCGCAACAAGTGAACCCCGGCACGCACATCGGTGTGCGTGGTAGTATCCACGGCGAAGTAAGCATACAAATGCTTAAGGGATCACGATGCAGAACAGCGCTTTGAAAGCCTGGTTGGACTCTTCTTACCTCTCTGGTTCTAACCAGAGCTGGATAGAACAGCTCTATGAAGACTTCTTAACCGACCCTGACTCGGTAGATGCTAACTGGCGTTCGACGTTCCAGCAGTTACCTGGTACCGGAGTCAAACCGGATCAACTTCACTCAAAAACACGTGATTATTTCCGTCGACAGGCGTTGATTACCCCACGTTACTCTTCTTCTATTTCCGACCCTGATGCCAATGTGAAGCAGGTTAAAGTCCTGCAGCTCATTAACGCCTACCGTTTCCGCGGTCATCAGCATGCGAATCTTGATCCGCTGGGACTGTGGCAGCAAGAAAATGTGGCCGATCTGGACCCGTCTTTCCACGATCTGACCGATGCGGATTTCCAGGAAAGCTTTAACGTAGGTTCTTTTGCCGGCGGCAAAGACACGATGAAGCTGAGCGACCTGGTTGTTGCGCTGAAACAAACCTACTGCGGCCCAATTGGCGCCGAGTACATGCACATCACCAGCACCGAAGAAAAACGTTGGCTTCAGCAGCGTATCGAGTCTGGCCGTGCCGCATTCAGTAGCGAAGAGAAGAAACGTTTCCTCAGTGAACTGACCGCAGCAGAAGGTCTGGAACGCTACCTGGGCGCTAAGTTCCCGGGCGCGAAACGCTTCTCGCTGGAAGGCGGCGATGCGTTAATCCCAATGCTCAAAGAGATGATCCGCCACGCCGGCAACAGCGGTACCCGTGAAGTGGTACTGGGCATGGCGCACCGTGGTCGTCTGAACGTTCTGGTTAACGTACTGGGCAAACGCCCGCAGGAACTGTTCGACGAATTTGCGGGCAAACATAAAGAACACCTCGGCACCGGTGACGTGAAGTACCACATGGGCTTCTCGTCAGATATCGAAACCGAAGGCGGTCTGGTGCACCTGGCGCTGGCGTTTAACCCGTCGCACCTGGAAATCGTTAGCCCGGTGGTTATCGGTTCCGTACGTGCGCGTCTGGATCGTCTGGACGAGCCGAGCAGCAATAAAGTCCTGCCAATCACCATTCACGGTGATGCGGCAGTTACCGGGCAGGGCGTGGTTCAGGAAACCCTGAACATGTCGAAAGCGCGTGGTTACGAAGTGGGCGGTACCGTTCGCATCGTTATCAACAACCAGGTGGGCTTCACTACGTCTAACCCGCTGGATGCGCGTTCTACACCGTACTGTACCGACATCGGTAAGATGGTTCAGGCGCCGATTTTCCACGTGAACGCGGATGACCCGGAAGCGGTCGCTTTCGTGACCCGCCTGGCGCTGGATTTCCGTAATACCTTTAAACGCGATGTCTTTATCGATCTGGTGTGCTACCGCCGTCACGGCCACAACGAAGCCGACGAGCCGAGCGCAACCCAGCCGCTGATGTATCAGAAAATCAAAAAGCATCCGACCCCGCGCAAAATCTACGCTGATAAGCTGGAAGCGGACAAAGTCGCCACACTGGAAGATGCGACCGAGATGGTCAATCTGTACCGTGACGCGCTGGATGCTGGCGAATGCGTAGTGAAAGAGTGGCGTCCAATGAACATGCACTCCTTCACCTGGTCGCCGTACCTCAACCACGAATGGGATGAAAACTACCCGAACAAAGTTGAGATGAAGCGTCTGCAGGAGCTGGCAAAACGTATCAGCACCGTACCTGAAGCGGTTGAAATGCAGTCGCGTGTTGCCAAGATTTACGGCGACCGCCAGGCCATGGCCGCAGGCGAGAAGCTGTTTGACTGGGGTGGTGCAGAGAATCTGGCTTACGCCACGCTGGTTGACGAAGGCATTCCGGTCCGTCTGTCGGGTGAAGACTCCGGTCGCGGAACCTTCTTCCACCGTCACGCGGTGATTCATAACCAGGCGAACGGTTCAACCTACACGCCGCTGCAGCATGTGCATAACGGACAAGGCACCTTCCGCGTATGGGACTCCGTGCTGTCTGAAGAAGCCGTGCTGGCGTTCGAGTACGGTTATGCCACAGCAGAACCACGCACGCTAACCATCTGGGAAGCACAGTTCGGTGACTTCGCTAACGGTGCACAGGTCGTTATCGACCAGTTCATCTCTTCCGGCGAGCAGAAATGGGGCCGTATGTGTGGTCTGGTTATGCTGCTGCCGCACGGCTATGAAGGTCAGGGTCCGGAGCACTCCTCCGCGCGTCTGGAACGTTATCTGCAACTTTGCGCTGAGCAAAACATGCAGGTTTGCGTCCCGTCTACCCCAGCGCAGGTTTACCACATGCTGCGTCGTCAGGCGCTGCGCGGTATGCGTCGTCCACTGGTGGTGATGTCACCGAAGTCGCTGCTGCGTCATCCGCTGGCGGTGTCTACGCTGGACGAACTGGCAAATGGTACTTTCCTGCCAGCCATTGGCGAAGTAGATGAACTTGATCCTAAAGGCGTGAAGCGTGTCGTGATGTGTTCTGGTAAGGTTTATTACGACCTGCTGGAGCAACGCCGCAAGAACGACCAAAAAGATGTCGCCATTGTGCGCATCGAACAGCTCTATCCGTTCCCGCATAAAGCGGTGCAGGAAGCGCTGAAACCATTTGCTCACGTACATGATTTTGTCTGGTGCCAGGAAGAGCCGCTCAACCAGGGCGCATGGTACTGCAGCCAGCATCATTTCCGTGAAGTAATTCCATTTGGGTCAGCTCTGCGTTATGCAGGTCGCCCGGCCTCTGCCTCTCCGGCAGTAGGGTATATGTCCGTTCACCAGAAGCAGCAACAAGATCTGGTAAATGACGCGCTGAACGTCGATTAAATAAAGGATAAATAATGAGTAGCGTAGATATTCTTGTTCCCGACCTGCCTGAATCCGTAGCGGATGCAACGGTTGCAACCTGGCACAAAAAACCGGGCGATGCAGTACGTCGTGATGAAGTACTGGTAGAAATCGAAACTGACAAAGTGGTACTGGAAGTACCGGCATCAGCGGACGGTATTCTTGATGCGGTTCTGGAAGATGAAGGGACAACCGTCACTTCTCGCCAGATCCTCGGTCGCCTGCGTGAAGGCAACAGCACCGGTAAAGAAACCAGTGCTAAGTCTGAAGAGAAAGATTCTACTCCGGCACAGCGCCAGCAGGCGTCTCTTGCTGAGCAGAACAACGATGCCCTGAGCCCGGCGATCCGTCGCCTGCTGGGTGAGCATAACCTCGAAGCCAGCGCTATCAACGGCACCGGTGTCGGCGGTCGTATCACCCGTGAAGATGTTGAAAAACATCTGGCGAAAGCTCCGGCTGCGAAAGCCGAAGCAAAAGCGCCGGCTGCAGCACCTGCACCGCAGGCTCAACTGGGCGCGCGTGGCGAAAAACGTGTTCCGATGACCCGTCTGCGCAAACGCGTAGCCGAGCGTCTGCTGGAAGCGAAAAATTCTACCGCCATGCTGACCACGTTCAACGAAGTCAACATGAAGCCAATAATGGACCTGCGTAAGCAATACGGTGATGCGTTCGAGAAACGCCACGGTATCCGTCTGGGCTTTATGTCTTTCTACGTGAAAGCGGTTGTTGAAGCGCTGAAACGCTATCCGGAAGTGAACGCGTCCATCGACGGCGATGACGTGGTTTACCACAACTACTTTGATGTCAGCATGGCGGTCTCCACGCCGCGTGGCCTGGTCACGCCGGTCCTGCGTGATGTGGATCTGCTGGGTATGGCTGACATTGAGAAGAATATTAAAGAACTGGCAGTTAAAGGTCGCGACGGCAAGTTGACGGTCGAAGATCTGACGGGTGGTAACTTCACCATCACTAACGGTGGTGTGTTCGGTTCCCTGATGTCCACGCCGATCATCAACCCACCGCAGAGCGCCATCCTGGGTATGCATGCCATCAAAGATCGTCCGATGGCGGTAGACGGCAAGGTTGAAATCCTGCCGATGATGTATCTGGCGCTGTCTTATGACCACCGTCTGATCGATGGTCGTGAGTCAGTAGGCTTCCTGGTAACCATTAAAGAGTTGCTGGAAGATCCAACGCGTCTGCTGCTGGACGTGTAGTTAATAAGAGTATCACCTGCCCCGTAGGTCTGGACGCTTATCAGACCTACGGGTAAAAGATAACGATTACCTGAAGGATGGACAGAACACATGAACTTACATGAATATCAGGCAAAACAACTTTTTGCCCGCTATGGCTTACCGGCACCGGTGGGTTATGCCTGTACTACTCCGCGTGAAGCCGAAGAAGCTGCATCTAAAATCGGCGCTGGCCCGTGGGTAGTGAAATGTCAGGTTCACGCTGGTGGCCGTGGTAAAGCGGGCGGTGTGAAGGTGGTAAACAGCAAAGAAGACATTCGCGCTTTTGCTGAACACTGGCTGGGTAAACGTCTGGTCACTTACCAGACAGATGCTCATGGCCAACCGGTAAATCAGATTCTGGTTGAAGCCGCGACCGACATTGGTAAAGAACTTTACCTCGGCGCAGTTGTTGACCGTAGCTCCCGTCGCGTGGTCTTCATGGCCTCTACCGAAGGCGGCGTGGAAATCGAAAAAGTAGCGGAAGAAACCCCGCACCTGATCCACAAAGTGGCGCTCGATCCGCTGGCAGGCCCGATGCCTTACCAGGGTCGTGAGCTGGCGTTCAAACTGGGTCTGGAAGGTAAACAGGTTCAGCAGTTCACCAAGATCTTCATGGGTCTGGCGACTATCTTCCTGGAGCGCGATCTGGCGCTGATCGAAATCAACCCGCTGGTGGTGACCAAGCAGGGTGACCTGATCTGCCTCGACGGTAAACTGGGCGCTGACGGCAACGCACTGTTCCGCCAGGCTGACCTGCGCGAAATGCGCGACCAGTCTCAGGAAGATCCGCGTGAAGCGCAGGCTGCACAGTGGGAACTGAACTACGTCGCACTGGACGGTAACATCGGTTGTATGGTTAACGGTGCGGGCCTGGCAATGGGCACCATGGACATCGTTAAGCTGCACGGCGGCGAACCGGCTAACTTCCTCGACGTTGGCGGCGGTGCGACCAAAGAGCGTGTAACCGAAGCGTTCAAAATTATCCTTTCCGATGACAATGTTAAAGCCGTACTGGTTAACATCTTCGGCGGTATCGTACGTTGCGATCTGATCGCTGACGGTATCATCGGCGCGGTAGCAGAAGTAGGTGTAAACGTTCCGGTCGTGGTACGTCTGGAAGGTAACAACGCTGAACTCGGCGCGAAAAAACTGGCTGATAGCGGCCTGAATATTATTGCAGCGAAAAGTCTGACGGATGCAGCTCAGCAGGTTGTTGCCGCAGTGGAGGGGAAATAATGTCAGTTTTAATTAATAAAGATACCAAGGTTATCTGCCAGGGCTTCACCGGTAGCCAGGGGACATTCCACTCCGAACAAGCGATCGCCTACGGTACGCAAATGGTCGGTGGCGTTACGCCGGGCAAAGGCGGCACCACGCATCTGGGTCTGCCAGTGTTCAACACCGTACGTGAAGCGGTAGAAGCGACCGGCGCAACCGCCACCGTTATCTATGTTCCGGCACCGTTCTGCAAAGATTCCATTCTGGAAGCAATCGATGCAGGCATCAAGCTTATCATCACCATCACCGAAGGTATCCCAACGCTGGATATGCTGACCGTGAAAGTGAAGCTGGATGAAGCTGGCGTACGCATGATCGGCCCGAACTGCCCAGGCGTTATCACTCCGGGTGAATGTAAAATCGGTATCATGCCGGGCCACATTCACAAGCCGGGTAAAGTGGGTATCGTTTCCCGTTCAGGTACCCTGACCTATGAAGCGGTTAAGCAGACCACCGACTATGGTTTCGGCCAGTCTACCTGTGTGGGTATCGGTGGCGACCCGATCCCTGGCTCTAACTTCATCGACATCCTGAAGCTGTTCCAGGAAGATCCGCAGACTGAAGCGATCGTCATGATCGGTGAGATCGGCGGTAGCGCGGAAGAAGAAGCGGCTGCTTACATCAAAGATCATGTAACCAAGCCGGTTGTGGGTTACATCGCGGGCGTGACTGCGCCGAAAGGTAAGCGTATGGGTCACGCGGGTGCGATCATCGCGGGTGGTAAAGGTACGGCGGATGAGAAATTCGCTGCGCTGGAAGCTGCAGGTGTGAAAACTGTTCGTAGCCTGGCCGATATCGGCGAAGCGCTGAAAACCGTTATTAAGTAAGAAATAAAAAAACAGCCCTGACTCTCTGCATAGTCAAGGGCTGGTCCCATTTCGACATGGTTGGCCATCTGATGATGGCCTTTTTTTTGCTGGGAATTTAGCGTTCAGCCAGCGTTTTCAACCAGCGAATTCCGCTTTCCGGTGAGGTCATTACCGGCACCGGCGGGGAAGGGAGCTGTTGTAAAACGCGCGCCATCGAAGCCTGCGCCAGCATCACGACATCCGCGTGGGTAAAGGCGCTCTGTAACCCTTCACTGACGATACGGTCATGGGTATCCATATCTCCCGCCAGCAGCGCGTGGAATGCATCCTCCATTAATACAGGCGTAATGGTTCGTGATTTACCGCTTTGCTGAACTTTACGCTGGACGTAATCCAGCGTTGGCTTCAGCGTGGTTGCCTCAGTTGCCAACACGGCGATCCGCTCGCCTTTTCCAATCGCCTCTTCTACCATCGCGCAGTCAATGCGCGCGAGCTGGAGTGGAGTCATAAACTGGCATTGCTCCACCGCAGTACCAATTGAAGAGCAGGCGGTAATAAAGATATCGCAGTCCGCCTTTTCAGCAATATGCACATAGTCGGCGATGCGGGCGGCAATATTTGGCGATACGCCTCCGGCTTTCATCACCTGTTTAATCATAGATTCTTCAACCAGGTGCATCACTTCGACCTCCGGCATGATGTCGGCGATCAGTTGTTGCATCATCGCAAGGGTGGCTGCACTGGTATGCAGCATGGCGACCTTTTTCATTGGGCAATCTCCTTAAGTAATATTTCTGCGACGGACAGCGCCGCATCATGATCTTCCTGCGCGGATAAACCACCTACCGCGACGGCTCCAAGGCATTTCCCCTGGTGCAGAATAGGGATCCCGCCCGGCAGCGCCGTAAAACGCGGATCGGCAAAATAGCTAATATCCAGTTGCTCTTTTTGCAGACGCTGTAAAAATGCCTGCGTGGTGCAGCCCAGGCGGCTGCTGGTGCGCGCTTTACGCTGGGTTAACTCGATGGTTAACAGTTTGGCGTTATCCATCCGCGCAAAGCTGAGCAGTTCTCCATTGGCATCGCATACGGCCACGCTTAACGGGCGATTTGCATAACGTGTTTCGGCGAGTTCGAGCGCACAGGTTACGGCGCGCAGGGCCTGTCCCAGAGTGAGAGTTGTCATCGTGATTATCCTTTCGACAGATTTTCGCAAGCAGGTTGAACGGGATCTTTGGCTGCTGCTACCTGCGCCTGTCTGGCGTCTTTTTTGCGCCAGTAGTTGGCGAGCAGCGAGCCGCTAACGTTACCCAGCGGTGTCATCACCGCTGATGCGAGTCCAACCGTTGCCAGTTTGCCCATCGCGGCGGCAAGCCCTGACGCCATACCGCCGTTTTGCAGGCCGACTTCAAAGGCCACGGTACGGGCAGACTGCACGTCCATGCGGAAGATCCAGCGGCTCATCAGATAACCAATCAGGAAGCCGCCGAGGTTACGCATCAACATGGCGAAGCAGAGCAGGAAACCGACCTGCACCAGGTTGTCGCGCCCGGCTGCGGCGGCGGTGGTGGTAAAGAAAATGATCCCCATCATTGAGATGGTTGGCATGACCTTCTTCACGCCCGCCACGCGGCCATACAGCCAGTTGTAGAACAATGCCCAAACGAGGCCGCCTGCTACGAAGTTGAGGACCACCGCGTACATCTGCGCTTCGGCGCTGGCATGACCAAACAGCGCGTCCCAGCCGCCGGCAATCATATACAGCAGCCAAATTGCGCCGATCCCGGCCAGCATCTGGACAACACGGCGTCCGCGCACGCCTGCATAGGTTTTCAGATAGTCATGCAGAATTGCTGCGCCGATGGGAATTAATACGATTTTCACCACGTCCATCACCATCGCGGTGAGCTGGATATCGATCATCGAACCCGCCAGCAGATTAACCCACAACGGTGTCATTACCGTTGCCGCCAGCGTTGAGACTGCGGCGATTGATACCGCCAGCGCGAGGTTGGCGTTGGCGATGTAAACCATCACCGTCGACGAGAGACCGCTGGGGCAAGCGCCAATCAATAAAATGCCTACCGCGACTTCAGGCGGAAAATCAAAGATCAGGGTAATGCTCAGGCCGAGCAGGGGCATGATCACGAAATGGCAGAAGGTACCGATAAAAACTGCCCACGGCATTTTGGCGACATCAATAAAATCCTGGATCGTTAGCTTGGTGCCCATGCTGAACATGGTGGCCTGAATCACAAGGAACACGATCCATTTATGGGTGATATTGAAACCGCCCCAGACGATCAGATCCGTAGACCAGGTCATGGCGGCAACAAAACCAGCGATGATCCACAGCGTAAACTGATAGCTGCGTAAACCAGGCCAGTAGCCTGCACCGGCGGCGAATCCGACGGTGAACATCACCAGCCCCGGCTGCCACAGCGCCGTGGACTGGATGAGCGCGCCGATAATCGCCAGCGCCGCGCCCGCAACGCTGACGCCGAGTCCGGTTTTGTGAATAACAGTGGTCATAGTCATGTTGAAATGTCCTTGCTGTTGTTATTGCTGCCGGGGTGGAATAGATAACATGCGCCGCGCAATTTCCGGCGTAGCAACTTTTTTATCCATACTGCGAATGAGCGTAGCGAGTTTGGTGACCTGCTGATAATTATGCTGAGCTTTCTCTTCGACGCTTAAATAATAACTATCTTCAAAGCCGATTCGCACTTCACTGGCACCCATAGCGACCGCGGCAGCGATAATATCGAAATTCCTTCTGCCAAAATGAGTAATTCCCCATAAGGCTTCGCGTGGGATCATGCTACGCAGAGCAATTAATGCATCAACGGTTGCAGGCGTACTGCCGCGGTGACCGAGAACAATATTAAAGAGCATAGGTTTTTGAAATTTTATTTTATCTTCAAGGTTCAGGATGTTATTAATCATGCCGATTTCAAAAACTTCAAACTCTGGAATAATATTGCGTTCAGTTATTTGCCGTGAACAATATTCCACGTCCGGACCGGGATTAAAATACACCGCATCACCGAGGTTAACGGAACCGACGTTCAGCGAGGCCATCTCCACGCCGGGGCAGGCCAGTGGCGCGCAGCGCTCGGCGATGGACATCGAAGAGACGCCGCCGGTAGAAGCCTGAATAATCAGGTTTGAATGGCGCATAACGCGGTCAATTGTTGCCTGAAAGTCGGTAGTATCTGGCGTTAGGCGTCCCTGTTTATCGCGAACGTGTAAATGGACGATGGACGCGCCATGTTCTACGCTGGCGAGTATTTCCTGCGCCAGTTCTTCGGGTATAACTCTGGGGCAATCCGCGGCAACGGGTGCCAGCGAAATAATAACAGTATCCGACATTTTTTCCTCCGGTACAGAGATATTAAAATTATAGGTAAGGCGTTATCCAGCGTAATGATTCCGGCCCTGATGTTGATGGTTGATATTCACAGCCAATCCAGTCCTGGTAATTCATTTTTCTTATAAAATTAAATAGCCATGCTTCATTTAACTCCCCGGTTCCCGGTTCATGGCGATAAGGAACAGAAGCGATTTGAAAATGTTTAATAAGGGTAAAATAGCGTTCGATATTTTTCGCCACGTTGCCATGAGTTTTCTGACAGTGGTAAATATCAAACTGTAAGCCGATATTCTTCTTACCAACCTCGTGAATGATAGATTCAGCCAGCGGGAAACTGTCAATAAAATAACCGGGCATATCCTGCGAATTTAATGGTTCAATCAGTACATCGATTTCCGCGTCTGCCATCACATCGCAGGCGATGCGCAGTCGATTCGTCAGGAGGTCGCGCTGGGCGTGCAGCGTCAGGTCATTGCAGCGCAAGCCGGACATAACGTGAACCCGGCGACAACCCAGTGCCGTGGCGTAATCTCGCGCCACGTTCAGGCTGTGATGAAATTCCTGGTCTCGACCGGGCAATGCTGCGAGTCCCCGTTCACCCTGTGCCCAGTTGCCAGCCGGGGCGTTCATTAGCACCACCGGCAGAGAAGTTTCCCGCTGAGCGGCCCGCAAATGCTCCAGCGGGTGCTGCCAGAGAAACAGCCCTTCTACGCCGCGAAAACCGGCTGCTTTTGCCGCCTGAAATCGACCCGCTATCGGTAAATCAGTAAATAACCAGTCGAGGTTAGCCGCTAACTTCAGCATGGCGTGCACCCTCCCGGCCATCAACCAGATGCAGCTTAACGCCCTGGCTGACAATAGTCTGCTGCGCATTTTCCGGTAACCGGTTATCAGAAATAATGTCGGTTAACTGCTCCAGCCCACAGATGTGGAACATGCCGTATTTGCCAAATTTACTGCTGTCACAGACCAGTACCCGACGCCGGGAGACGGTAAGCACCGCTTCTTTGACCGAGGCTTTCCCTTCACTCGGCGTCGACATGCCGCGCTCGGTATCCCACGACGATGAACTGAGAAACGCCACATCAATATTAATGGTGCGCAGAAAACTGGCGGCGCTTTTGCCAAGACATGAGCGGTTACGCTGATCCACCAGACCGCCGGTGTGATAGAGCGTAATGTGTGGCATATCCATCAGATAGTGGCTGATGGAAAAATCGTTGGTGACTACCGTCAGATTGAAACAGTGGCTGGCGGCTACCGCTTTCGCCACTTCAAACAACGACGTTCCGGCATCCAGATACAGCGTTTGTCCGGGCTCAATGAGCATTGCGGCGAGCTGGCCCATCTTACGCTTCACGTCATGATTCAACTCGGCTTTTTCCCGCCACGGCAGTTCGGATTTCAGCAGGTTATTGAGCTTTACGCCGCCGTTAATGGCAATAACTTTGCCTTCTTCTTCCAGCAACTGAATGTCGCGACGCACGGTCATATGCGACACGCTCATCAGATCTGCCAGTTCATTAAATGAGGCGGCATTCTTTTCGTGCACATAGCGGTAGATAAAATCACGTCGTTGCTCGGGGATCATCATGTCACCTCACGCTTGCCGGGAATGTTCAAGTTCGGCCACCGCCTCTTCTGAGAGCGGAACATAGCCGAGCGGTTTTAATGTCAGCCAGATGCGGGCGCTGTCTTCCAGTTCCTCGGCGTTAAACACCGCCTCACGCAGCGAGCGACCGCTTACTACCGGCCCGTGATTGGCCAGCAACGCAGCCGTATGATCTGCCGCGATTTCACTCAATGCGCTGGCAATGCCTTCATGGCCGGGCTTGAAATAAGGCAGCAGCGGTAGCTGTCCGACGCGCATCACATAGTATGGCGTTAGTGGCGGTAGACAGTTTTCTGGCGTAGAGCAAGGCAGACAGGAGAGCGCGGTCAGCCATGGAGAATGCAGGTGCACAACCGCGCCGCAGGATGGCCGATGCCGATACCACGCCAGATGCATGGGTACCTCTTTTGACGGTTTGTCACCGCTAAGATGCACGCCGTTGGCATCCAGCCTACTTAGCGTGGCAGGATCAAGCTCACCCAGGCAGGAGTTGGTCGGGGTCACCAGATAGCCGCCATCCGGCAATTTGACGCTGAGGTTGCCGGAGCCGCCGCTGCTGTAACCACGCATAAACAAGGAACGGCCATAGTGGACGAGTAGTTCGCGTAGTTGGTGTTCACTCACCGGATTCATAATGCGTACTCCTGGGCTGTAAAAAAGAAATCTTCGTCACCAAAGTTGCCTGACTTCAGCGCCAGCGCCAGACCGGAGGAAAATACCCACGGCACGCCAGGCGCAATGGCTTTGCCAACGGACAGACGCTTCACCTGCAGTGCCTCTACCACGGTGCCGGATGTTTCTCCGCCTGCGACGATAAAGGTGTTTACACCTGCAACTTGTAGCTTTGCGCTCAGTCGGGAAAAAGCGTGTTCGATCGCCTGGCTGGCAGTCTGTTCGCCGTACTCTTGTTGAATGCGTTGGAGTACGTCTGGCGGCTGGGTGGCGTATATCATCGGCGCGAATGGGTCGTTGATATGCGTCATCGCCCAGGCACACAGTTCATCAGTGTAGCGTTCTGTATCAGACAGGCAGCGGGCCACGTCGAGTACACGAGAGGCTGCTGCGGCCTTATAGCGATTGACCTGACGATTACTCATTGCAGAACAGCTACCGGAGAACACCACCGTTTTAGCGGGTAGTGGAAAAGCGTCCGGCGGCATGGTTTGCTGAGTTCCGGTGCAGGCGGCCAGTGCGCCACCGAGCCCGGAGCCCCCGGCTAACAGAGGGCTGGCATGGAGTGCCTGCGCCAGCGTGGTGAGATCTGCTTCATCCAGCGTATCGACGATAACGTGACGCATACCTTCAGCCTGAAGTTGGGCCAGAGCGTCAGTGACCGCTTCCACACCTTGACGCAGCGTCGTGAGGTTGATGCAACCAACCTTGCCTGGCGTTTGCGCGCTCAGCAGGCGTGGCAGGCTGGCATCGGTCATAGGATTAAGCGGATGCTTTTCCATCCCGGATTCGTTAAGCAGTACGCCGTTTACAAAAAGATGGCCATGCACCACCGTGCGCCCGTTTTGCGGCAGGGCGGGGCAGTGGACGATCACGGGTGTACGCAGGTCGTTCATCAACGCATCGCTGACCGGTCCAATATTGCCTGTTGGCGTGGAGTCGAACGTCGAACAATATTTAAAATAGATCTGGCGGACACCTGCCTTTTGTTTCAGCCAGCGGGCACAGGACAGAGATTGTGCGATGGCCTGTTCTGCGGGTAATGAGCGGCTTTTCAGCGAGATGACGATAGCGTCAACCTCTTCATTCCAGCATTGAGTGGTATCAGGCATTCCGGGCAGGAGTGCAACGTGCCACCCCTGCTGCGCCATAAAGCTTGCAATGTCCGTTGCGCCGGTGAAATCGTCGGCGATAACGCCTGTGGTGACGGCCATGGATCAACTCCGTTCAGATTGTTTGCTAATTGAACATATTATTCAGGAGGGACTTTCACATTCACATGATGATTATCACAAATAAGCACATCATTGATTCACAGTAAAAATGAGTAATCTATTGAAAATAATGGAGAAAGATGTTTGGTGTTGCGAAAAGAGCCTCACAAGAGAGTGTGAAGATTCGTTAATCTTTGAGAAAGCGAAGTCAGTAGTATGCAGCGGAGTATTATCGAGGTCGCTTTAACTCTCTTGCCAATTGATCATAATCATCTGCATAAATGAGATTATTTTTTGCGGTGAGCATCATTCTTTCTCTTGATTAAATTCTGCATATTACCGGCTTTAATTTCATTAATGCCGGAGGATACCGTGTCGTTGAAAATCCAGGATGATTATCTACAACGTTTTTTCTCGATAGCAAAAGTATTCTCCAGTGCGACTGGATTAGCCACGGTTGTGGTTGATGTTAACGGAAAAACTCTCTCGGATTGCCATAACTTTAATTCGTTCTGCACATTAATGCGGGCGGATGAACGCTATTGTACGAGTTGCCAAAAGTGTGACAAATATTGTGCTTTTGAAGGATTAAAACACCTTAAACCCAGAATACTCAGCTGCCATGCAGGGCTAAGTCTGTTTTCTATGCCATTAATTCGCGAGGGGCATCTGTACGGTTTTATGCTCTGTGGGCAGGTGCGGGCAAAATATCAGGAATATAAAACTATCGTTATTGATAATGAATGCTCATGGATGGATGAACCAAAAATAAAAGCTGAATGGAGTCAGGTGGCGGTAGTCGATAATAATACACTGGTGGCATCAGCTAATTTATTAAATTATATTGTTGATAATTTTGAGACAGAACAGCAACAACCTGATGAGTTTGTTATCCCGCCGACCAGTTACATGCGTCATTATTTTACAGAGCCTTCCCGACACGAGAAAAAGCTTCTGGCAGCGTTGCGTTATATTGATGAGAATTTATATAGTGAATTATCCCTGGAATCCGTAGCAGCTCACGTTTGCTTAAGCGCAAACTATTTCAGCCGTTTTTTTAAGAAACGGCAGGGCGTTAACTTTAAAACCTGGGTGAATCAGAAAAAAATGCAAAAAGCGGGGGAGTTATTGCACGATCCCGTTCATTCAATAGACAGCATTGCCCGGAAACTCCAATACGCACAAACCAGTTACTTTTGCCGTGTTTTCCGGGCGGCGCATCAAACGTCGCCCCAGTCTTTTCGTCATGCCAGACTGTCGCAGTAAAGGTTTTCCGGCAGCGTGATGGCTTCAGGGATAAAAGAGAGCCGATCGCTCAGGGTTACCACATCACCAATCACTATCAGCGCAGGGGGGAGGATGTTAGCTTCCTGCGCCTTGCTCAGTAGTGAACCGAGCGTACAGGTCAGTCGGCGTTGGTTATCGCGGGTGGCGGACATAATTAGCGCTGCAGGCGTATCTGCTGATTTTCCACCCATCAATAATTCCTCACAGATAAACGCCAGATTGGCGATACCCATGACGATAACCAGCGTACCATTCAGTTTGGCCAGCTGACGCCAGTCCTGCTGTTGGTTGCCCTCCCGCGTATGACCGGTTACCACGTGAAATCCCGAGGCGAAATCGCGGTGTGTTACCGGAATCCCGGCATAGGTCAGGCCACCAATGGTTGAGCTAATACCCGGCACCACTTCAAACGGGATGCCCGTCTCGACTAGATCTTCAACTTCTTCAGCCCCACGTCCAAAAACATACGGATCGCCGCCTTTCAGACGCACAATATTATTGTGCGTTTGGGCATACTGGACAAGCAGTGCATTGATTTCATCCTGCGGTACACAATGGAAACCCGGGTTTTTGCCGACATTGATAAGCAGACAATCAGGTAATGCCCATTCCAAAATTTTAGGATTGACCAGCCGATCGTAAATAATGACATCAGCCTGTTTAATGCACATCATTGCTTTGAGGGTAAGTAATGAAATATCACCGGGACCTGCCCCAACGAGCCAGACCTTTCCGAAAGTTTTCACATTGTGTCCTTTATCACATCGTTCAAAAAAAGGCAGAAACCACATCAAGGAATGATAAAAAGCAGTCGTTTGCCCGTAAGTTATAACGTGAAATTATCCAAAATTATCGCACTGATAATATTGATTAATCTCGCAAAGTTTTTTCTGCAATAAACAAGATGACTTGAAAAATTATTAAGAACTTATTGGCACCATTTGCTTAGGTTTAACCTTATTTAAATTGTGTTTATTGCTGCTCTTGAGTATTATTGGTTAATATTTATCCGCCATCAGTGTGAGTAAATCATGGATTGGATCAATGACATTAATGGATGAAATAAAATATAACTCTCGGTGCTTATCTGGGTAGCTTGAATTATTTTTTATAAATTAAACTATTTTTGTACGCTGCATATGGAAGAGGTTATGAGAGGAAAAATACCCAAGACGGAGTTGCTGGTAACTTTTGAAGTTGTTGCGCGTCACGAAAGTTATACCCGGGCAGCTGAAGAGCTGGCTTTGACACAAAGTGCTGTTTTCCGCCAGGTAAATGCACTGGAGGATTTTCTCAATACCGCGCTATTTAATCATGCCAAAAAACGCATTTTCTTAAATGCGGCCGGCAAACACTATTTAAGTATCGTTAAAGAAACGTTAAATAAACTTGAACGAGATACGACGACGATAATGACCTGGCAGCCGACGGTACAGGTTATTGAGCTGGCGGTGAATCCGACGTTCAGCACGCACTGGCTGATCCCAAACCTGCGTGAATTTAACAAACTTAATCCTGATATTATCGTGAACATTCATTCCCTGGCGAATATTGGTGATTTTCTCAATCGAGAGTATGACGCGGCAATCATGCGCGAAGACTTTTATTCGCCATGGTCAGGGGTTGAGTACCTGTTTGAAGAGGAAATTCTGCCGGTTTGCAGTCGCTGTTTGCTGGCCGAACCGGAACGAAAACTGGCGGTGAACGAATTACTAAACGAATTTCCGCTCTTGCATCAAAGCACGCGCATCAAAGGGTGGCAGGAGTGGTTTGCGCTGTCAGATGTCAGCAGTCCGCTGGTGAATAAAGGTCCGAGATTTGATTTGTTATCGATGCTGATCGCGGCGGTCCGCTCTAATCTGGGCGTTGCGCTGCTCCCACGTTTTGCCATTCAGCACGATCTGGACAGCGGTGATATGGTCATTCCTTGCGATGTTCCAATGCGTACCGGGAATCGATTTATTATGACGTGGCGTGAAGAGAAATCGGAATCCGAGCATTTACAGATTTTCCGTAACTGGTTGCTCAGTAAGTCCGTGGTATCGGCTGCCTGAAGGTGGCTTGCGCCTTATCAGGCCTACAACGATGGGTAGGCCGGATAAGACGCGTTAGCATCGTTATCCGGCAAAAGAACGGCTACCAGTCGATCCCAACCTGTGCCTGAATACCGCGGTCAAACGCGTGTTTGACCGGGCGAATTTCACTGACCGTATCGGCCAGTTCCAGTAACAGCGTATGGCATCCGCGTCCTGTGACGATAACGCTCTGACCGGCAGGACGATTTTCGATGGCGCTGATAACCTCTTGCGTATCCAGATAGTGGTAAGCAAGCATGTAGGTGAGTTCATCCAGCACCACTAGATCGTAATGCGCATCAGCCAGCATGCGCTTACTTTCCTGCCAGACAACCGTTGCCGCCTCGATATCTGCTTGCCGATTTTGGGTTTCCCATGTAAATCCGGTACCCATAATATGGAACTCGACGCCGAGGGGGTGCAGCGTGTTGTACTCGCCATTATCCCACTGGCCCTTAATAAACTGCGCGATGCCAACGGTTTTTCCGTGACCCACTGCGCGCGTTGCCGTGCCAAAGGCTGCGGTGGATTTTCCTTTTCCGTTGCCGGTGAAGACAATCAGGATCCCTTTCTTCTCCGTTGCCGCCGCTACGCGGGTATCAACCTGCTCTTTCAGCTTCTGCTGACGCTGACGGTGTCTGTCGTTATTGGCGCGCGCTTCCATGGAAACTCCTTAATGCCCTGCCGGACAAGTTGCGCAGCGATGCTGCTGCTCGAACTGGCTAAAGAAGTTATTGCCTTTGTCATCCACTAATACGAAGGCCGGCATATTTTTAACTTCCATCATCCATACAGCTTCCATTCCCAGTTCGGGATATTCAAGGCACTGCAGGCTTTTCACGTACTGCTGCGCCAACAGGGCTGCTGCACCGCCAATGCTGCCGAGGCTAAATCCACCGTGTTTCTGACAGGCATCAGTGACCTGCTGGCTGCGGTTACCCTTGGTGAGCATAATGAGGCTGCCGCCTTGTGCCTGGAAAGCATCGACATACCCATCCATGCGCCCGCCGGTGGTGGGCCCCATCGAGCCACAGGCCTGATTTTCCGGGGTTTTGGCGGGTCCTGCGTAGTAAACGATATGCTTTTTCATGTATTCCGGCATCGGTTCGCCGTTATCCAGTCGCGCTTTGATGTTCGCGTGGGCGATATCGCGAGCGACAACAATCGGGCCGCTTAACGACAGGCGTGTACCAATGGGCAGAGCGGAAAGGTCATGCAGGATGTCACGCAGCGGACGGTTCAGATCCAGTTGTACGGTCTGAGCGCCGTTTTCTACTCGCTGTGAGTCAGGAATGAATTTGCCCGGATTATGCTCGAGTTTCTCCAGCCAGATACCGTGTTTATTAATTTTGGCCTTAATGTTACGGTCGGCAGAGCAGGAGAGGGCCATCGCGATTGGGCAGGAGCCGCCGTGGCGCGGTAAGCGAATTACGCGGATATCGTGGGCAAAGTATTTGCCGCCAAACTGCGCCCCGATGCCAAACTCGCGGCTGGCATTGAGCAACTCGGCTTCCAGCGCCGTATCACGGAACGCCTGGCCCAGCTCGTTCCCGCTGGTGGGTAGATTATCGTAATATTTGGTTGAAGCCAGTTTGGCGACTTTCAGCGCCTGGTCGGCGGATAAGCCCCCAACCACAAAAGCGATGTGATACGGCGGACAAGCGGCTGTACCCAGTGATTTCATTTTTTCGATCAGGAACGCAGTGAGTTTTTCCGGCTGTAGAATGGATTTGGTTTCCTGGTACAGCGCCGCTTTGTTAGCTGAGCCGCCACCTTTATTGACGAACAGGAAACGGTATTCGTTACCTGGGGTGGCGCTAATATCGATTTGTGCGGGCAGGTTGGTCTGGGTATTGACCTCGGTATACATATCCAGCGGGGCATTTTGCGAGTAACGCAGGTTGTTTTCGGTAAAGGTGGAATACACGCCTTTGCTTAATGCTTCTGCGTCATCGCCGCCGGTCCAGACATGTTGTCCTTTGCTGGCCACTATGGTTGCCGTCCCGGTATCCTGGCAGTTGGGCAGTACGCCTTTAGCTGAAACCTCTGCATTGCGCAGCAGCTGCAATGCGACGTACTTATCGTTACTGCTGGCCTGTGGGTCGTGCAAAATGCTGGCAATCTGTTTTAAATGTCCGGCGCGCAGGAAAAATGAAGCCTCATAAAACGCCTGCTGTGCTAACAAGGTTAACGCTTCCGGTGCAACCTTGATCACTTCCTCTCCGTCTAACTCCGTTACCGTAACGTGCTGGTTACTAAGTAATTCATACTCGGTACTATCTTTACTCTGAACAAAGAGTTCCTGCCAGACAAATGGTTTAGACATGTTTACTTCTCACCTCTTCGTGTTGTTTACCGAATGGCGCTTCGCTTATCCAACCTACACCAATGCGTTAATCGTAGGCCGGATAAGCGAAGCGCCATTCGGCGTAAAGTTATTTGGCTAAAAAGACATTGGCTTTTGTCGCTTCGGCGACATATTCGATAGTTTTCTGGGCACGCACGCTGTTTCCGGCTTCATCAAGCGGTGGAGAATAGACCGCAATCGCATATTCGCCTGGGACAACGGCAACCATGCCGCCGCCGACGCCGCTTTTCGCCGGGATGCCAACGGTGTACAGCCATTTACCGCTACCGTCGTAAAGCCCGGCAATTGCCATTTCTGCCAGCACCTGCGGAACATATTTCTCATTCAGCAACTGTTTACCGTTGAACGGAGATTTGCCTTTGTTCGCGAGCACGGCACCCATTTTGGCCAGTTGCTCAACGGTGATATCCACCGAGCACTGGCGGGTATAAATTTCAACGGCTTCGTCAGTGTTGCCATAGAAGCTGTTATAGGATTCCATCAGTTTGGCCAGCGCCTGATTGTGCTGGTTGGTTTCCATTTCAGATTTGAAAACCGGTTCGTTCACGGTGAGAGTGGCATCGGCCCAGACGTTCAGGTTGTCGAGGATTTTGTTCCAACGATCGGTTTTGTCTTTGGCTTCGATCAGGCTAACGGTGCTCATGGCCCCGGCGTTTACCAGAGGGTTTTCAGGCGCGCCTTTGGTCAGTTCAACAGCTAAACCTGAGTTGAATGGCATTCCGGTGGCATTGGCGCCAAGTTTATCCAGCACTACCTGAGGACCGTGCTGCTCCATGGCGAGCGCCATGGTGAACACTTTACTCAGGGATTCCATTGGGAAAGGTTTGTTAACATCGCCAACCTGGTAGATCTTGCCGTCCACCGTCGCAATGGTGATGGCAAAATTTTTCGGGCTATAGGTCGCCAGAGCAGGGATGTAGTCGGCGACTTTTCCATCGTTGTTACTTTTGTACTTCTGATGAGCCTGTTCTATCAGCTTGGCGTAGTCGGGCGTGGTTTGCGCGAATGTGGTTGCGCTAAACAAGACGCTGAAAGAAAAGAGACTCACGCCGAGAATTGTTTTATTCATTATGCATTCCTGTTGGTGTTGTTGGGAAAACTATCCTGTAGGCCGGATAGGGCGTTCACGACGCCATCCGGCCTACGATTAGTTGTTGTTCTATTGTCAGGACAAAGCGATTTCCGTTTCGGTAACCGGACGTTCCTGCTCCGGGGACTTCACTGGTGCAGAGCCACGGCAACCCTGGCCGAAGTGTTCACCTTCCCAACGGCTGACAATGGCTGCTCCCATTGCGTTACTCATAACGTTCGTGGCGGAACGACCCATATCGAGGAACGGATCGACACCCATCAGCAGAATCAGACCTGCTTCTGGAATGTTGAACTGGTTCAGAGTTGCAGCGATAACCACCATTGATGCGCGCGGTACGCCTGCCATTCCTTTTGAGGTCAGCATCAGGATTAACAGCATGGTGATTTGCTCGCCCATGCTCAGTTCGATGTTGCACGCCTGGGCAATAAAGACGGTGGCAAATGAGCAGTAAGCCATGGAACCGACCAGGTTAAAGGAATAACCGATAGGCAGAACGAAGCTGGCGATTTTTGACGAAACACCGAATTTTTCCAGCTTGTCCAGCGTACCCGGGAAGGCGGCTTCAGAGCTTGAAGTGGTAAAGGCCAGCAGAGCGGGTTCGAGGATTGATTTAGTTAACCGTGCGATGCAAGGCCCGACGATCATAGTAGACAGGCCAATGAGGATCGCCCACAGCATACCCAGCGTCAGGTAGAACTCACCCATGAAGATCCCGGCGCTAACCATCACACCCAGACCACGTTCGGCAATCAGACCTGAAATAGCGGCAAACACGGTCAGTGGTGCAAACAGCATGACGTAACCCGTCAGCTTCAGCATGACGTGCACCAGTGAATCCAGCACTTTCACGATAGGATCGGCTTTTTCACCAATCGCAGCGAGGCTGCAACCGAGGAAGATTGAGAACACGACGATCTGCAGAATTTCGTTACGCGCCATCGCATCGACAATACTGGTCGGTACCGCGTGTGAGATGAATACTTTCAGCGTGAATGGCTCTGACTTAACGGCGGCAACGGCTCCGACGTCATGTGGCACAAAGTTGATACCTGCGCCTGGCTGGAAGATATTAACGATAACCAGACCCAGTGCAATTGACACCAGAGAGGCGCAAATAAACAGGAAGAAGGTTTTCGAAAATATACGTCCCAGCGTTTTGGCATCGCCCATTTTGGCAATACCTACAACCAGAGTTGAAATAACCAATGGAGCGATAATCATTTTCACCATACGTAAGAATATGGTGGTGAAAATGGAAATGTCTGCTGCATAAGATTTTGCTGTTTCAGCCGCGGCCATATTATTTATGGCCACCCCGGCAATCATGCCGAGTATCAGGCCTAATATGATCATCTTCGTTAAACTAATTTTCTTCATGTGTACTCCATCGGATAAAGGCTGGTAATTGGAATTGTGTAGGGTGGCGTGCGCCTGAACCTGGACAGCAGCTCAGACGCACGCCTGTTGTGACCAACCGCATGAATAATTCGAAGCACTGTGATACAGCTGAATTCTGTGCTCCAATGGTTGTTATTGTGTTTTTTTGTTACAAGTCGAACTCAATACTTAATAATGGAGCGTGTTGCTGCGCACCATAAACATCATTGTCACCGACGTTGCCGGAAATAATATCTCGTGGCATGACGATTTTTACGGCATTCGCTGGATCGAACCAGACGATATTGTGAATAAATTCAGGCTCAACATTATATAAGCCGGCAATAAGCTGCGGTGTTAATTGCTCGCAGGCTTTTACCCGCTGATAGTCTTCCCTTGTTTTAAATAAAATATCTAAAACCAGTTCGTACGGTCCGGCGTTTTTGGAACGAATTACTTGCGCCAGTGAACAAATTGAGTGTTTCATGCCTGAACTCCTTCTGGCGTCACCTGTTCAATGTGGAAATCAAAACGCAGCGCATCGCTCGCTTCAATCAGGTGATAGATCGAGAACTCATACACCGGTCCACTCTGAATATCAGATGGCGAGAACGGGAAGGCGAGGTTGCCCGCAGTCGCAATGCGATTTTCATAGCCGTAGTGCAGCAGGGTAGAGCGCACCAGCGAGCAAACGCTGTTAGCGATATCCTGCGTTGGCGCAACGACATCCAGTAAAATTCCCAGTTCATGGCCCGCAGTTTTCATCGGCTCATGGTTGCCCATCACACCGTTCTTACCGTAAAGGTGGAACGTCATGCGGATACTGTCGTCATTCAGTGAGAGGTTACGTGCAACGCTTGCCTGTACCTCTTCAAGAATCGTGTCAATCCCGGCAATCATAATAGGGTCACGTGTTCCGGCGATGGTCAGGCAACGGAAGCCAACCTGGCGTGCACCTTCCAGTTTCAACGCATACGGTGTTTCTTCATGCCGTGAACCGCTGACATACACTTCACCCTCGTTAACCTGGGTGAAAGTGCATGCCTTCAGGTTCAGCACACCGCCTGGCCCTGGCAGGAAGTACGGATCTGACTTCTCGTACAGAGTGTGCGCTGCTGCGGAAGTCTCGGTGAACTTACGCTTGGGATTGAACGCCTTCAGCGTAAAGCCGTTATCGTCAATGATTCCCATCGCACAATCTGAGCCGGAACCAGGGGTGGCGGCAATGGCTGCACACTCAAGGATCTTACCGCAATGAAGCGCCAGACCTTCATCAAAGCCCTGCATAATCGGCAGCGCGGCGAAGCAGGCCGGATCGTAGGCACGTCCGCCCAGGACCACCTGCGCACCGGCTTTCAGCGCACGCTGGAAAGGCTCGACGCCCATCTGCGCGACAATGTAGGTGCTCTCTTCAATGGCCTCGTGAGTCAGTTCAGGCACAAAATCGAGCGCGGTGATTTTGCCGTTATCCAGCGCCTGATGAACGATTTCTTTGTCGACATCAGACGGAATCAGCGCCATTGAGAAAGACAGTTTTTCTTCCTGCGCGATCTCATGGATTATCTGGCGACACCACTCCAGATGCGGAGCTGCACCAGAACCACCGGCTGTGCCGATCACGACAGGGATGTTGTTCTTAACGCCTGCCACAATCATATAGCGCAGATCGCGTTTCACTCCGGCCCTGTCAGTAAAGGGTTTACCTGCCCCCAGGTAGTGGGGGCCAGGATCGGAGGAACCTGCGTCAACAGCAATAAGATCCGGTGACTCTTCCATGGCTTTACGAAAACTTTCTTCCGGGAAGCCATAACCCAGGATAGCCGTAGGCGATAAGATCTTAAATGTGCGTGCCATCTCTTAATCCTTAGTTTGCAACAGCGCGATGGTGCGGTTCATTTCGTTAAACACGATGTTGAGACCTTCATCGAAACCCATACCCGGTTTGATCAGCATGCGCATTGGACGCGCGGCCAGCGCGACGTGTACGCAGGTACGAGCACTGATTTCCGTTTCGTTACAGGTACCGCCCTGATAGGCTTCCATTCCGTGTTTGTTGCAATACAGCACTGCATCAACGATGTTGTGAATACCGCCCAGGTCCGGGGTTTTAATCTGCACCATGTGGCAGCTGCCCGCGTCGGTGAAGTCCACGATGTCCTGATAGGTGTTACACCATTCATCCGCAACGATTTTCACGCCGGAACCCAGACGAGTCAGCTCCTGAGTGATCTCGGTTAACATGCGGATCTGATCCGGCTTGTTACCGGCATCAACCGGGCCTTCAATGTACAGCGGCAGGCCTTGCGCTTCGGCTTCCAGGCTGGCGATGTATTCGGCGCAACGCACTGGATCCATATCAAAGATCAGACCGATGGTGCCGTAGACATCAATGTGCAGCGTTGGGTGATAGCTATCGTTGGTGCGCAGGCTCAGGATGCGGTTAGACAACCAGCGGACGTACTCACGCAGTTTTTCACCTTTAAAGCCCAGCTTCTCTTCAACGTTATTGATCAGCGCATGCGGCAGGACATCCACACCTTTGAGGATCATCTTGTCGACGGCGATATAACGGTCGTCGCCGCTCTGACCAAATAACGGAATGGCTTCCGGGACACATGGCAGTTGCCATTCATCACAAACCACTTCGGCTTTCAGACGACCGGTAGCCAGTGCCGCCGCGTCGAGCAGCGCCTGAGACAGACCATAACGTACGGCGGTATGCAGCAGATGGCCGTCAATACGCAGTTCGTCAAAGAAACGGGCGTTGGTCAGGAACGAATCAACGTCACGACCTTCCAGTAACGGCTTGATGTGGTCGTTGAGGAACGGAATGAAGTTTTCAGCCAGGAACAGTGGGTCACGACCGCCTGCACCTGAATATTGCACCGCTGCGCAATCGCCCACAGCTACCGCGCCGTTTTCCAGAATCAGCTGTACGGAAACACATTCACCCGCCTGACGAACAGACGTAAATCCTGGCGTTACCGGATCGCCGGTATAGATAAACCCGTCATGACCGGCGCCGTTTTTGATGGCCTGCTGATCGTCAAAATAAAATGAGGAGTAGCCAGCTGTGAAAAGGGCCTGTTTAATTTTCATTATGGTCTTCCTATTAATTTACTGTGGGATACGGCGTTGATGTCATCAATGACCATCTGGAAAGAAGGCTTGCGACCTTCGAAATGTGCGCGCTCTGCAACGTAGTCGTGGTGCAGGGCGAGAATATCTTTCGGCAGCGGCACGGCACCGGCTTCAAGAATACGGATTGCGCCTGTGTTATCGCGAACAGGCAGGATCTTACCGGCGTTACAGGCGGCAGGAGCGAAAGGCACATCCAGCACGCCAGCTTCAAAGGCCAGCACCGTACCGCGCGCAATGTCGCCATTGCCCAGTTCGAAGACTTTCTTCAATACCGCGCGGACTTCGCTCTTAATCAGGTCAACTTCCTGCTCCACGGCAGCGCACTGCGGGAATTTCTGATCGCTGACCATGTTGAGCATCTGGCGTGACGCTTTCAGACCCTGGGCGTTAGCTGCCGCGGTTGGGATACCGAATGCTTCGTGCGGACTTTTGGTAATAACTTTTGTGGCACCAGACATACCGGCAACCGCTGCGCCCCAGGCGATAACGGAGAAGGCTTTTGCTTCATCTTCCGGGAATCCGCCCATCCACTGGTGGAAAACGGTGCTCAGCTCGTAATCGTCGAAGCCATGGTTATGGAAGTATTCGTGGGACAGTTCACGCAGTGCCTGAATAGCAGCGATATCCTGTGTCAGGCTACCGACCTGGCCGTAACCGACGGTAATAGACTTCACGCCCTGCTCCAGCGCCAGCAGACCTTCGATAATCGCGACTGAGTGGGACATGAACGGCGGGATCAGCGTGCCGGTCAGCGGACCAAACGGCTCACGGTTGATGCGAATGCCGTTCTCTTCGTACAGACCCATCAGACGGTCGCAGTACTGCCAGTCACGGATAGATTTTTCCAGGGTGACGCGTTTGGCGTAAGGGATGTTGTAGGAGATACCGCCGCCTTCGTAGCTGGTAAAGCCACTGGCCATGGCGATTTCTGCCAGCAGACGCGCATCCGGTGTACCGTGGCGAACCTGGATCGGTTTATCCAGCGATTCAGTCATACGACGGCAGGCAGCAACCCCGTGATTGACGACCGGTAAACCATTCAGCTTGGAAGTACCTGCTTCGATGGATTTTTGGATCCCGACAGCGGCTTCTTCATAGCGGTTCAGACGGGTATAGGCATCGATAGTACTTGGCAGGAGGTCGCACTCTTCCTGCAATGTTTTGAGCAGCGCAATATGCTCATCCATTAATGCCACACCTGCGCGCGGCTGGCTCAGAGTTTTACCTTCCTGATCGGCCTTCAGCAGGGCGAGGGAGAAACGCTTTTTCTCTGGAATTGATTGCTGGTACTTCACGCCATCTTCGAAGTTCTCAACGTCTTTGCCGGTTTCCCAGGTTTGTAACACCTGATGCCTTTCGGTCATGAATTCGTCGTGGGTCAATTTTTTATTTCGAAGTTCCATTCGTAGCTGCCTTAAGTTTTATAGGGTTAAACACTGAATGCTGGTGCGAGCAGCGGCTTGCGGGTACAGCCTGGCGACGTTTGCCAGTAGAGGGAGCAGGCCATTTGAATCGCGGTAATACTCAAACTGATTCGGTAACAGAATTCTTTTACCCTGGTCGTCCAGCTCCCTGTATTTGAGCCAGTTATGGATATCGAACTGGCTGGCGCGAGAGAGCCATCCCCCTGAACCGACGATTTTGCGTACGGTGGTGAGATCGCGACCCATCTGTAAATCCACATTACCCACGCAGGTGCAAACCTGCTTTTTAGTGCCCGCGTGGCGCTCAGCGGCATAGCCCACGCATAAACCTGCCAGCAGGGTGTCGAAATATTTCTCTTCCTCGCTGAGTGGCAGGTAATCCGGTTGCCCAACCAGGTGGCGTAGATAGCGGTAAAACGCTTCCTCGCGCTGTGGCTGCTGGGCGAAGATGACTTTCACCATATCCTGCGTGCTTTCTCCCACCACAACGGCGGAAACGCGCATTCCAAGGTCGCCTTCAACGGTACGTTTGACGAACGGTTCAGGAACACCATGCAGGACGGTATCGGGGGAGAGGGTATTCGCGCTGGCCGAATAGACATCCGTGGTGGCTCCGCCCATATCAATCAGCATGAATTCCTTCCATGCGCTGTCGTAATCGCTAATGGCTTTGACTAACTCATATACCGTCCATGGCGTCGGCATAGGCTCTTCGCCTGTTTCGCCGACGATAACGTCCAGACCTTTGCCTTTGACGATGCGTGACAAGAACACATCGCAAATCGCCTGGCGCGCGGCAAACGGATTCGGGTGATCGAGGTCCGGCAGAATGTTGTCTACCGTGGTCAGATCCTTATGTCCCAGAATCGTTTGTATTTCGTCCTGAATGTCCCGGTTTCCGGCGTAGATAATGGCGCAATCAAGCTTTGAGCCTGCCAGCGCGTGCGCATTCGCCAGGCCGTAACTTTCTTCGCCACCGTCTGTCCCGCCGGTAAACAACAGAATGTCTGGCGGTGATGATTCCAGCTCCTGGATGTCATGACGGTTCAGCTTGTACGAATAATATTGCGCGATTTTCGCTCCTGCCGAATGGGCGGTAACTTTTGCCGACTCCAGCGTAATGGAAGGCACCAGCCCCATTGCTGCAACGGCGAGCCCACCTTTCGCTGAGGAGGAGTATTTCAACTGCACTTCACCACTTTTCAGTAACGGGCGAGCATCGGCAACATTCAGCACCTGATTCAGGCTGGCAAAAAAACCGTCTGCCAGATGATGTGTGGTGGTTGGGGTCAGGACATGGTTTACCAGGGTTAATTCCTCGCCTTCATGTGCGAAGAGGGCTGCCTTGGTCCATGTCGAGCCGATATCGACAGAAACTGTTTGCATCAGATGGCCTCTTCCAGGCAACGCTGTTCGAGGCCATTGTGTTGGTGAATATCATTAGTGATAAGCGCGCAAACATCTTCCAGATCGTGGCTGGGGGCGAAGACCCGGTTAAAGCCCATCTCTTTAAACTTCACTTCCACGTCGGCGAAGTCATGTTTACCGACGACCAGGTTGCCGCCGACGTACAGCAGAATGTCGCCAAGGCCGCGTTCGATGCAGCGCTCACGTAGTCCGAGGCAGTCAATGTCGCCATGACCGTAGATAGAGGACACCACGATGGCATCGGCGCCTGTTTCAATCGCAGCATCAATATATTCATCCTGGCTCACCATCACCCCGAGGTTGATTACGTGAAAATCATGAGCAGTAAAAACGCGATCCAGAACTTTATTACCTACTGCATGGCAGTCAGCACCGATGACGCCAATAACAAGTGTAGATTTCTTCATGGGTAATCCTCTGTAGGGCTGATGGTCAATAAGTGAAATTATTTTCTAATATTTAGAACATGGATTGTGACAACCTCTTAATAGGGTTGGAGTTTCTGTGGAAGCGAAAAAGGAAGCAATTGATCTATTTTCAAAATATCCTGAGAAAAATGATTGTTATATTTGTAATCTATAAAATCCTTTCATAATCAATGTGATAGATTATCTTTTCTTAGCTGGTTTTAATTTATTAGAGAATTGGGTAATAAATGACTTGCCATGTTTGTGATCGAAATCTTATTTTGTTATGCGCGCCGTTTATGACGTGTTTTAAATAATTTCAAAAATCCCAATTACTAATTAACTTGTGAACGACATAACGGTTTTTTATTTTTTAATCTTATATGTCACAATTCATTTTTGTTAAATTTAGGATAAAAATGATAAGGAAATGTTTGTGGCATATTTAATCTTTGCCACATAAGAGAAGAGGGGGTGTTAATGATAACTTTCAGTGATGATTTAAGCGAAACGTCAGCGTTCTCTCGCAGAACGACAAACGCAATGCATCGGTCATTGTGGAACGTTTTCGCTTCCAGTTGAGATAGTTACATCCCGGTGTTAATTATAAGTAAAATTTAAATGAATAATTTGTATGAAATAACAAATCCATGACTTGCTAAACAAAAAACTGTGAGCTACCCAGCATTAGTGATTCTTTATCTTCTATCAATTAAGTCATCCGGGCTGGTTAAAAGATCGTGTACATTTAAATAAATATCCTATCATTTGTAGTAACGGCAATTACTCATTGAAAAACATATTGTTAACATCGCGTTCACTAGTAGCGTGAGTGCTAAACACTATTAACATTAAATTTGAAAATTGATTTAAATCAATGTTTAAAACTTGGAAAACAGCATCAAAAGAGGGTAAATTGCTTCAGATCAAATTGGTCTGAAAGTGGTAAATTAGCTATAAATTGATCACTATCGAAAAATGCAAATTTGTCTCGATAAAAACCTGTTTATTGTAAGGATTTTACGGCGTAATATAATTGCGGGATCAATTTGAGTGTTTTATTAACATGTTTGTAACCTTTCATCATTGTCCTTTCTTCAAATGAGAGGAAAGGGTAGCGGCGGAAGGAAGCAGATAAATTTGTATTGGGGCATGCGTGTGACCCTTTCTAACGGGGTTCACTCTCGGAGTCTTCATGCGATGAGCAAGGAGTCATGATGTTAGATATAGTCGAACTGTCGCGCTTACAGTTTGCCTTGACCGCGATGTACCACTTCCTGTTTGTGCCACTGACGCTCGGTATGGCGTTCTTGTTGGCCATCATGGAAACGGTCTACGTCCTTTCCGGCAAACAGATTTATAAAGATATGACCAAGTTCTGGGGCAAGTTGTTTGGTATCAACTTCGCTCTGGGTGTGGCTACCGGTCTGACCATGGAGTTCCAGTTCGGGACTAACTGGTCTTACTACTCCCACTATGTAGGGGATATTTTCGGTGCGCCGCTGGCGATCGAAGGTTTGATGGCCTTCTTCCTCGAATCCACCTTTGTAGGTCTGTTCTTCTTCGGCTGGGACCGTTTGGGTAAAGTCCAGCATATGTGTGTCACCTGGCTGGTGGCTCTGGGTTCTAACCTGTCCGCGTTGTGGATTCTGGTTGCGAACGGCTGGATGCAGAACCCAATCGCAGCGGATTTCAACTTCGAAACCATGCGTATGGAGATGCTGAGCTTCTCTGAACTGGTGCTCAACCCGGTAGCACAGGTGAAATTTGTTCACACTGTGGCATCTGGTTATGTATGTGGCGCGATGTTCGTTCTGGGTATCAGCTCCTACTATATGCTGCGCGGTCGTGACTTCGCGTTTGCTAAACGTTCTTTTGCTATCGCTGCCAGCTTTGGTATGGCTGCTATTCTGTCTGTTATCGTTCTGGGTGATGAATCTGGTTACGAAATGGGCGACGTGCAGAAAACCAAACTCGCTGCGATTGAAGCAGAATGGGAAACTCAGCCTGCACCGGCTTCCTTCACGCTGTTCGGTATTCCGGACCAGGATGCGCAGGAAAACCATTTTGCGATTCAGATTCCTTATGCGCTGGGCATCATTGCCACCCGCTCTGTTGATACACCGGTCATTGGTCTGAAAGACCTGATGGTGCAACACGAAGAGCGTATCCGTAACGGGATGAAAGCGTATCAGCTGCTGGAAGAACTGCGTGCTGGTACTACCGACCAGGCCGTTCGCGACCAGTTCAACAGCATGAAGAAAGACCTGGGTTATGGTCTGCTGTTGAAACGCTATACGGACAAAGTTACCGACGCGACCGAAGCGCAAATTCAGCAGGCAACGAAAGATTCTATTCCTCGTGTTGCGCCGCTGTACTTCGCTTTCCGTATCATGGTGGCATGCGGCATTCTGATGCTGGCAATTATCGCGGTGTCCTTCTGGACTGTGCTTCGTAACCGTATCGGTGAGAAAAAATGGCTGCTGCGCACCGCGCTGTATGCGATTCCTCTGCCGTGGATTGCTATTGAATCCGGTTGGTTTGTTGCAGAGTACGGTCGTCAACCGTGGGCGATTGGTGAAGTGTTACCAACAGCCGTAGCGAACTCTTCGCTGACTGCTGGCGACCTCATCTTCTCGATGCTGTTGATTTGCGGCCTGTATACCCTGTTCCTGGTGGCTGAACTGTATCTGATGTTCAAGTTCGCACGCCTTGGGCCGAGTAGCCTGAAAACCGGTCGTTATCACTACGAGCAGTCCACTGTGACTTCTCAGCCGGCACGCTAAGACAGGAGTCGTCAAATGATCGATTATGAAGTATTGCGTTTTATCTGGTGGCTGCTGGTTGGCATTCTGCTGATTGGTTTTGCAGTCACTGATGGATTCGACATGGGGGTGGGCATGCTCACCCGTTTCCTCGGTCGTAATGATACCGAGCGTCGAATTATGATTAACTCCATCGCCCCGCACTGGGACGGTAACCAGGTTTGGCTCATCACCGCGGGGGGCGCACTGTTCGCTGCCTGGCCGATGGTGTATGCCGCTGCGTTCTCCGGTTTCTATGTGGCGATGATTTTGGTTCTGGCGTCCTTGTTCTTCCGTCCGGTCGGTTTTGACTACCGCTCTAAGATTGAAGATATGCGCTGGCGCAACATGTGGGACTGGGGCATCTTCATTGGTAGCTTCGTGCCACCGCTGGTGATTGGCGTGGCGTTCGGTAACCTGCTGCAAGGGGTTCCGTTCCACGTAGATGACTACATGCGTTTGTACTACACCGGTAACTTCTTCCAGTTGCTGAATCCGTTTGGTCTGCTGGCAGGTGTCGTGAGCGTTGGGATGATCATCACCCAGGGTGCGACCTATCTGCAGATGCGTACGGTAGGTGAACTGCATCTGCGTGCTCGTGCAACTTCACAGGCTGCGGCGCTGGTGACTCTGGTCTGCTTCGCGCTGGCCGGTGTGTGGGTAATTTACGGTATTGACGGTTATGTTGTGACCTCTGCACTGGATCATCATGCCGCCTCTAACCCGCTGACCAAAGAAGTGGCTCGTGTGGCTGGCGCATGGATGGTGAACTTTAACAATGCACCTATCCTGTGGTTGGTTCCTGCTCTGGGCGTGGTTCTGCCGCTGTTGACCATCCTGACTTCTCGCATGGAGAAAGGGGCATGGGCGTTCGTCTTCTCCTCACTGACGTTAGCCTGCATCATCCTGACTGCCGGTATCGCAATGTTCCCGTTTGTGATGCCATCCAGCACCATGATGAACGCAAGTTTGACCATGTGGGATGCCACCTCCAGCCAGCGTACATTGAATCTGATGACCTGGGTCGCGGCGGTGTTTGTACCGATTATTCTGCTGTACACCAGCTGGTGTTACTGGAAGATGTTCGGTCGCATCACTAAAGAAGATATTGAAAGCAACACCCACTCTCTGTACTAAGTAAGGAGCTTAAAATGTGGTATTTCGCATGGATTTTGGGAACGCTTCTTGCCTGTGCATTTGGGATAATCACAGCGCTGGCGCTTGAGCACGTTGAATCAGGCAAAGCCGGGCAAGAAGATAGCTAATGACCAACATTATCGCGATGGTATACAACGCGATGGACAAGCGCCCCTTGCGGGCGCTTTCATTTGTGCTGGCAATCGTGTTGGCTGGCTGCATATTCTGGGATCCGTCACGTTTTGCGGCCAAAACCAGTGAGCTTGAAATCTGGCATGGTTTCCTGCTGATGTGGGCGGTCTGCGCAGGCATTATTCACGGCGTTGGCTTCCGTCCTCGCGCCGTACATTGGCAGGGCATCTTCTGCCCGCTGATCGCGGATATTGTCCTCGTTGTTGGTCTGATTTTCTTCTTCTTTTGAATAAGAAACATCCTTAAATATTTATGGGCTTGCATAAGCCCATAATTTTTTACTCTCCGTTTACTTTCCCCCATTCCAAAGCACCATTCCCGCGCGTATAGTAGCGAAGTTTGAAAGCACTAACCTTTTGTTGCATTACCGGGATGTACAGTGAAGACAGCGCGATATACAACGACATTCTTGATGCATCGCGGCGGCAAGAACGCGAATCACCAGACGCTTACAAAGGTAAGTAACTGGTGCGAGTGGGCGAAGCCAACAAAGAGGCAGTAGGAATGAATAAGTATATGTTTCGATGGCCGGTTCGTGTCTATTATGAAGATACCGATGCCGGTGGGGTGGTTTACCACGCCAGTTACGTCGCTTTTTATGAAAGAGCACGCACAGAAATGCTTCGTCATCATCACTTCAGTCAGCAGGTCCTGTTGGCCGAACGTGTAGCCTTTGTGGTGCGCAAGATGACCCTCGAGTATTTTGCGCCTGCCCGGCTCGACGATATGCTCGAAGTTCAAACCGAAATTACGTCAATGCGTGGCACCTCATTGGTTTTCACGCAACGCATTGTCAACGCAGAGAACACCGTGCTGAATGAAGCCGAAGTTCTGATTGTTTGCGTTGATCCACTCAAAATGAAGCCTCGTGCGCTTCCCAAGTCTATTGTCGCGGAGTTTAAGCAGTGACTGACATGAATATCCTTGATTTGTTCCTGAAGGCAAGCCTTCTGGTTAAACTTATCATGTTGATTTTGATTGGTTTCTCAATCGCATCCTGGGCCATCATCATCCAACGGACCCGTATTCTTAATGCTGCTTCACGTGAAGCCGAAGCATTTGAAGACAAGTTCTGGTCCGGCATTGAATTGTCGCGCCTGTACCAGGAAAGCCAGGGGCGTCGTGATAATTTGGCGGGCTCGGAACAAATTTTCTATAGCGGATTCAAGGAATTTGCGCGTTTGCATCGAGCAAATAGCCACGCGCCGGAAGCGGTCGTTGAGGGGGCTTCCCGTGCGATGCGTATCTCGATGAACCGTGAACTGGAAACGCTGGAAACGCATATTCCATTCCTCGGCACCGTTGGCTCCATCAGCCCGTATATCGGTCTGTTCGGTACCGTTTGGGGGATCATGCACGCATTTATCGCGCTGGGCGCGGTAAAACAGGCGACGTTGCAAATGGTCGCACCGGGTATCGCAGAAGCGTTGATTGCAACGGCTATCGGTCTGTTTGCGGCAATCCCGGCGGTTATGGCCTACAACCGTCTGAACCAGCGCGTGAACAAACTGGAACTGAATTACGACAACTTTATGGAAGAGTTCACCGCGATTCTGCACCGCCAGGCGTTTACCGTTAGCGAGAGCAACAAGGGGTAAGCCATGGCCAGAACGCGTGGACGAGGTCGTCGCGAACTCAAGTCCGAAATCAATATTGTACCGCTGCTCGACGTACTGCTGGTGCTGTTGCTGATCTTTATGGCAACCGCACCGATCATTACGCAGAGTGTGGAAGTCGACCTGCCGGATGCGACCGAGTCGCAAGCCGTCAGCAGTAACGACGAACCCCCGGTCATTATTGAAGTTTCCGGTATTGGGCAATACAGCGTGGTGGTTGAGAAAGATCGTATGGATCAACTACCACCGGAGCAGGTTATTGCGGAAGCGAAAAGCCGCCTGCAGACCAATCCGAAAACGGTCTTTTTAATCGGTGGTGCGAAAGACGTGCCTTATGATGAAATAATTAAAGCGCTGAACTTGTTACACAGTGCAGGCGTAAAATCGGTTGGCTTGATGACGCAGCCAATCTGATGACTGCGTTTTGCTGGCTTGAAAGAGAGCACGTAACAGGCGAACAGTTTTTTGGGAACCGAGAGTGTCAAAGGCAACCGAACAAAACGACAAGCTCAAAAGGGCGATAATTATTTCAGCGGTGCTGCATGTCATTTTATTTGCAGCGCTGATCTGGAGTTCGTTCGATGAGCACATTGATGCTTCAGCCGGCGGCGGTGGAGGTTCGTCCATCGACGCCGTTATGGTCGATCCTGGCGCCGTTGTGCAACAGTACGACAGGCAGCAGCAACAGCAGGCAAGTGCGAAACGTGCTGAAGAGCAGCGTGAAAAGCAGGCGCAGCAGCAAGCTGAAGAACTTCGCGAGAAGCAGGCAGCTGAGCAAGAGCGACTGAAGCAGCTGGAAAAAGAACGTTTAGCCGCGCAGGAAAAAGTGCGCGAACAGGCGGAACAGCAGAAGCAAGCTGAAGCCGCCGCAGCGAAAGCGCAAGAGCAACAGAAACAGGCTGAAGAGGCTGCGGCGAAGGCTGCTGCAGACGCGAAGGCTAAAGCTGATGTCCAGGCTAAGCAAGCGGCAGATGCCGCGAAGAAAGCCGCTGCAGACGCACAGAAAAAAGCTGAGGCTGAAGCCGCTAAAGCCGCCGCTGATGCGAAGAAAGCTGCAGAAGCACAAGCTGCTAAGGCAGCTGCGGACGCTGCGAAGAAAGCACAGGCTGAGGCCGCTAAGCAAGCAGCAGCCGAGAAAGCTGCTGCTGAGAAAGCAGAAAAAGCCGCTGCCGCGAAAGCTGCCGCTGCTGAAAAAGCGGCGGCTGATAAGAAAGCCGCTGCAGAAAAAGCAGCAGCAGACAAAAAAGCTGCAGCTGAGAAAGCCGCTGCCGATAAGAAAGCTGCGGCAGATAAAGCAGCTGCTGCTAAAAAGGCTGCGGCCGAAAAAGCCGCTGCAGCCTCTGGCGTTGACGACTTGTTGGGTGACCTGAGCTCCGGTAAGAATGCACCGAAATCGGGCGGTGGAGCGAAAGGAAACGGCCAACCGGCGAAAGATAGTGGTACAAGTGGTGCCAATGGCGGTGCATCTGGCGCTGATATCAGTGCTTACGCATCTCAAATTCGCAATGCGATCCAGAGCCGTCTGTATGGTGCAGATTTGTATGCAGGTAAATCTTGCGTATTACATATCAAGTTAGCACCCGATGGTCTGTTACTGGATGTGACCGAAGAGGGCGGGGATCCGGCATTGTGTCAGGCTGCGCTGACGGCTGCGAAAACCGCCAGAATTCCTAAACCGCCTAGCCAGGCAGTTTATGAAAAAGTAAAAGATGCCAAACTGGACTTCAAACTGTAATAACGACCCCTGAGAAATCAGGGGAAACGGTCTAAGGTTGAGACAGAGTTCTGGTAGTTTTGTGTATTTGAGTTTGTTAACATTCTGCTAAATTATCGTGGGCTTTCCGTCCAGATAAGGGAGATATGATGAAGCAGGCATTACGAGTAGCATTTGGTTTTCTGATGCTGTGGGCAGCGGTGCTGCACGCAGAAGTACGTATCGAGATCACCCAGGGGGTGGACTCGGCGCGCCCGATTGGTGTTGTCCCCTTCCAGTGGGCAGGACCGGGTGCTGCACCTGAAGATATCGGTGGTATCGTAGGTGCTGACCTGCGTAACAGCGGTAAATTTAACCCGTTAGACCGTTCTCGTCTGCCTCAGCAGCCCGGTACCGCGCAGGAAGTTCAACCTGCCGCGTGGTCTGCGCTGGGCATTGATGCCGTAGTCGTCGGCCAGGTTACGCCGAACCCGGATGGTTCTTACAGCGTTGCCTATCAGCTGGTTGACACCGGTGGCGCACCGGGTACCGTACTGGCACAGAACACCTATAAAGTGAACAAGCAGTGGCTGCGTTACGCGGGCCATACTGCAAGTGACGAAGTGTTTGAAAAACTGACCGGCATTAAAGGTGCATTCCGTACCCGTATCGCTTATGTTGTTCAGACCAACGGTGGTCAGTTCCCGTACGAATTACGTGTGTCCGACTACGATGGTTACAACCAGTTCGTGGTACACCGTTCTCCGCAGCCGCTGATGTCTCCGGCGTGGTCCCCGGACGGTTCAAAACTGGCGTACGTTACCTTCGAAAGCGGTCGTTCTGCACTGGTTATTCAGACACTGTCTAACGGCGCGGTTCGTCAGGTAGCCTCGTTCCCACGTCACAACGGTGCGCCTGCGTTTTCTCCGGATGGCAGCAAACTGGCGTTTGCCCTGTCTAAAACCGGTAGCCTGAACCTGTATGTCATGGACATTGGTTCCGGTCAGATCCGTCAGGTGACGGATGGTCGTAGCAACAACACGGAACCTACCTGGTTCCCGGACAGCCAAAACCTGGCCTTTACGTCTGACCAGGCCGGTCGTCCGCAGGTATATAAAGTTAACGTCAACGGCGGTGCTCCGCAGCGCATTACCTGGGAAGGTTCGCAAAACCAGGATGCGGATGTGAGCAGCGACGGTAAATTTATGGTAATGGTAAGCTCGGCCAACGGTCAGCAACACATTGCCAAACAAGATCTGGTAGCGGGTGGCGTACAAGTTCTGTCGTCAACGTTCCTGGACGAAACGCCAAGTCTGGCACCTAACGGCACTATGGTAATCTACAGCTCTTCTCAGGGGATGGGATCCGTGCTGAATTTGGTTTCTACAGATGGGCGTTTCAAAGCGCGTCTTCCGGCAACTGATGGACAGGTTAAATTCCCTGCCTGGTCGCCGTATCTGTGATAATAAATAATTGATTAATAAAGGAATCATTGAAATGCAACTGAACAAAGTGCTGAAAGGGCTGATGATTGCTCTGCCTGTTATGGCTATTGCAGCGTGTTCTTCTAACAAGAACGCCAGCAATGACGGCAGCGAAGGCATGCTGGGTGCCGGCACTGGTATGGATGCAAACGGCAGCGGCAACATGTCTTCTGAAGAGCAAGCGCGTCTTCAGATGCAACAGCTGCAGCAGAACAACATCGTTTACTTCGATCTGGACAAGTACGATATCCGTTCTGACTTCGCTGCAATGCTGGATGCTCACGCTAACTTCCTGCGTAGCAACCCGTCTTACAAAGTCACCGTAGAAGGTCATGCGGACGAACGTGGTACTCCTGAGTACAACATCTCCCTGGGTGAGCGTCGTGCGAACGCCGTTAAGATGTACCTGCAGGGTAAAGGCGTTTCTGCTGACCAGATCTCCATCGTTTCTTACGGTAAAGAAAAACCTGCAGTACTGGGTCATGACGAAGCGGCTTACGCCAAAAACCGTCGCGCCGTACTGGTTTACTAAGAGAATTGCATGAGCAGTAACTTCAGACATCATCTGTTGAGTCTGTCGTTACTGGTTGGCATAGCGGCCCCCTGGGCCGCTTTTGCACAGGCGCCAATCAGTAGTGTCGGCTCTGGCTCGGTCGAAGACCGTGTCACTCAACTCGAGCGTATTTCTAACGCTCACAGTCAGCTTTTAACCCAACTCCAGCAACAACTCTCCGATAATCAGTCCGATATTGATTCCCTGCGCGGTCAAATTCAGGAAAATCAGTATCAACTGAATCAGGTTGTTGAACGCCAGAAGCAGATATTGCTGCAGATGAATAATCTTGGTAGCGGTAGTGCACCTGCGGCGCAATCTGCGGGCGGCGATCAGAGTGGGGCAGCAGCAACCCCTGCACCTGATGCGGGTGCAGCGGCAGCGTCAGGTGCTCCGGTACAAACTGGCGATGCGAATACCGATTACAATGCGGCCATTGCTCTGGTGCAGGATAAATCCCGCCAGGATGACGCGATTGAAGCATTTCAGAACTTCATTAAAAAGTACCCAGACTCAACTTACCTGCCAAATGCGAATTACTGGCTGGGTCAGTTGAATTACAACAAGGGGAAAAAAGATGATGCAGCGTTCTATTTTGCTTCAGTAGTCAAAAACTTCCCGAAATCACCAAAGGCTGCAGACGCGATGTATAAAGTCGGCGTCATCATGCAGGACAAAGGTGATAAAGAGAAAGCGAAAGCCGTTTATCAGCAGGTTATCACTAAATACCCTGGCACTGATGGCGCGAAACAAGCGCAAAAACGCCTTGGCGCGATGTAATGAACACCATGCGACCAGAAATCGTGTTAATTCTGGTCGCGTCGTGTGATTCCTAAGCAGTTGAGTTATTTACATCGAAATTTTTGTTGCGCTAAAATCTGAAATCAGTAATATATGCCGCCGTTGCCAAGGGATATCAAACAGCCCGAAAGCGGCAAAAAAAGTGGGTCGTTAGCTCAGTTGGTAGAGCAGTTGACTTTTAATCAATTGGTCGCAGGTTCGAATCCTGCACGACCCACCACTAACTTAGTTAGTAAGTAGTATCCAGCGCAGTATCGGGTGATTAGCTCAGCTGGGAGAGCACCTCCCTTACAAGGAGGGGGTCGGCGGTTCGATCCCGTCATCACCCACCACTCGGGGCGTTAGCTCAGTTGGTAGAGCAGTTGACTTTTAATCAATTGGTCGCAGGTTCGAATCCTGCACGCCCCACCAACTTTAACATCGTACTCAGATGTTAAACGTGAAGGATAACGTTGCTTTAGCAACGGCCCGTTAGGGCGAGACGAAGTCGAGTCATCCTGCACGCCCCACCAATTTATTGGTGGCACCGAGTAAAAATTTTCAGGTTATACCCGAGCGGGTCGTTAGCTCAGTTGGTAGAGCAGTTGACTTTTAATCAATTGGTCGCAGGTTCGAATCCTGCACGACCCACCATCCTGAAAGTATAAAGAAGTAAACCCCATACGGGGGCGTTAGCTCAGTTGGTAGAGCAGTTGACTTTTAATCAATTGGTCGCAGGTTCGAATCCTGCACGCCCCACCAGTGTAAAAAGGCGCCCTAAAGGCGCCTTTTTGCTATCTGCGATTTATAAGATTCGAAGCTGCTTGCCTGATGCGCTTCGCTTATCAGTCCTACAGACGACACTATTCACGTAGGCCGGATAAGACGTCAGTCGCCTTCCGGCATTCCTCACACGCAATTATTGTGACTTTCTTACGCCAATCCGCTATCTTGTTTAGCATATAAAACAAATCTAACCGAATACGGCGTGAGTCACGCTTTTAATCGGTTATTTCGTTAAGCCAGTAAAACGAGAAAGCAAGATGAGCGTGATGTTTGATCCAGAAGCAGCAATTTATCCGTTTCCGCCGAAGCCAGCCCCGCTGAGTGTGGATGAAAAGCAATTTTATCGTGAAAAAATCAAGCGCCTGCTGAAAGAGCGTGATGCCGTTATGGTCGCGCACTATTACACCGATCCTGAAATTCAGCAGTTGGCCGAAGAGACCGGTGGTTGTATTTCTGATTCTCTGGAGATGGCGCGTTTCGGCTCAAAACATTCTGCCTCTACGCTGTTAGTTGCAGGCGTGAGGTTTATGGGGGAAACCGCCAAAATTCTCAGCCCGGAAAAGACCATCCTGATGCCGACCCTACAGGCGGAATGCTCATTAGATCTGGGCTGTCCGATTGATGCGTTCAGCGCGTTTTGTGATGCGCACCCCGATCGTACCGTAGTGGTTTACGCCAATACCTCAGCCGCCGTTAAAGCACGTGCGGACTGGGTCGTCACATCCAGTATCGCGGTAGAACTTATTGAGCATCTTGATAGTTTAGGTGAAAAAATCATCTGGGCTCCGGACAGACATCTGGGCAACTACGTACAAAAACAGACCGGTGCAGACGTTCTTTGTTGGCAGGGGGCCTGTATCGTCCACGACGAATTTAAAACTCAGGCTTTAACACGCATGAAGGGGCTTTACCCTGATGCAGCGGTGTTGGTGCACCCGGAGTCCCCTCAGTCTATCGTTGATATGGCCGATGCGGTTGGCTCAACCAGCCAGTTAATCAACGCAGCTAAATCGTTACCGCATCAACAGCTGATTGTGGCGACTGACCGGGGCATATTTTACAAAATGCAGCAGGCCGTTCCGGATAAAGAATTGCTTGAAGCGCCGACGGCTGGTGAGGGGGCAACCTGCCGCAGCTGTGCGCATTGTCCGTGGATGGCGATGAACGGCCTCAAGGCGATTGCTGAGGGCCTGGAACAAGGCGGAGCGGCTCATGAGATACATGTTGATGCTGCGCTGCGAGAAGGGGCGTTGTTGCCGTTAAACCGCATGTTGGAATTTGCGGCTACACTTCGAGCTTAATTAATTTTTTTGCTCTGGGGGAAAAGATGGACTTTTTTAGCACGCAGAACATTCTGGTACATATTCCGATTGGCGCTGGCGGTTACGATCTGTCGTGGATCGAAGCTGTGGGGACGATCGCCGGGTTGCTGTGTATTGGCCTGGCAAGCCTTGAGAAAATCAGCAATTACTTCTTCGGCCTGATAAACGTCACGCTGTTTGCGATTATCTTCTTTCAGATCCAGCTCTATGCAAGCCTGTTGCTGCAAGTTTTCTTCTTTGCCGCCAACATCTACGGCTGGTATGCCTGGTCCAGGCAAACCAACCAGCATGAAGCGGAGCTGAAAATTCGCTGGTTGCCGTTACCAAAAGCGATCGGCTGGCTGGCGGCTTGCGTGGTGGCGATCGGCCTGATGTCGGTCTATATCGATCCGGTCTTTGCGTTCCTGACCCGCATTGCGGTGAACATTATGCAGGCATTAGGATTGCAGGTTGTTGTGCCTGAGTTGCAACCCGATGCATTCCCGTTCTGGGACTCCTGCATGATGGTGTTGTCGATTGCGGCGATGATCCTGATGACGCGTAAGTACGTTGAAAACTGGCTGCTGTGGGTGATCATTAACGTAATAAGCGTAGTGATTTTCGCCCTGCAAGGCGTATATGCCATGTCGCTGGAATATGTGATCCTGACGGTTATCGCCCTGAACGGTAGCAGGATGTGGATTAACAGCGCGCGCGAGCGGGGTTCCCACGCGCTGTCCCATTAATGGTGATGGTGTGAATGGCCGGATACCCCCTGATACAGGTGGCAGTCCGGCCCATTACACGGCTGATACTCCATCTGGATCGTGGCGTGTTCAATCTGGTAGTGATGGATAAGGAAATGCTGAATACGCTCCAGCAGCGCGTCGTGATCGTGCGGCGGGACCACCTGCACATGCAGCGTCATTACCGGTTTTTCACCCACCATCCAGACATGGACATGGTGCACATTGCGGACTTCGGGGATATCCCGGCTGAGATGGCGCTGTAGTGCGGCGATATCCAGCGTCAGCGGGGCGCCTTCCAGTAATTCATTAACGCTATCCTTTAACAGTCGCCAGGCGCTACGCAGTACCAGCACGGAAACCAGAATCGAGAGAATCGGGTCCGCAGGCGTCCAGCCCGTCCAGATAATAATCAGCGCAGCGATGATCGCCCCGACCGAGCCGAGTAAATCGCCCATCACATGTAGTGCCGCGGCGCGGACGTTCAGGTTTTTCTCCTCACTGCCGCGGTGTAGAACCCAAAAAGCCAGTACGTTAGCCAGTAAACCCGCGACAGCTATAACCATCATCATGCCACCAGCCACGGGGCGGGGCGTATGGAAGCGCTCAATGGCTTCCCAGACGATTAAAATGGTGATCACGACCAATGCGATGGCATTAACAAACGCGGCCAGTGTCGTGAGCCTCAGCCAGCCGAAGGTATGCCGTATTGTGGGCGGGCGATGGGAAAACCGGACGGCCAGTAGCGCAAAAAGGAGCGCTGCGGCATCAGTGAGCATATGCCCGGCATCGGCCAACAAGGCCAGTGAACCTGAAAGTATTCCACCCACCACCTCAACCAACATAAATCCGGCTGTAATGCAGAATGCAATCATCAAGCGGCGGGCATTATTGTCCTTGGGTTGCTCAGAAGAAGTATGAGTATGCGAGTGCGCCATTATGCCATCCCTTTGTTATTCTCATCTTTACTGTATGCCATCATACCGTTTTTGGGATGATAAAATTAAAAAGGAGAGCTATTGCTCTCCCATTATTAGCTTTATTTTCAGCGTTACTGCGTAGTGCCATCAGTTTTTGTCTCAGCATCATTGTTAATGCCGTTTCCGGTCTCAACCTTCTTATTCACATCAGGGCAGCGACCGTCCTTACACATGGTGTTTTTGTGCATCTCATCTTTGGTCATCCCTTCATGGTTCATTGATGAACCGTTCGGATGCAGCATTGTGCCACCCGAATTCACGTTACTGTTGTCGACATTATTTGGTGCCACGTTTTCGCGTGCGTCTGGGGCGACCTGACCGGCATCCGCCGAGGAATTTGCCTGGCCGTTATTGGACTGCGTATTGGTTTCAGCTGCCAGCGCCGCGCCGCTGGCGAGGCTGAGTGTAGCGGTAAGAAAGAGTGAAGCCAGCTTTGTCATATGCATAATATGCTCCTGTTATGGTCGATATGTCGGATAACGTCTTCCAACAGTGCATGTGCCAGTTACATCATCAATATGTGGTTAATAGTTTTGCCAGAGAAATTAAACCCAGCATAGAATCTTGAAATTTATGAAAATTAAAGCTGTTACAGTTATAAATTGTAGGTTGGATCTCGTTTTTCGCTACTTTATTGCGTTTTTTTTGCCAATTCCAGGATTAATCCGTCCAAAGTGTAAAACCCCGTTTACACTTTATGACTGAAGATATAGATTGGAGGGATTGCATTCATTTATATAAGTATGGCAACGCTGGAATAATCATGAATTATCAGAACGACGATTTACGCATTAAAGAGATCAACGAGTTATTACCGCCAGTCGCATTGTTGGAAAAATTCCCCGCTACTGAAAATGCCGCAAACACGGTGGCTCATGCCCGTAAGGCGATTCATAAAATCCTGAAAGGGAGTGACGATCGCCTGCTGGTAGTGATTGGGCCTTGCTCTATTCATGATCCGGCAGCCGCCAAAGAGTATGCCGCTCGCCTGCTGGCACTGCGTGAAGAGTTAAAAGGCGAGCTTGAAATCGTTATGCGCGTCTATTTTGAAAAACCGCGAACTACCGTAGGCTGGAAAGGGCTTATCAACGATCCGCACATGGACAACAGCTTCCAGATCAACGATGGGCTGCGCATTGCGCGTAAACTGCTGCTGGATATCAATGACAGCGGATTGCCTGCAGCGGGTGAATTCCTCGATATGATTACGCCGCAATACCTCGCCGACCTGATGAGCTGGGGCGCGATTGGGGCACGTACCACAGAATCTCAGGTGCATCGCGAATTGGCGTCTGGTCTGTCCTGCCCGGTTGGCTTTAAAAACGGTACTGATGGCACGATAAAAGTAGCGATCGATGCGATTAACGCCGCAGGAGCGCCGCACTGCTTCCTGTCTGTGACCAAATGGGGTCATTCGGCGATCGTAAATACCAGTGGTAATGGCGATTGCCATATTATTTTGCGTGGCGGCAAAGAGCCGAACTACAGTGCTCAGCACGTTGCCGACGTGAAAGAAGGTCTGATCAAAGCAGGGCTTTCAGCGCAGGTGATGATCGACTTTAGCCATGCCAACTCCAGCAAGCAGTTCAAAAAGCAGATGGATGTCGCGAAAGATGTTTGCGGACAAGTTGCTGGGGGCGAAAAAGCAATTATTGGCGTGATGATCGAAAGCCATCTGGTAGAAGGTAATCAGAACCCGGATAGCGGTGAGCCGCTGACTTACGGTAAGAGCATCACCGACGCCTGCATTGGCTGGGAAGATACCGATGCGGTGTTGCGCCAGCTGGCGGATGCAGTAAAAGCGCGCCGCGGTTAAAAAATTCATCCGGGCTACGCTCGTTAGGCCGGATAAGGCAACGCCGTCATCCGACAATAAAAAAGCGTGGAGCATTCCACGCTTTTTTCGTTTGACCCGGGATGAAAATTACTTCGCTTTACCCTGGTTCGCAACGGCTGCCGCTTTTGCTGCGATCTCGTCAGCGTTACCCAGATAGTAGTGTTTGATTGGTTTGAAGTTTTCGTCGAACTCATATACCAGCGGTACGCCGGTTGGGATGTTCAGTTCAAGGATCTCATCTTCGCCCATGTTATCCAGGTATTTAACCAGCGCACGCAGAGAGTTACCGTGAGCGGCGATAATTACGCGCTCACCGCTTTTCATGCGCGGCAGAATGGTTTCGTTCCAGTAGGGGATAACGCGATCGATGGTCAGCGCCAGGCTTTCGGTAACCGGTAACTCTTTGTCGGTCAACTTCGCATAGCGCGGATCGTGACCCGGATAACGCTCGTCATCTTTGGTCAGTTCCGGTGGCGTTACCGCAAAGCCGCGACGCCATTGCTTAACCTGCTCGTCACCGTATTTTTCAGCGGTTTCAGCTTTGTTCAGACCCTGCAGCGCGCCGTAATGACGTTCGTTCAGTTTCCAGGATTTTTCAACCGGCAGCCAGGCCTGATCCAGTTCGTCCAGTACGTTCCACAGGGTGTGGATGGCACGTTTCAGCACAGAGGTATAAGCAAAATCGAAGCTGTAGCCTTCTTCTTTCAGCAGTTTACCTGCCGCTTTTGCTTCGCCCACGCCTTTCTCTGACAGATCAACGTCATACCAACCGGTAAAACGGTTTTCGTTGTTCCACTGACTTTCACCGTGACGTACCAGAACCAGCTTAGTTACAGCCATACACTCACTCCTATAAATCATATTGAATGATAATAATTCTCATTATATTGCCGTAAAGCGTCAGCGGCAATGCTTACGCATAACCATAGCGAAAATAGCGCCACAGTGTAAGGTTCTTGTGAATTCAAGGTTGCGATTTTGTCTTTGAGTGGTGGGGATTTGAGCGGTTCTACTGTGATAAACAAATAACAGGCCCGCTACGTTACGTCATCGGGCCTGTGAGGGGAAAGGATCAGACTGGAATAAACTGATATTCCGTCACGCTGGCATACTCTTCACCCGGGCGTAAGAAGCAGTCCGGCTGCTGCCACTCTGGATGGTTTGGGCTGTCCGGGAGAAACTCACTTTCCAGCGCCAGACCTTGCCAGTCTTCGTAGGCGTCTGGTCCGCGAGATGGTGTACCGCCGAGGAAGTTGCCGGAGTAAAACTGCAATGCCGGGGCGGAGGTGTATACCACCATCTGCAGTTTTTCATCTTGGGACCACAGTCGAGCGACCGGTGTACGCGCATTGCCCTGTGCCTGAAGCAGGAAGGCGTGATCGTAACCTTTCACCTTGCGCTGATCGTCATCGGCAAGAAATTCACTGCTGATGATTTTAGGCGTGCGGAAATCGAAAGTGCTACCAGCGACGGATTTCAGCCCGTCATGCGGGATGCCCATTTCGTCTACGGGTAAATACTCGTCCGCCAGAATTTGCAGCTTGTGCTGGCGCACATCTGTTTTGTCACCGTCTAGATTAAAATAGACATGATTCGTCAAATTTACCGGGCAGGGCTTATCAACCGTGGCACGGTAGGTTATCGAAATACGATTATCGTCAGTCAGGCGATACTGCGCGGTGGCGCATAGATGGCCAGGGAAACCCTGATCGCCATCGTCAGATGTTAAGGCGAACAGCACCTGACGGTCATTCTGATTGACTATCTGCCAGCGACGTTTGTCGAAACCGTCTGGCCCGCCGTGCAGCTGGTTGTTGCCCTGACTTGGTACCAACTCAACGGTTTCGCCGGCAAAGGTATAGCGGCTGTTGGCGATACGGTTAGCGTAGCGACCAATTGAAGCGCCCAGAAACGCAGCCTGCTCCGGGTATTGTTCCGGACTGGCGCACCCGAGCAATGCTTCACGCACGCTACCATCGCTAAGCGGAATACGCGCAGAGAGCAGCGTCGCGCCCCAGTCCATGAGCGTGACGACCATCCCTGCGTCATTGCGCAGGGTGAGCAGGCGAAACGGCTGACCGTCCGGAGCCTGCACAGGGATTTCGCTTAACATTGTCCTGCTCCTTGTGAAGGTTTGCAGACGTAGAATGTTTCTTTGATACCGGTTTTTGCTTCGTATTGTTCCGCGACGGCCTGCTGTACGGCAGGTACCAAATCTTGCGGGATCAGCGCCACGATGCAGCCGCCGAAGCCGCCGCCGGTCATACGGACACCGCCTTTATCGCCGATGGTCGCTTTGACAATCTCGACCAGCGTATCAATTTGCGGCACGGTAATTTCAAAGTCATCGCGCATTGAGGCGTGAGATTCCGCCATCAGCTGGCCCATGCGCAGCAGGTCGCCTTTTTCCAGCGCCTGTGCGGCTTCAACGGTACGCGCATTTTCCGTGATCACGTGGCGAACGCGTTTGGCGACAATCGGATCCAGTTCGTGGGCGACGGCGTTGAAGGCTTCAAGGCTGACATCACGCAGCGCTGGCTGCTGGAAGAAACGCGCGCCGGTTTCACACTGTTCGCGACGGGTGTTGTATTCGCTACCGACCAATGTGCGTTTAAAGTTACTGTTGATGATCACCACCGCGACGCCCTCAGGCATGGAAACGGCTTTGGTGCCCAGCGTTCGGCAGTCAATCAGTAGTGCATGATCTTTCTTACCAAGTGCCGAGATCAGTTGATCCATAATGCCGCAGTTACAGCCGACAAACTGGTTTTCAGCTTCCTGGCCATTCAGGGCAATCTGCGCGCCGTCGAGCGGCAGATGATAGAGCTGCTGGAATACCGTACCCACAGCGACTTCCAGTGAGGCTGAAGAGCTTAAGCCCGCACCCTGCGGGACGTTACCGCTGATCACCAGATCAGCACCGCCAAAGGCGTTATTGCGCTTTTGCAGATGTTTCACTACGCCACGCACGTAGTTTGACCACTGCTGGCTGTCATGAGCGATAATTGGCGCATCAAGCGAGAACTCATCAACCTGATTGTCGTAATCAGCGGCGATCACACGGACTTTTCGATCGTCGCGTGCCGCACAGCTGATAACGGTTTGATAGTCGATAGCGCAGGGCAGAACGAAGCCGTCGTTATAATCGGTATGTTCACCGATCAGGTTCACACGACCCGGTGCCTGAATAGTATGGGTGGCAGGGTAGCCAAATGTTTCAGCAAACAGAGATTGTGTTTTTTCTTTCAGACTCATTATTTAAACTCCGGATTCGCGAAAATGGATGTCGCTGACCGCACGCAGTCGTTCAGCCGCTTGTTCTGCCGTCAGGTCGCGCTGGGTTTCTGCCAGCATTTCATAACCGACCATAAATTTACGCACAGTCGCGGAACGCAGCAGCGGCGGGTAAAAGTGTGCGTGCAACTGCCAGTGTTGGTTTTCTTCACCGTTAAACGGTGCGCCGTGCCAGCCCATAGAATAGGGGAATGAGCACTGGAACAGGTTGTCATAACGACTGGTCAGTTTTTTCAACGCCAGCGCCAGGTCAGCACGCTGTTCGTCGGTCAAATCGGTAATTCGCAACACGTGCGCTTTCGGCAGCAGCAGCGTTTCGAACGGCCACGCGGCCCAGTAAGGGACAACTGCCAGCCAGTGCTCGGTTTCAACGACCGTACGGCTGCCGTCCGCCAGCTCACGCTGGACGTAATCAACGAGCATCGGCGCGCCTTGTTCGGCGAAGTACGCTTTCTGCAGGCGATCTTCACGTTCGGCTTCGTTAGGCAAAAAGCTGTTGGCCCAAATTTGTCCGTGTGGGTGCGGGTTTGAGCACCCCATCGCTGCGCCTTTATTCTCAAATACCTGCACCCAGGGATAGGTTTTGCCTAAGTCTTCAGTCTGTTCCTGCCACGTTTTCACAATTTCTGTTAGCGCAGGGACGCTGAGTTCCGGCAGCGTTTTGCTGTGATCGGGCGAGAAGCAAATTACACGGCTGGTACCGCGCGCGCTCTGGCATCGCATTAACGGATCGTGACTGTCCGGCGCGTCCGGGGTATCGGACATCAGCGCCGCAAAGTCATTGGTAAAGACATAGGTCCCGGTGTAATCCGGGTTTTTGTCGCCGGTAACGCGCGTATTGCCAGCGCACAGGAAGCAGTCCGGGTCATGTGCAGGCAGTACCTGCTTAGACGGAGTTTCCTGCGCCCCTTGCCACGGGCGTTTGGCGCGATGTGGTGATACGAGGATCCACTGCCCGGTGAGCGGGTTAAAACGGCGATGTGGATGATCGACAGGATTGAATTGCGTCATGATTGGTCCTTAATCCGAATATCCCTGCGGGTGGCGTGACTGCCAGTGCCAGGTATCTTGTGCCATTTCATCCAGTGTGCGGGTCACGCGCCAGTTGAGCTCGCGATCGGCTTTGCTGGCGTCAGCCCAGTAGGCCGGAAGATCGCCATCACGGCGCGGGGCGAAATGGTAATTCACCGGTTTACCGCAAGCTTTGCTGAAGGCGTTGACCACGTCCAGCACGCTGCTGCCGATGCCTGCACCGAGGTTGTAAATATGTACGCCCTGTTTGCCCGCCAGTTTTTCCATGGCAGCAACATGGCCGTCGGCGAGATCCATCACGTGGATGTAGTCGCGTACGCCGGTGCCATCTTCAGTAGGGTAGTCATTGCCAAATATGGCAAGAGATTCGCGACGGCCAACGGCAACCTGCGCGATGTAAGGCATCAGGTTGTTTGGAATACCTTGCGGATCTTCCCCCATATCTCCCGATGGATGAGCGCCAACCGGGTTAAAGTAGCGCAGCAGGGCAATGCTCCAGTCGGGCTGTGCTTTTTGCAGATCGGTCAGGATCTGTTCCACCATCAGCTTGCTTTTGCCGTACGGACTTTGCGGCGTGCCGGTGGGGAAGCTTTCAACGTAAGGAATTTGCGGCTGATCGCCATAGACGGTCGCGGAGGAGCTGAAAATGAAGTTTTTCACGTTGGCAGCGCGCATTGCATTCACCAGACGCAGAGTGCCGTTGACGTTGTTGTCATAGTACTCCAGCGGCTTGGCAACGGATTCTCCAACGGCTTTTAAACCGGCAAAATGGATGACCGTATCAATGGCATGATCGTGCAGAATTTCGGTTATCAGCGCTTCGTTACGGATGTCTCCTTCCACGAAGGTCGGATGCTTGCCGCCTAAACGCTCAATGACGGGCAGTACGCTGCGCTTGCTGTTGCAGAGATTGTCCAGGATCACCACTTCGTGACCATTTTTCAGCAACTGCACGCAAGTGTGGCTTCCAATGTAACCGCTACCACCTGTAACCAATACTCTCATAATTCGCTCCGTTAAGCCTATGGTATGCAATAACCATAGCATAACAAAGATGCGAAAAGTGTGACACGGAATAAATTAGTGGAATCGTTTACACTCCGGTGTTTTCACTCGATGCTGCCAGTTACTTTATTATAAATCATTATGTTAGGTTGTTATTTCAGCACTTGTCTGAAAAAAAAGCAGAAAAAAGGGCGTGATAAACGCCCTGGCATGAAAATTAACGCAGAGAGGTTTGTCGATAGGCGTAGATATCACCCTCGGGTACAAACTCTAGCCGATGGGTAATGCAGGCCGGGGCATCTTCGGCGTGATGAGAGACAAACAAAAGCTGGGTTTCACCTTCACCGATCAGGACATCCACAAACCGACGGATCAGTTGACGGTTGAGCGGATCTAATCCTTGCAACGGTTCATCGAGGATCAGCAACGTAGGATGTTTCACCAGTGCACGAACAATCAATGCCAGCCGCTGCTGCCCCCAGGAAAGACTATGAAATGGCGCATCCGCGGTACGTTTATCGATGCCCAGAATATCCAGCCACTGTTGTACCAGCTTGTGCTGCCTGTCGGAGACGGCCTGATAAATGCCGATTGAATCGAAATAACCGGAGAGAATAACGTTGCGAACTGTCGTACTTACCCGGTAATCCAGATGCAGGCTGCTGCTGACATAGCCAATATGTTTTTTGATATCCCAGATAGTTTCACCGCTGCCCCGGCGGCGGCCAAACAGGGTCAGGTCGTTGCTATATCCTTGGGGATGATCGCCGGTGATTAAACTGAGCAGGGTTGATTTCCCCGCACCGTTGGGGCCGATGATTTGCCAGTGTTCCCCCGGATTTACCCGCCAGCTCAGATGATGCAGGATAGGGCGATCGTTATACGAGACGGTGCCGTCGTTAAGCACAATGCGCGGCTCGTTATCTGACAGCGTGTGGCGCACCGAAGGCTCATCCGGTTCGGGTAACTGGATGCCTTCCAGCCGTTCGCTATGGGCAAGCTGAGCGATTAATGCCTGTTGCAGAAGGTCGGGTTTTGCACCGGTTTCCGTCAGCGTGCAGTCGGCAAGTACGCCAGCAAACTGCACGAATTCGGGAATTTCATCAAAGCGATTAAGCACCAGTACCAACGTTAAACCGGCCTGGTGCAACTCAGCGAGCAACTCTGCTAACTGGCGACGGGACGCCACGTCCAGCCCGTCAAAGGGTTCATCAAGGATCAGCAAATCCGGTGTGGACATTAATGCCTGGCAGAGCAGGGTTTTGCGCGTTTCACCGGTGGAAAGGTATTTGAAACGCCTGTTAAGTAGGGATGAAATGCCAAACTGCTGCGCCAGCGCAGCGCAGCGGGCGGGGTCGTGAACTTCGTCCTGAATGATTTCTGCGGTAGTGCGCCCGGTGTCGTCTTCACCGGGACTAAGAAGATCGGTGTTGTTTCGCTGCCATTCGTCGCTGACCAGCTTTTGGAGCTGCTCAAAGGAGAGTCGGGTAATACGTGTGAACTGGCTGCGGCGTTCGCCTTTCAGGAGCGGCAACTCGCCCGCCAGCGCGCGGGCCAGCGCAGATTTCCCGCTGCCGTTAGAGCCAACAAACGCCCAGCTATCGCCCGCGTTTAACGTCAACGCATCTAACTGGAGCGTTTTTGTGTCGCTAAGACGAAACGTGCCTTGCGAAATTTGCAACGATGACATTTTGTATCCCATTATTTGCAGCGATGAATAACAGGGATACGTGTTCTTCAGGCTGATGTCAATTAACTCAGCACAGTGTGGCGATAATCACCCTGTCCGCATTAAAATATGCTGTGACGTTAGCGCCTTCCGTTAATGTGTGGGTCTGCTCTATCGGCAAAGTCGCGCACAGCGTCTGGCCGTCTGGCAAGGTCATCAATACTTCACACTGCTCCGCTCCGCGTTCGATATGGCTAATCGTGCCCTGCAACTGGTTATCGGCGGCCTGAGCGATGGCGTCGTCCTGAGTGATTCCTACCCACGGTGCTTTCAACAGAATCAGTACTTCTTTGCCTTCCTCAAGCCCGAGACGCTCGCCGCTTTGTGCAGTGATTGCCACTTTCAGGCGCGTTTCGCCATCCGCCAGCAGCACGTCGACATGCTGTTGAACCTGATCGTGGTCGCGGGCGGTAATGGTGCCAAACCACTGGTTACGGGCGCTGGTTTGCAGCGAAAAGCGAGAGATCGCCGCCAGCAGGCTATTGAGCGGCAGTGCGTCGTCATCGCTCAAAACATCGAAGGCTTTCTGTTGGATTTGCGCTAATAAATCATACAGCTGGATTAAGCGTTGGCCGTAGCGCGTTAACACCGCGCCGCCGCCGCCTTTGCCGCCAGTGGCGCGCTCAACCAGCGTCTGCTCGCTGAGCTGATTCATTTCGTTAATCGCATCCCAGGCGCTTTTATAGCTGATACCTGCATCCTTCGCGCCCTGACTGATGGAGCCGGAAAGCGCAATGTGCTTAAGCAGAGAAATGCGACGGGGATCGGCAAACAGTTTTTGCTGAAGTTTCAGCGTAAGAAGGATTTCGGCCTGCATCACAAGCTCCTGGCAAAAGGGGTATTGTGACGGAAAACCGCGCGCGCGCAAAGCCAACCGCACAAAAGGGGAGTGCTTTTCTGTGTTATGTGGTTAGAATACAATTAAGGACTATATCTGGAGTTGACCATGTTAGAGTTATTGAAAAGTCTGGTATTCGCCGTAATTATGGTTCCTGTGGTGATGGCTGTCATCCTGGGGCTGATTTACGGACTGGGTGAAGTGTTCAACATCTTCTCCTCTATCGGTCAGAAAGACCAATCCAGACAGAATCATTGATTCCCCAAACGCCCGCTCAGTCGGGCGTTTATATTTTTTGCCTGCCAACTCGTTTTCTCAAGATCTTGCTTTCCCTGCCGATATTTTCTTTGTGTAACCTCTAATTGGTATCAATAACCACTGGGAAAATCCTGGTTTACTCGTTATATTTGCGCCTACATAACGAAACGCAAAGGAGTTACAGATGGCACGTACATGGTTACGCTTGTTTGCAGGGGCAACACTTTCTCTTACCGTTGCCGGGCATGCGCTGGCGGATGAAGGAAAGATTACCGTTTTTGCAGCGGCTTCGCTGACCAACGCGATGCAGGACATTGCAACGCAATATAAAAAAGAGAAGAACGTTGATGTTGTCTCCTCTTTTGCTTCTTCTTCCACGCTGGCGCGTCAGATTGAAGCAGGCGCACCGGCCGATCTGTTTATTTCTGCCGATCAGAAATGGATGGACTACGCGGTAGACAAGAAGTCGATTGATACCGCATCGCGTGAAACGCTGTTGGGTAACAGTCTGGTGGTGGTTGCGCCGAAAGCCAGCGCGCAGAAAGACTTCACCATTGACAGCAAAACCAACTGGACCAGTCTGTTGAATGGTGGACGCCTGGCTGTTGGCGATCCAGAACATGTTCCGGCGGGCATTTATGCCAAAGAAGCGCTGCAAAAACTGGGTGCATGGGATACCCTGGCCCCGAAACTGGCTCCTGCTGAAGATGTGCGCGGTGCGCTGGCGCTGGTAGAGCGTAACGAAGCGCCGCTGGGGATCGTCTATGGTTCCGATGCTGTCGCCAGTAAGGGCGTAAAAGTTGTTGCGACTTTCCCGGAAGATTCGCACAAAAAAGTGGAATACCCTATCGCGATTGTTGATGGGCACAAAAACGCAACGGTTAGCGCGTTCTATGATTACCTGAAAGGACCGCAAGCTGCTGAAATCTTTAAACGTTATGGATTTACGACCAAGTAATGATACTGACCGATCCTGAATGGCAGGCCGTCATCCTGAGCCTGAAAGTTTCTTCCCTGGCTGTGTTGTTTAGTTTGCCGTTTGGGATCTTCTTTGCCTGGCTGCTTGTGCGATGCAAGTTCCCGGGCAAAGCGCTGCTCGACAGCGTTCTGCATTTGCCGCTGGTTCTGCCGCCGGTCGTGGTAGGCTATCTGCTGTTGGTCGCCATGGGGCGGCGCGGATTCATTGGCGAATGGTTGTACGACTGGTTTGGCATTACCTTTGCCTTTAGCTGGCGCGGAGCTGTGCTGGCTGCGGCGGTGATGTCTTTTCCTCTGATGGTACGGGCAATTCGTCTGGCGCTGGAAGGTGTCGACGTCAAGCTGGAGCAGGCGGCCCGCACGCTGGGAGCCGGACGCTGGCGTGTATTCATGACCATTACGCTACCGCTGATGTTGCCCGGCATTATTGTCGGTACGGTGCTGGCGTTCGCGCGTTCCCTCGGGGAATTCGGCGCAACCATTACTTTTGTTTCCAACATTCCTGGCGAAACTCGCACCATTCCTTCGGCGATGTATACCCTGATCCAGACTCCCGGCGGCGAAAGCGCGGCGGCGAGGTTGTGTATCATTTCTATTGTGTTGGCGCTGATTTCGCTGCTGATTTCTGAATGGCTGGCGCGTATTAGCCGTGAGCGGACGGGGCGATAATTATGCTGGAACTCAATTTCTCCCAGACGCTGGGGACGCATTGCCTGACGCTCAACGAAACGCTGCCAGCCAGCGGCATCACCGCTATTTTTGGCGTTTCCGGCGCGGGCAAAACCTCACTGATTAACGCCATCAGCGGCCTGACGCAGCCGCAGTCAGGACGCATCGTGCTCAACGGTCGGGTCTTAAACGACGTCGAGAACGGTATCTGTTTAACGCCGGAAAAACGACGGGTGGGCTATGTTTTCCAGGATGCGCGCCTGTTCCCGCACTATAAAGTGCGCGGCAACCTGCGTTACGGAATGGCGAAAAGCATGGCCGGACAGTTTGATAAGCTGGTGTCGCTGTTGGGCATTGAACCGCTGCTTGACCGTTTGCCCGGCGGTCTTTCTGGCGGTGAAAAGCAGCGTGTCGCCATCGGTCGGGCGCTGCTGACCGCGCCTGAGTTATTGCTGCTTGATGAGCCGTTAGCCTCACTGGATATACCGCGTAAACGCGAACTGCTGCCTTACCTGCAACGCCTTGCACGTGAAATCAATATTCCGATGCTGTATGTCAGCCACTCGCTTGATGAGATTTTGCACCTGGCGGATAAAGTGATGGTGCTGGAGAACGGGCAGGTCAAAGCGTTTGGTTCGCTGGAAGATGTCTGGGGTAGCAGCGTGATGCACCCCTGGCTGCCTAAGGAACAGCAAAGCAGTATTCTGAAAGTCAGCGTGCTGGAACATCATCCACACTATGCGATGACCGCGCTGGCGCTCGGCGATCAGCATCTGTGGGTCAATAAGCTGGAGCAACCGCTGCAAACCGCGCTGCGTATTCGTATTCAGGCCTCTGATGTTTCACTGGTGCTCCAACCCCCCCAGCAGACCAGTATTCGTAACGTTCTCCGGGCAAAAGTCGCGCAATGTTATGACGATAACGGTCAGGTGGAAGTTCAGCTTGAGGTGGGCGGTAAGACGCTGTGGGCGAGGATTAGCCCATGGGCCAGGGATGAACTGGGTATCAAACCTGGCCTGTGGCTGTACGCGCAAATTAAGAGCGTATCGATTACCGCCTGATTACAGCAGGTGGGAGTAGATAAATTTCGCGATGCTGTCTGTGGTGTTGTCACCAATCACGATGTTGGCGCGGGCTTTGACCGCGTCATCCGCGTTGCCCATCGCCACACCGGTACCTGCGGCTTCCAGCATGCTGATATCGTTAAAGTTATCACCAAAGGCAATCACGTTTTCCATTGACCCGCCCTGTGCTTCAATCCACTGGGTAAGGCGTCGTCCTTTGCTGTTGCCTTTACGAGCAATGTCGACCTGATCATGCCAGGACCATTCACACTCCAGTCCCAGCTGTTGCTCAACGTACTGGCCAAACTGCTGCAGTTTCGGAATATCTTCGTCGGTCAGGGCAAATTTCCAAACGGCGTTGACGTCATGTGCGGCCTGCGCCAGCGAAGGAACCTGGGTGAAGGTCGGGCGCTGTTCCGGCGGCAGAGTTTGCGCCCAGTTAGCGGTACGCACCACATGCCCGGTTGGGCGCTCATACAGCATGGCCTCATCCACATACATCAGCCCGTGGATCTGATGTTCATCCAGCATTTCGATCAGCTGTAATGCCTGGTCTACCGGGAGGGGATCGGATTCCAGTACCTTTTTTGCCTGATAATCATACAAGTAGGTACCGTTACAGCAAATTGCAGGTGTATCCAGCGCCAGTGCCTGATAAAAAGGATGAATAGCAACGTGATGGCGACCTGTGACAATGATAAGTTGGTAGCCTGCTTCTCTGGCGCGCGAGAGCGCTTCGAGGGAGGATGGCAGCAAGGTTTTTTTCGGGGTCAACAGGGTACCGTCTAAATCCAGGGCAATCACGCGTGCGGTCATAGTTTTTTCCAGATTAAGGTTGAGAATTTTGTCTGCTGGAATGGTACACCGAGACGGGAGCCGGACAAAATTCTGAGCCTTAATTAAGCATTCACCGTTAAAAGCGTCTACCTTAGGCGTGTGTCAGGCAATTGCAGCCACCTGCCAAAAAGCAAAGGAGTATTCATGAAGCAAACCGTTTATACCGCCAGCCCTGAAAGTCAGCAAATCCACGTCTGGAGCCTGAATCACGATGGTTCTCTGACGCTGACGCAGGTGGTTGATGTACCGGGTCCGGTACAGCCGATGGTCGTCAGCCCGGATAAGCGTTACCTCTATGTTGGTGTGCGCCCGGAGTTTCGCGTGTTGGCTTATCGTATTGCGCCTGATGACGGAGCGCTGACCTTCGCGGCAGAGTCTGCGCTGCCGGGTAGCCCGACGCATATTTCTACCGATCATCAGGGACGTTTCGTGTTCGTAGGCTCTTATAACGCGGGTAGCGTGAGCGTCACGCGTCTGGAAGATGGCCTGCCGGTGGAACTGGTTGACGTGGTAGAAGGTCTGGATGGTTGCCACTCAGCCAACATCTCTCCGGATAACCGTACCCTGTGGGTTCCGGCGTTGAAACAGGATCGTATCTGCCTGTTTGACGTTAGCGATGATGGCCATCTGGTTGCTCAGGAACCAGCTGAAGTGACCACCGTTGAAGGCGCGGGCCCGCGTCATATGGCGTTCCATCCGAATAAGCAATATGCCTACTGCGTGAACGAGCTGAACAGCTCTGTTGATGTCTGGGAGCTGAAAGATCCGTACGGCAAAATTGAGTGTGTGCAGACGCTGGATATGATGCCTGCTGATTTTGCGGATACCCGTTGGGCAGCAGATATTCACATCACACCGGATGGTCGTCATCTGTATGCCTGTGATCGCACCGCCAGCCTGATTACGGTCTTTAGCGTCTCTGAGGATGGCAGCGTGTTGACCAAAGAAGGTTTCCAACCTACCGAAACTCAGCCACGCGGTTTTAATATCGATAACAGAGGTAAATACCTGATTGCAGCCGGACAAAAATCGCACCATATCGCGGTATACGAGATTGCTGGCGAACAAGGACTGTTGACGGAGAAAGGTCGTTACGCGGTAGGACAAGGCCCGATGTGGGTGGTTGTTAACGCGTACTAATATTGCGTCTAATGCCGGATGAGTATCCGGCACATTGCCCGGCAGAGCATGAATCTGCCGGGTTTACATCAGAGAATGACGTTTACTGCTTAGGTTCAGCAACCACTTTGCTACCGATACCGCGGTTGTTGTATTCCCACATACGGTTGAAGTTGGTGTCGTTCAGGTTACGCTGGATTTCACCTTTGTCATCTTCCGCACCGGTATTACCGGCAAACGGGCGTTTTGCGATAACGCTGTCAGCCCATGGTTTTGCCATGTTAAAGCCTTCGTTAATCACGCTGTCACGAATCACGACCTGACCGTTAGTGTTGGAATCGACATCCAGCGAGCGGCCTAACTGCGCCACGCCATCGCCACTTGCCGTGAAGCGGCTATTAATCGCCAGGAAACCGTAGTAGATGTTTGACAGGGTAGCCGGTGCGAACACATAGGCTTCCTGCTGGGTACGGGAGTTCACTACGCGGAAATCGGTGTTATCGAACACTACGGCACCGCGACCGGAAACGATATCCACATCGCCTTCAATGTAGCTGTTGGTAACCAGCGTACGCGGTTGACGATCGTTTTCCAGACGGTTTTGTACGCCGCTATTGGTCACGAAGAAGGTATTCTGGCGGCCAAGGATATTGACCTTGTTGATCTGTACTTTATCGCCATCGGTACGCAGTGCAACGGCTGGGTGGTTACCCGCATCAACGCTGTCACCCAGGTTGTTTTCGATGGTCAGGTTCTGCAATTGCAGACCGTTATTTTGCGACCAGACGACAGCAGAACACATCACGCCAATATTCGTGCCGCGTTTGTTCTGGCAATTATCAAACATATACCACGCAGGTTTACCCGGCATGTATTTACCGGCTGGGTTCACCGTACGACGCCAGTCCGCGGTGCTCATGTCACCGTCAATGGCCTGGCCAATTTTCACATCAAGCGGTTTTTCGCCCATGCCGTACAGCGTCAGGCTACCTGTTGCTGCCGGGATATATACCGTGCCCTGGTACTCGCCTGGCATAATCGCGATGTACTGACGTTTGTTAGTACGTTTGATGATTGCTGCATCAACAGCGGCCTGAATGCTGGTATGGGTGACGCCCTGAGTCCCTGCCGGGCCAACGACGAAGTCAGGCTGTGCAGGCAGAGAAATAGAAGAAGGGCTCCACGGCGCGGTGTTTGGCGTCAGCGCGGAAAAATAGTGCGCAGTAACGAAGTTTTTCGCTTCATTGGCCGACAAAATTGGGCGCGAAGAGGTTCCTGGCGCGGTTTGATCGGAAGGAATTTGATCGGGCGGCGTAGAGCTACAGGCGGTCAGCGTCACGCCAAAAGCCATTGCCAGCGCCAGACGGGAAACTGATGATATGTTCACAGGTTGCTCCGGGCTTTGAAAGTTATCCATTAAAGCCTGCTTTTTTATACTAAGTTGAACCTGAAAAAAAGCAAGCTACATCAAGTTGTTACAGTTGCAAGGTCACTATCAGTCAAAATTAAATCATTAACGTATTTCAATTTTGTCCCACTCCCTGCCTCTGTCATTGCGATACTGTGATGCCATGCTGTCCGACTTATGTCCGAGAAGGTGCTGAGCAAATTCCTTGCTGATCTGCTTCTCATAGAGCCTGGCTGACAAACTACGCAATTCATGAAAAGTCGGCGGCTCTCCATTGAACAGGAGCCCTGAAGCTTTTCGTGCGCGCATAAAATACCGTGATATCGTTCCCGATGAAAGAGATTCGCAACGTGTTGATGCGATAATGGTTTCACCTTTCAGTGATTCTTTGCATTTTTTAAGGGTTTCATCAAGAGATATCCCCAGCGATTCGGCATGTAACCCTACCGGAATGGCAAGTCTTGAACCCGTTTTCTCCTGTTCAACATAAATGTATCCATCCCTGATATCTTCCCATTTCATCCTGCACAAATCACCGACCCTTTGACCGGTTACCACCGCCAAATCCATAGCCAGAGTAACCCACGCTGGCAGAGACTTTGCCGCGTTGCGTATCTGTCGATACTCTTCAGTAGTGATTCGCGTTCGTTTAACTTCTGATTTAGCCGCCCGCGTTGCTGTGACAGGGTTAGTGCTAATGTGTCCCTCTGCTATTGCCTCTCTGAAAATGTCGCTCAGAGTTGACCTGATTAGCTTTGCTGTCGCATTTTTACCTTCTTCAACATAGCCGTTCAGAACCTCAGCTATGGTTTTTGTTGTGATTCCAGATACCGGAACATCACGCATCTTTTCTCGTATTGCCTTCAGCTTGCTGCCGTAATCGATGAGCGTCTTTTGCTTGAGACCTCTGGTTGAAAGAATGACCTCGTAACGATCGAGCCAGGAATGCAGTGTTACAACATTTTCAGCGTTGATTCGTACTGACAATGAGTTGCGTTCCTGACAAGAAAACAAGTCCATGTTAGCCTGTATTGCTTCAGATATAGCTATCCTCCTGTCTCTACCAAGCCCGTACTCCTTGCCCGTTTGCGGGTTTCTGAAGCAATAGTATCCATTGTTTCTGATGTACAGGTTTGGTGGTAAATCTCTCCGGCTATGGCTTCTGCGCCTTCCCATTCTTTATCCTCTTAACAAGACTTCCTGTTGCAACTTTATTGCGGTTAATTTTCACAGCCTTCTCATGGAACAAGTATTCTCTTCCATCCTTTTCAGGTGGTGGGTAGATAAGGCAATCGCGAACCCATCGGCGAACTGTTTCAAGGCTTCTTGGCCTGCGTTGTCTGGCGTTCCATTCAGGTAGGGTTAAGTACATAGCTTTTCCTTGTAAACATCACGCAACAAAAAATAATGCCCTCACACTGGAGGGCAAATGGGGGATAACGTGGCAGTGCATTCGCACCCAATAGCCAGCTCATAACTGGCTATCAGTTGCGTCAATCGTCTTCATCTTCGTCCCAGTCCTCGTCGTAATATGGCGAGGCGAGAAGTGGGTTGGTTGCTGAGAGAATCTCTCCGGCGGCGCCCTGCCGCTGAAGTCGACGAAGTGCTTCGTATAGCTCAAAGGCCTCGGTTCGCTCGTCACCTATATCGAGGGCGCATGCAACCTTGTGCGCCTCGGTGACTAGGGTTGATAGCTGGTTTCGGATGTCCTGAATGGTGCTCATAGTTCTCCTCATGCCGCACGCTGGGCGCGGAGCGATTTAATGTGCTCGCTCGTCTCCAGTTCGACGCGTATCTGTGCCGCCTCACGGTGATCGAGATGCTCAAAATCATTGTTGAATCGGTCGATTGAAGCGGTGTTGATCCGGCCCTGTCGCCAGTAGCGGACAACTTATGATGTGGTGGAATGAATAATTACGGGCCAGCCTGCTGAGTCAGCGAATATCTGACCCCGTTGAATTAGCTGGAACATTGGCAGTCTCCATGTAAGCACCAATGAAAGCGGCTGCCGCCTGTGCGTTTATGGCGTTACCGTAACCCTTAAGTCGGCCTGTGCGGTTGCTGCTTGCCACTCTTGCCACCCCGGACTCGACTCGTCCCAGGCGTGCGGCAGCCCCATCAACCAGCGGGAATGTGCCGGGTTCAACTGGACGCCATTGCCCATCTCGACAAAAGAGCCAGTCTGCATCACGCCAAAAACCGTTAACCTCAAGGGGCCGCATGTGTACGCCTGACGCGGCAACTGATCCAGCCTGTCCTTTCCGTCCCGCTGCGCCGTCATTCCCGAAGTGTCTTTCCAGTCGCGAGTTGTTGGCGTAATCCATCCCGCCAACGCCGCTGCCCACCCGATTTTGTTCGGAGTTGCTCGACCATCCCCGCTCATTTGCACGGTCGTCGCGTTGGTGATATTGCTCACCTGCGGAGTTGGCCAGCCCGACAGCCGCGCAGCTCCGGAGACATGTTGCAGGCCCCGTTTCGTCTCCGGTTGTGGATTCGTATTCGCCACTGGCGTTGGCCACCCAATAGGCCCGCTCTCTGATGTGCGGCGCACCGATGCTCGCTGACGTAAACGGCACAATCCCGAAGGCGTAGTCCATTCCTTCCAGGTCAGCTTGTACAAGGTCGAACCATGCGTTTGCGTTACCTGCTGCAACCTGTTCGCCAAAGATGTGCTGAGGTCTGCGCTCGCTGATGAGGTGGAAGAAGGCTGGCCATAAGTGCCGCTCGTCAGCAAACCCATCGCCTTTGCCTGCCGCGCTGAAAGGCTGGCACGGGCAGGAACCAGTCCAGGCTGGCTTATCGTCTGGCCAGCCTGCGAGGCGGAGGGAGTGGGACCAGACACCAACTCCGGCGAAAAAGTGGCATTGGGTAAATCCTCTGAGGTCGTCAGGTGTGACATCTTCAATACTCCGTTCGTCAACTTCGCCTGGGGCGATATGTCCGCCAGCGATCAGATTCCTCAGCCACTGCGCAGCGAAAGAATCAATTTCGTTGTAGTAAGCCGCCATCACCCGCCCCTCTGCTTATTCCGTAACTCGAAAATCTGAAGGCATGCCACGCACATCGTGCATCCCGGATACGCTTTCCGTCGCGCATCAAGTAACTTGTCGCCGCACTCAACACAGTGCGTTGCTGATACTGCTGAGTGGTTGAGTCTGTGCATGCTCAGTGCCGCGTCACGCTGCAAATCTTCAAGCTGTGATGCGTTATCAATAATGTCAGCCATGGTCAGTGCTCCCGAAACTGTTTGTTGATCATCCCAATGGTGTAAACGAACAATAAAAAAGGGACTCCAAGTCCCTTTATCTTCTCGTAATGTTTCGCCAGAAGTGGCCGGCTGACAGAGTCAAACTTCGGCTTAGGCTTCTGTGACATCGCTGCTTTCAGTTCGTCGTTGCAGCGCTTGGCAGTAGCTCGCAATGCGTTCTCCTGTTCGATAGTCATCTTCTTCATGCTGCGTCCCGGCGAGCGAGAAGTTTCGCTCCGAAAGTCATCAGTTCGTCCCGCTCCACAGTTGCGAAGTGGCAGTGTGTACGCGGGTACGGATGCCAGATAATGAGCATCGACCCTTTGTTGTTGCCGCTTACAGGCTTACCGGTGACCGGGTTGATAAATGCCAGTCGCCCGGCGGTGATAAAGCGAACCTCGCTGGCAGTCTGGATTGCCTCCCTGAACCAGCCGACAGACGTATCAGCCGGAACAAGCATTACGGTGCCGATCTGGTTCTTGCTCTCCGCTGCAGCTTTCTTCACGAACGGTGTGATATCGCTGTATGGCGGGTTCAGCCAGACGTAGCCGGGAATGATCAGGTAATCAGCCCATGGCGTTTCCAGCGTGTTTTGCTCGTCTGTGATGAACTTGCGGCACAGTGCATTGTGCGGTGCGGCGGCTGCGTCCAGTTGAAAGCAGAACTCAGCATCCAATGCGGCGAAGAGAGCAGGTGGTGTGCGCCACAAATCACGCTGATCCGCTGGAGTGTTGCTGCCGGTGTAATCGGTCATGAATCCTCCCGTTCAGGATTTCTCGCATCCCATCCATTCCGCTCGATATTCACAGCCAGCCGCTTATCTCCGACCTCTTCGATACTCCGACCGGTAATCTCTGCTACTTCTGCGTTGGTGTAGCGCATGAGTACAGCCAACTCACCTGCAGTCCATTCACGCATAGTTAATCCTCCGGAGCGGGCCAGTGCGTTACGCTTGCTTCTGACTGAGTAAATGGAGCGACCGGTTGCCGCGGCTATCTCTTCCTCTGAGAACCGGCCAAAGAGATGAAGCTCAGCTGGCGTCCATGGTCTGCCGGTCATTCGAGATGGTAGTGGTGCGCCAATGCGCGATGCCTGAGTGACTATGGCGCGTTCCGTGCGCTCAAGCTTTTCGGCGATAATAGGCAGAGGCATTGTTCTGCCAACTTCATGCAGGAACAGGTTTTCCCACGGTTGCCAAAGTTCGCTCATCGCTACCTCCACTGCTCTCCAAACGTGAAACCGATCTCCGCCAGCGCTTCGTCCATCTTCTCAATGAACTCCGGCACCATTTCGTCGAAGTCGGTCATGTACTGAGGATCCCGCTCAACGACGACATGGTGAATGCCTTCGCGTTTCATGCGCGGGTCGTAGTTTGCGAAATACCAGGCATCTTTACCTGTCACCCACATGCTGTACTGCACCTGGGCCATGTACTCTGACTTAATGGCTTCGAAGCCGCCGAGACGGAATTTCATGAAGTCGCGGGAGGTGAACGGGCATTTCAGCTCGAGGCCAAAATTGTTACTACAAAGGCCGTCAGGGGAGCACGCGGTGCGCATGCTCTCGTCACGGAACAGGATTGGAGACTCCGTGACTTTCACGTCGGTGGTGAACTCGAAGAGGGTGCGAGCGTCTTCCTCGTACTGCTTGCCCCAGGCCAGCGCCTTAGCATTAACCTCTGGCGCTACGCCGGTACATACCTCGGCGAGCAAGGTGTGGAAGTAGGACATCTTCATGCCAGTCCATTTGGTACCGGAGCGCGGTTTTGAGATGACGTTGTGTACTTCAGAAGCTGTTATGACTCCGAGGCGCAGCCGATGCCACGCCTCATCACCTTGCTCTATGGTGTTAACGTCAATACCGGTACGGGCCAGGATAATTTCTGGTGTCATAGTTTTACCCTGTATACGTTCTGTTTATTTGAACGGGTGCCATCGTGAAACCATATCGCACACCTGGTGACTTCTATCCATTTACGCCGCTCAAGCTCGGCGATGAACCATGAAACGCGAGACCTTGTAATGCCTAAAATCTTTGCCATGTCGCGAATGCTGTGTTTTCCGCTTCGCAACAATGAAAGTAGGGAAGGTGTCATGCTGCCGCCTTTTGCCTGAGGAACCCGAGAGCCTTAACACCTTCCAGCTCTGCCAGGTCGGCCGGCTGCGTGATAGGGCGTTTGAAGATTCGTGAGCAGAGAGGGAGAAGATCGGCGTCCCATGTCTTATCCAAAGAGACGAGCAGGTCGTTAATCTCTTTCTGCGTTGTTTCGCTAAGCGGCGTTATATCGCGCTCAGACTGGCGCTCTGCTGCAAAGTTGATACCTTCTTCGCCCTCGGTATTAACGTGGTCGATGGCGGCATCCAAGCGCTCACGGCGCGGCCAATACTTGGCAGCTTGCTTAACGACCGTCTTGAGGATCATCTGTTCTTCATCAGTGACCCACGGACATTTTTTGCTGCTGTCCTGTTTGTACTTCTTCCAGGCCTCAGAGCGGTCACGGATTGAGTAGATGGCATCGATGCGCATCGTATGGGTAAGGTAATCACCGTCGTCAGTTTTTACCGTTACATACGCGCCTACGATATCCCCGCGCTGCTCTTCAGTATCAAAGTCGTTGTAGATGTGGATCGGCGGCTTATCGAGACCTTCCCGGCGGAACTGGTCGTTTCTGCGAACAATTGCCGACTGACACCACTTAATGGCGCCAGACTGCTGCGCAATGTGCATCAGGCCCATGTAACTGATGTCGAGGCAAATAGCCCCTTTACGCGGGACCAGATAAGCCAGCTTCTGCGCAGGGTTTAGAGAAATTCCGATAGCAGCAACGTTGACGATCGCGTTCTGCGTACTGGTCTGGTTCTGGAATGCAACTTTGGCGAGGTAGTCGTTGTTCTGAAATAGCTGGATGGCGAACTGGCTTTCCTTTGCCCACACCATCCGCTCATCAGTGGCCGCCTTAATGAAAAGCGGCTCCTGTTGTTTGACGAAATCAACAAGAGTTAAGCTCATAATCCCTCCTTAGAACGGGCAGCCGGTACGGTGTTCCCAGTCGTGTTCCGCCTGGGCGTAAGCAACTGCCGAAATGAAGTCGTTGTAGGCCTCGCCAGCTTTATCGCTGCGAAGCCCATCGTATGGGCTGGAGTCAATCGGTACGGAGAAGTGAAAGAGGCCGGACGGCTCTTTTGGCATCATGTCGATGATTTGCTGCGCCCGGTCATCGATCCACTTTTCTTTCTCTTCTGTTAACTGCTGCTCGACCCAGCGACGATCCTCTATGTGGTCGTATGCGCGATACGCGGCCATGGGTCACCTCAGTAGTTAATTTGTGTTCTCGGCACTAGGCCATCCATCAGCGCTTTAAGGACTTCGATAGCCTGTTCGCGTGAGATGCTGGTATTAGCGGTGAGTGCGTTAACGATTTCAGTACCAACAGCCTTGCGGTGCTTAACATCTGCTTCACGCCTTGCCTTCTCATCAGCGATGCGTTTCTCTTCAGCCAGTCGCGCTGCTTCTTTCGCTTCAGCTTCACGCTTAATGCGATCTGCTTCTTCTTGTGCTTTACGCTTCTCTGCTTCGATAGCTTCCTGCTTTTCACGTTCTGCACGCGCAACTGCTGCTGCAGCCGCATATTCAGCGCGTTCCCGTTCTTGCTTAGCCAGTAATTCAGCCTGTGCTCTTGCTGCAATCGCATCCTCTTCACGCTTCTTCGCTGCCGCCAGTTCAGCAGCTGCTTTCTCTTCGGCTTCGCGCTTTGCCTGTTCTGCTGCCTGACGCTTTAACTCTTCTTCATGAGCAATGCGCTGGCGCTCTGCTTCCGCTTTCTTCTCTGCCACTTCACGGTCGAAAGCGTCGTTCATCAGCAGGGCCATTTCATGATCTGATTCACGTTGCTTTTTCAGAGCTTCGGCTGCTGCCTTTTCTTCAGCCTCAATACGTAGACGCTCTTCTTCAGCAGCTTTTTCTGCTGCAATACGTTCCTGCTCGGCTTCCCACTCGGTTAGCGGCCGGCGCACTTCATCTTTCAGCGCGTCCAGACGTTCACGAGCAATGCGGCGGCTCTCATCAATCTGCTTCGGAAGAGCTTTCAGTTCTGCTACAAGGTCTTTTCCGGCGTTGTCGATGTACGTTTTGGAACGTGCAACCTTGTGGGCCATTGACGCGATAGCATCACGACCTTTCTTGGTGGATACGTCCGGTACCAGGCTGCGAGCTTCTTTCTCGATTTTTTCAATGATGGGATCGAGCTGCTCGTTATTGGTGAATACAGCCATTGCGCTCGATTTTTCGATAACGACTAAATCCGTTACTTCACTCATGGTCTCTCCTGAAATTTGGTTGTGCGCTTCCCGTCTGCGATAGCCGGACGAGTAGGGGGAATGGGTTGGAATTAGTGCTGAATAGGATTGCCGCGTCCGTCGAGAAGGACGTCAATCACGCAGTCAGTAAGCCGGATAATTTCTGCATCTGTGTGCAGGTACACCCATTTTCGCTCCTGAATTACCGCTGAGACGCGATAGGTACGGCCTTCATGCATTGCCATCATCCCGGGCGTGACGCACTGGCGAATGAGCGGGGTGGTGCCGTAGTGGTTGATCATGCCTTCACCTCAACCTGTTTCAGGAGGCCAGCGATATTCATCTGTTGGCGGTTCAGCGTCAGCTTGTCGCGCGGTGCCGATACCGACGTCAGTTGCCACTCGTTATCGTTGAGCTTTTTGGCGGTGTACTGCTTGCCGTTGTGGGTGACTGTCATGATGCCTCCCGGGCTTTGGCGTTTGCCGCATTGATGGCGTCAATGTTCATCAGGCAGTAGATAGCGCATTCAGCGTCGTAATCACTCAACCCGCCGCTTGCCAGCTTATTAAGTGCGGTGCCAGTTAAGCCAATCTTGAAGCAGATAGAGCCGTGTTTAGGGCCATATCCATAGCGATGGTCTTCACGCTGATCGCTCCATTGGGCGTAGTTTTTTGTGCCAAAATAACGCTCGCTCAGACGGGTGAACCCCGACGCAATGTCGTTAATCGCGTCTTCAACACACCCGCGTCGCTCCGCGCTTTGTTTCGGGTCTCCGAAGTTAATGATCGTCATGCCATGCCGAACCATATCAACCGTTAGACCTTTATTGGCCAGGTTTATACCCTCAGACACGGCAATCAACTCCCTGCCGATGCGTGAGGTATCATCAGCAAACTTCGCCTTCAACTGAGCCAGTTCGGCTTCAATTGCCATTTTCTTTTTGGTCAATTCGATAAGAGTCATAATCATCTCCGCGCTTAAGCCGCGCCGCTGAACGTTAAGACCTCTGCATGCAATTTTCATCGCTGCAAGAAATTAAGCGGTGGATAGCCGCCATTCATAACTAAGCGTCCTCTTAGAAGCCGCTGAGGTATGAAAAAAGCCGCTTGTTAGCGGCTCATTGGGAAATTCAATCGTGCGAAGTTTTTGTTTAGTAGAAGAGCTTCTCTGTCATATGCTTTTGCTGCCTCCTCTTCTGAATCGAAGTAACCGATGTGCTTCTTTCTACCTCTTATGGTTATTTCTGCATTCCACTTTGAGCACTGTTTTTTCCACCTAACACCAATGAACTTTGAGCTGCTACCTCGTTTACTTTTCCTGTTTTGTTGATTCTCCTTCAGTGATGCCGCTCTTAGGTTGGCTATGCGGTTGTTCAAAATATCTCCATCAATATGATCAACAACTCGGGGCTGTTCTCCATAAACCAAGAAGAAAGCGATTCGGTGTGCTCTGAGGTTTTTTCCGTTGATTTTTATTAGAATATAACCCTGAGAGTTAACACTTCCGGCTGGCTGTCCAGATCTAACCTTTCCCCTACTTACCTTCCATGTAAACTTGCCTGAAGTTGGGTCATAATTAAGGATTTCATTTAGTTGCTCACGATTAGGAAGTTGGTTAGCCCCTCCCATGCCATTACCCTCTGCAATTACAAATGATGATTCAGGTTATGCGGCTTTAGCTTCAATATGTTGAATCAGCTTCCAGTCGTTGCTGGTTGAAGAGTGCTGGTAGTAGTCCCAGCACTCATCGTCTGCTGTGTTGGCATTACATGTTTCTGCGTAACTGATGGCTTCTTGCTCAGAACCAAAAACATCGTTTGAATACCGGCATTTGCCATCATCGTGGACAAACAAAACATCAAACCTTGGCTCGTCATAATCAGCAGAGATATCCCGAACATTGAAGCCCTTTAAAATCTCTTGTCCGCTACTTGTTTCCATCGCCTTACCCTCTGTTTGTATCGTGAGCTAATAAAAAGTCCGCCATCAGGCAGCCTCAGCTTGAATGAGTGCCGGGATTTTTAGCCGCGCCCGGCGCGCGCTTTCCCGCTATTCCCCAACAGCAAGAAATCGCTTACTCTTTAATCTCCCCAACAGTAGAAAGGATATATTCATGCAAACCATGCGGACCGTGTGCCCTGACTGTGGAAGTGAGATGTTCAACCAGCCCGATGATTTTGACTTTGAGACAAATTTCACCGTCGTCAGTTGTGCTGACTGTGGTCGAGAAATCACTAAGGACGATGTTGTCAATCAGGCCACGGACACGGTCAAAAAACAGCTCGACGACATGCTCAGGAATTCCCTCAAAGGAACTGGCTGGAAGTTCGACTAATTTCAAAAGCTCCCCAAACTGAGTAAGAACCTCACTGGCGTCTACGTTAAGCAGTAGTGGCGCCGTTTTTTTATCTGCCATACACACCCCTCTGTTTGTTTACCGTCAGCCCCTCGCAAAGAGCTGCTGGTAAATCGCTTTGCCATAATTGCCGCTCCTCCTGAGCCCGCCTATGGTCCGACGCATGGTTTACTGTCGCGCCGTTCGACTGACCGAAACGCTGTGTTGTTTCGATGGGTTAAAATTACAAGATAGTTTGTAATCTGTAAACAAGAAATATTGTAATTTTCGGCATGAAAAACAAATACCGTTGTTTTATAACGATATTTATTTTGTCAAAAGGTGGGGGGCTTTGCGGGCGGTTAGATGTATTTAATTCGACCTTCTACAACCACACCAATGATTTTGCAGTTGCCATCTATCGGGATGAGGGGCCAGGCAGGGTTGAGTCCCTTAAGGTATTGCTTGCCGCCATCAATCACCAGTTTCTTGAATGTGGCCTCATTGGCATCCATGAGCTTAGCTATAACAAGGCTGCCGTTTTTTGCCTCTCGTCCTGTATCGACAAGAACAAGATGGCCATCAGGAATGCTCTGTCCAACTGGAGACGTCATAGAGTCGCCTTCTACGCGCAGCCAGAAGCCATCACCAAGGAGGTGAGTGTCGCTCTCTATCCATTCGTTAATCTGACTAAGATCGTAAGGCTCGCAAGCCTCAGCCCATGCTCCAGCGCTTACCCAGCTAATCAATGGATATTTCCCCTTAGGCTCATTCTTTCCTGCGAATGTTACATTGGAATGCCCTGTCCCGTGAAGAAGCCATTCAGAAGATACCTCAAAAACGGATGCCAGCTCAGGCAGGTAACGTGGGCGCTTAGTTCTGCCGCCTTCAAGTTGCTCGATAGCCTGCTGGGAGGTTCCGACCTTATCTGCTAGCTCGGATTGGGTCAATCCAAGCTGTTCTCTTTTAGCCTTTACGCGGCTCGCGATACTCATAAATCACCTCATCGTTTAACCCTCCGATGCTTACAAGAAAACCTGTATTTGACAAACAAGTTAAATTGTTTTTAAATACAAGAAAGTTTGTTGGAGGAACAATAATGCAAACAATCAAAGACCGCCTCAAAAAGAAGCGAATCGAACTTGATATGACTCAGGCTCAACTCGCTGAAAAGGCTGGTGTAAAGCAACAAACAATACAGCTTATCGAAGCTGGTGAAACCAAGCGCCCTCGTTACTTAGTTGAGTTAGCAAATGCGCTGGGTTGCGAACCTTCATGGCTGCTGAACGGGAAAAAATCCACCAAAGCAGCTTAATCGTCAGAAATATTACCGAACGGCCCGGTATATGGTCGGGTGCCCGGCGTGGTCATGGATGACTGTCAATGGTGCACGATAAAAAGAACAAACATTTATCAATTAACTATTTCACACCAAAGGAATTATCACATATGGAAAACTCAATTAATCGCAACAAGGCCAATGCCCAGCGCATTTTGTCCTGGTTGCTTAACCAAATCGCCATGAAAGGTGGCAACAACGTAGCTAAAGAGATCGGCGTTGATAAAGCGCAGATAACCCGCTGGAAAGAAACGTGGCTTCCGAAGATGGCAATGCTGCTGTCAGTTCTGGAATGGGGTGTCGTTGATGACGATATGGCGCGGTTGGCAAGAGAAGTAGCTGCGGTGCTCACAAAGAAAAATCGCCCGGCGGCAACCGAGCGATCAGACCAAATCACGATGGATTTTTAAAGCAATTTACAGGAGTCATTTTAATGGCTAAACGCAAAAAGTACCAGGAAAAAGAAGAGATTCGACACCCTGATTCACCAGATGGTTTGGTCGTTGCTGCTTCTAAAAATAAGGCGTTCGCAGAGCGTCTTGTTGGCGTTATTCGTATCGCAATGGCTAAGGCAGGGGTGAAGCATGGGCGTCGTTAAGCAATTAGCAGACTACAGGCCATCACTGGAGGCCGTGGAGCGTCAGGTGGCAGATCTCGATGATGGGTATACCCGCATCGCTAACGAGCTGCTGGAAGCGGTTATGGCTGCCGATTTAACGGCTCGCCAGCTGAAGGTTGTTCTGGCGGTGATTCGCAAAACTTACGGGTTCGGTAAAAAGTTCGACCGCATTACCAATACTCAAATAGCGATGATGACCGGTATTCACCACACGCATGTTTGCAAGGCCAAGAACGAGATGATCGCCATGAACATCATCGTGACAAACGGTCAGTCAATTGGCGTAAACAAGGTGATTTCTGAGTGGAATTTTGAGATTAGCCAAGTTAGCGAATCATTAGCCAAAACAGCTAATAAAACATTAGCCAACTTAGCTAATGGGTATAAGTCAACTCAGCTAAACACAAAAGAAACTATTCAAAAGAAAGAAAGAAAAGAAAACACACAGTCATCTGGCGATGACCGCGAACTGGTTAAACCTGAAAAGCGAAAACCAGTGAAGTTCGATTACGACGAGTATCTCTCCACCTACAACGAGATTGTCGGCGATCGACTGCCTCACGCTGTCGAGGCCAACGAAGAACGCCAGCGCAAAATACGTAAACTGGTTAACTCTCTCGCTACCAAGAACATCGACGGATTCCGCGCCTACGTGAAAGCGTTCATGGCAGCTGCAAGACCATTCCATTTCGGTGATAACGATCGCGACTGGGTGGCAAATTTTGATTACCTGCTACGTCCGAAAGTTCTGGTGGCTATTCGTGAGGGAACACTATGAGACAGGATATCGAGGCCAGTGTGATTGGCGGATTACTTCTCGGCGGACTTACCCCGGCGGCAACTGACGTTCTCTCCCGGATTGATGCTGAAGCGTTCACCACCCCACTCTACCGGAAAGCCTTTGAGGTGATCCGCAAACAGGCAAGAAATCGCAAACTGATTGACGCTCTGATGGTCGCTGAGGAATGCGGTGATCAGCATGCTACCGATGTGATGATGACTGCCAGAGCATGCCCTAGCGCTGCAAACCTGACTGGTTACGCAGATATGCTGGCAGACCAACATCAGCGCCGATTGTTCCTGCATGCCATAGACGAGCTACGCGGCGATGTGAGCAACGGAACGCTGGACGGCGCAGCATCAGCAATGGACGAGTTAATGCGTCGCCTGAGCACCATCAGGAAGCCAAAAGGCGAGGTTAAGCCCGTTCGTTTAGGTGAAGTCCTGAATGACTATGCCGAAACGCTGGAGAACAGGCTTAAAAACGGTGAAGAGTCAGACACCATGAAAACCGGTATCGACGAACTGGATGCGATTACCGGCGGAATGAACGCCGAGGATTTGGTGATTATCGCTGCCCGTCCTGGTATGGGTAAAACGGAAATATCGCTGAAGATTGCCGAAGGTGTAGCGAGTAGACCGTTGCCGGGAACTGACACCTTGCGCGGGGTGCTTATTTTCAGCATGGAGATGAGCAACCTGCAGATCGCCGAGCGAAGCATTGCCGGACGCGAAAACATGTCTGTCAGCGTTCTGCGCAACCCGGCAAACATGGACGACGAAGGGTGGGCAAGGGTCTACAACGCAATATGTCACCTGAAAGACCTGGATGTCTGGATGGTTGACGCATCCAAACTTACAGTCGAAGAAATCCGCAGCATCGCCGAACGACACAAGCAGGAGAAACCGGCGCTATCACTCATCATGGTTGACTACCTTGGCCTTATCGAGAAGCCAAAAGCAGAGCGAAATGACCTGGCTATAGCGCACATCTCCGGCAGCCTGAAGGCGATGGCTAAAGACCTGAAGACGCCAGTTATTTCTCTCAGCCAGTTATCCCGCGAAGTTGAGAAACGGCCTAACAAGCGCCCGGTTAACGCAGATTTGCGCGACTCTGGAAGTGTAGAGCAGGACGCAGACTGCATCATCATGCTCTATCGGGAAGCGGTATACGACGAGCATAGCCCCGCGGCGAAGTTTGCGGAAATCATCGTTACCAAAAACCGTTTTGGCTCTCTTGGCACTGTGTATCAGCGATTCGTTAACGGTCACTTCATGCCATGTGATCAGGATGAAGCCCGCATGATTTCAACCAGCAAGCCTTCAACTGGAAAGCGTTATGCCAAAGGAGCAGATGTGTGAACAAAATACCATCACAAATCATTCTTGAGTTTATCAATAACCCTAGGTTTGTAACCGTTCTCGATCGCTGCCTTGAGGAAGAGGAGTTGATTGAACAGTTCGAGCGACTTTCAGGAGTAAAAAGACCAGCCGAGCGCCAGCATCCACTTGAGCGCATGGTTGATGAAGTGACCGGGTTTCGAAAATCACAGTGGAGTGATTTTTTCGAAGCGTTCATCCCGTTTATTTACGATTGCGTATGGCTTCGATGGGAAGGGCGCAACGATGAAAGGTGCTGGAAATGACCAATAAAGAAACGCTTAACACTCGCCAGATTATCGAAACTCAATACCCGGAATTCCCTGAAACCATCCTCCACGCAGAACTATGCCGCGCCTGTGCCCGCGTAGACGGTCGAAGCATCAAGCAGTCACTCAAGGCATTTGCTCTGGCACGTATCGAAAAGGTTGATAGCAAGCCACTTAAAGGCGCACTGGAGCAGATGGCATCCAGCATGTTTCCAGAGACAGAGATAGCCCGTATCCGCGCCTGTGTAGGTCGCACGGAGTCGGCACTGGTTAAGACATTCGGAGTTAAGCGAGCATGACTGAAGCCTACATAGCAGAGCTATCTGCAAGCGTGGCCGTGATAGTCGGCCTTTTTTATGCAATACGCAAAAACATCGATTAACAGGCTCGCAAATGCGGGTCTTTTTTATGAGGGTAGGATTATGAAACCGACATACGAAGAATTAGAGCGTCAACTTGAAGAGTCACGTCGCGAGTTCCGTGCAGCAGACGCGACTATTCACAATCTTGAACAAAAACTCACAGACCTTTCAGTACAACTCGCTAACGCCGAGAGCAAGTGCAGGGAGCTGGCGTCTGAAGTGAGTGAGTTAAACGAATGCAAAAATCTTCTGGAAAAAATTAAGTCAACGTCATGCCATGTTGATACATCGAAGGATGCGGTTATCCCTAACTCGCTGGATGCGTGGGGAAGACCGGTTCCGCAGTATTTGCCGTATGACTTCTCAGGAAATCCATGTGCAAGTGCGACTCAATACTGTAACGGCTGGAATGATGCCGGAGGTTACTGGCTAAACCACGTCAAATACCTACAAGAATGCATCCGCGCCGCTGGCATTGGCGTGAAGGGGGAGTGAGATGGCTGACGTAATCAAAATGGAGTGTGTTCATTCCAATAATCCTGAGTGGTTCTCACCAGGTGATATTTATGATTCCGGGAAACGCGGACCTGATATTTGTATTTGTGGTGACAACCTCGTGTCCGACCTTAACCCGGAAGACTGGTACGAGATGAGCCAGCGAGTCGATGGGCTATGGTTTCTTACCGGCTTTCAGCAATCAGTATTGTTTAGAACCGTGAGGACTAACCCATGACAACTAACCACCCTGCGCACGGTCCTGTATCACTCGATCGCCTGCACCAGATACGCGAAATACTCAGCAAAGCAGCAGCACAAAGCGACGGCGGTAATCTCGGCTACGCAATGGCTGATGCTGTGAAGGTGATTGATGGTTCGATTTCTGCGTTTGATGCTGATCCACAACGAAACCCCGTGCTGGCCTACGCGGACAGTTATCGCGATATGGCTAAGCGTGGGGTTGAATCCATTCCAGTCTGGAGCGTAATAACCGACCTTGAAAGAAATATCGCCCCTCTCTACGCCACACCCCCGTCGCCGGTAGTGCCGGATGATGTGCTGGACGCATTGCAGAAAGTGGCTCGTATACGCCTCGACCTGAATGACTTCGACGGCGATCGCCGTGGCATCGCTGATTGCCTGGGTAATGCCGAAGAGGCGTTAATCGAGGTAGTAAACCGCAGCGCCGCCATGCTTCAGGCAGAACCTGCAAGTAATAGTGATGAGTTACCGCTGGACTATCTGCAAGGACACAAAGACGGACTGGAGTGGGCTGCACAATTGGCAGAGGCTAATCATCCGCAAACAGGTGACTGGTTGTACGACGACCCAATCGAGCTTGCTAGGGCGATTCGCAAAGGTCCGGATATGCCTACCGTTCAGGATGGCAAGTCTCCAGTAGCTCCGGGTGCATGGATTCCGGTAAGCGAGCGGATGCCGGAAGCTGAAGGTCGTTATTGGTGCTATGTCGAAGAACAGAATTACCTTGGTAAAAGCCACTATCAGTGGAACTGCTCATGGAATGGTGAGCGGTGGTGGGTTGAAAGTGATAATGGCGGGCGCGTAACTCACTGGATGGAACTGCCAGCAGCACCGCAGCAAGATGTGAAGTCCGCGCTTGAACATGGAATGCAGCGTTACGCCGGAGCTATGCAAAAACTGTCAGAAGGGGATAATTGATGGCTAAATTTAGCACCATTCAGGAGTTAACTGGGTCTGACATGGAACAAGGTCGTGCGCTGATGAATCGTTACTGGCTCTCATCATCACTTCCAGTTCGAGAAAAGCGGCAAAACATGCCTAGGCTATGCGTATTTCGTAGGGATAGGATACTGCGTAAATTGATGAGTAATGAGATGAATGCTTTGGTTAATCGCATAACTGAATTCCAATCTTCTGCAACGTCAAGCAACATTACCCACTCTCAAAATTAGTGTTATAATTATGTCGCAGTCGGATTGAGCACCCGGCTGTGACCTCTGCATCTGATTGGGAAATTAGATGCGAAACACAAAGAGTACGACCTATCTTATGCCGTCAGTGTTATCTAATGCTGAGGGTTTTCTGCATTCTGCGTTACCTCTCGGAGGTGGCGTATGAATATCCCAGAGCAGGGTATCAAGCTGCATGCTGGCAACTTCGCCGCCATCGGTCAGCACCTGCAACCATATCTCAATGACGGACAATGCTATCGCCTCCAGTTAAAGCCATGGAGAGAGAAGCGTAGCCTGTCGCAGAACTCACTTCTTCATTTGTGGCTGGGAGAAATCAGCGAATACCTGGTTAAATCCGGACGCACAGACGCAACCCCTGAATGGGTCAAGCGCAACCTCAAAAAGACTTACCTCGGCTGCGAGGAAGTCACCTACACCGATTTCATCACCGGTGCCAAAGAAACCACCTGGGAACCTCGCCACACGTCTCAACTCGATACCGGAGAGATGCACATCTTTCTGTGCAAAGTCGAGGCGTGGTGCGCTCAGTTTGGTCTGGCGCTGACTATCCCAAGTAACTGCGAATTCCAGCAACTCCGCGAACAACAAGACCAGTAAGGAAAGCATATGGCACTCAAAAGAGACAAATACGACACCATTTTTTCTGAGCTGGTTCGCGAACGCGCTAACTGGTGCTGTGAAAGTTGTGGTCGTGATTTCAGCAGCAACCGTGCATCGCTGCATTGTTCACACATTAACGGACGCCGCCACACAGCTACTCGCTGGCACCCGTTTAACGCGCTGGCCCACTGCGTAGGTTGTCATCGTCGATTGGGTGAAGAGCCGATCCAGTTTGCCCGTCACGCCGAATACGAATATGGCGTGATGACCATCGAGCAGGTATCCCGCGCCGCGCTGCATCCGATGAAGATTAAGCCATGGCAGAAGGAAGAACTGTATCAGCACTACAAGCAGGAGTTAGTGCGACTCAAGCAATTGCGAATTACTGGCGTGTTAGGGCGTATCGAGTTCACAGCGCCTGACTGGTATCAGCAGAACATCACTTTGCGTATGGGGGAGGCAGCATGACCCGTGACCAGATAGCCCGATACCAGGCCGAAAGCGTCATGCGCGCCAAACAGCCGCCAGTAGCAAAGCACAGTCAGCAGACCAAAACCAAACAGCCGGAGAGGGCCGCAGCGTGAATCTTGAAAACACAGTGAAATACCACTTCGCGAAGTCAACGATGATTAGCGATGCTCCACGCGCAACAGCATCTGACTCATTAACCGGCACTGACATCATGGCGGCGATAGGAATGACACAGAGCCGAGCCGCTCTCGGGTTCAGTGCATTCCTCGGCAAGATGGATATCAGCGATTACGATCGTGAGCGAGCGATTGATCTGCTGACCAAATATGCAATTGAGCACTGCGATAAGGTTGCCGCCTTACGCAAGCTTGAGAGTGATGTTAAGCCAAAGGTAATGAAAGTTCTTGCAACTTTCGCCTTTGCTGATTACTCCCGGAGCGCCGCCAGCACCAGAACGTGCGACTGCTGCCATGGAAATAAGTTTGTCGAAGCTGAAGTGATGACAATGAAACACATAGGACGCCCGCACCTTAGCGAAAAAAGAGAGACGGTTAAGGTGCTTTGCCACAAATGCAAAGGGAAGGGAGTTCTGACCAACGCATGCCAGTGCAATGGCAAAGGAACAGTATTAGATAAAGAGAAAACTATTCTACAAAGTGGCGTTCCTGCATATAAAACCTGTTCACGCTGCAATGGGCGTGGTTATGCCAGATTGCTACCTGATAGCGTCCGTAAATACATCTGCGTAACGGTGATGGATATACCTGAAACCACGTGGCGCAGGTCTTACAAGGATTTCTTTGAAAGTCTGGTAGGCGAGTGCATCAAGCAGGAAGAGTACGCAAACCAGATGTTGAACAAAGTCACACGGTAGTGAATATTTTCTATGAAATAGGACTTATCTAGAAAATTACACTTTACAAAGTGGCGATTTCTGTTTAATCTAAACTCAATGATGGAGTAGTGCATTCATTCGATGGCCCTGAGTTGATAGCTCGGGGTTTTTTTGTATCTGCACAACAGGTAATTGCATTGGGGTGACCGGTTAATCCCGTTACGCTAACCGAAACAGGCGCAGTGCAATTATCGTTGTGGTGAATGCGCAGGCTGATGCGCTAACTTATCAGCTAGATGGTGAGGTAAAGGCTCACCATGGCGACGACGGGTAGTTCATTTACATGCGGGAAAAAACAGCACCCGTCACCACACGCCAAATACCTACCAGGACCATAAGAGCGAAAGCTCAACGCACCACCCTCATCTTGCCCACTTCGCGTGGGCTTTTTTATTCGCGCCCATCCATACAGCTAACCACTTACTCCTTGAACGCAATGGGTGAGGCGCTTCTCTACAAACACACAGCTCCCGCTTCACTTGCGAGGAGAGAGACTATGAAGATGCCTAACACTCCACATGGATGGGCAGACATCAGCGAAATTCTGGCGTCCTGGTGGCGCGGTGACGTTCCTATCGGTGGCGTCATTATGGCTATCGTGATGGCTGTCCTGCGAATGGCTTATTCTGGCAGCAGCTGGAAAGAAACGTTCTTTGAAGGATTAATGTGTGGCGCACTGGCGCTAACCACATATTCCGCTCTCGATTACTTCGATGTGCCGAAAGCACTCACTGTTGGCATCGGTGGATTTATCGGGTTCGTCGGTGTGAAGAAGCTCAGCACCTTCCTGTCTGGATATGTTGGAAATCGTTTCGGAGGTGGCAATGCAGATAAGCAATAACCAGCGAAAAGCGTTCCTCGATATGCTTGCCTGGTCAGAAGGTACGGATAAGCCAGAGCAGCCAACAAAAAACCACGGATACGATGTGATTGTCGGTGGCTCGCTGTTCACTGATTATTCAGATCACCCGCGCAAGTTAGTAACACTGAATCCGAAACTTAAATCTACGGCAGCCGGTCGATATCAGTTGCTGTCTCGTTGGTGGGATGCCTACCGCAAGCAGCTTGGTCTGAAAGATTTCTCCCCCAAAAGCCAGGACGCAGTGGCATTGCAGCAGATTAAAGAACGCCGCGCGCTGGAGTTAATCGACTCTGGCGACATCCGTCAGGCTATCGATCGCTGCAGCAATATCTGGGCATCACTCCCCGGCGCTGGTTACGGTCAGTTTGAGCATAAGGCTGATAGCCTCATCGCCAAATTCAAAGAGGCTGGCGGTACGGTAAACGAGCCAAAGTCATGAGTCGAGTAACTGCAATCATCATTGCCGTTGTCGTCTGCGTCATCGTGTCGCTTGGCTGGGCGGCTAATCACTACCGCGATAACGCCATCACCTACAAAGACCAGCGTGACAAAGCCACCAAGAATCTCAGCCTGGCTAACGCCACCATCAAAGATATGCAGGTACGCCAGCGAGATGTCGCTGCGCTGGATGCCAAATACACGAAGGAGCTAGCTGATGCGCAAAACACCATTAGCGATCTGCGTCGGGATGTCGATTCTGGCGCTAAACGGCTGCGTGTCGCCGCAACCTGCACTGGAGTGCATCAAGCCGCCACCGCCTCCGGCATGGATGCTCTTGCCGAGCCCGAACTTACTGGAGCCGCTCGACGGGATTATTTCACCCTCAGAGAGCGAATCGCCACCGTCACAAAGCAACTGACCGGCCTGCAGGAATATGTGCGCGAGCAGTGCCTGAAGTGATTCGTCACCCCAATAAACAAACAGAGCCTGACTTCGGTCGGGCTTTTTTATGCCCGCGCATCTCACGCGCACATCAACGAGAGCCTTTCAGTAAGCGAGCCTGAGAACAGCCGTTATAGGTGGCGACCTCTCTCGGGCGGCTTTTCTGTGAGACAGGCTCACTTTCTAAAAGGTAAAGACGCTATGAATAATCCGTCAGTTATTCCTGCCTTCGACTTCCGCGAAATGGTTACGACACTCGACAACAAGATAATCACCACATCGTTAAAAGTGGCTAACTATTTTGGTAAACGACACAAAGACGTTTTGCGTGCCATTCGTAACCTGAAATGCTCCGATGACTTCACCCAGCGCAATTTTGCGCCCATTGATTTCATTGATAAAAATGGCGATGTTCAGCCTATGTATAACATCACCCGCGACGGATGCATGATGCTCGTGATGGGATTCACGGGCAAAACAGCTGCCGCAGTAAAGGAGTGTTACATCAATGCCTTTAACTGGATGGCCGAGCAGTTAAACCGGCGCATGGCCATGGGTGAAGAAATGCAGCACCGCTACGCCATCAAAGAAACGCGCTCAAAGCTGAAAGGCACGATCGGAAGCCGGTTGATGAACGAGCGGAAGAAAGAGAAGCGCGTCCTGGAGCTCGAGCATGAGCACATCATGCAGGTAACGCAGCCGGAATTACTTATTGGCTGATCGCGGCATTACAGGAGCCCTTTACTGAGGGGCTTCGATAATGTCAACGTGAGGTAAGTATTATGGCAAAACCGGACTGGGGAGCACTGCAAGACCAGTTCCTCGCCGAGCATGCCAAAACAGGTATTTCCCCTAAAGACTGGTGCCAGGCTCAGGGACTGAATTACGCATCTGCGAAACGCTACATCAAAGTAACGTCGTATGGTGCGAAATCGCAGAAAGAAGCTGCGAAAAAAAATGCGAATTCGCAAAAGGGAAAGAGCGAGGCCAATAAATCCGGGAAGGTGAAAAAATCCGACCGTGAAACAGGCAGCACCAAAAATTCCCGAGACGCGAAACCGATACGCGGGTCACGCACCGCACCGCCGACAAACGCCTTCCGGCCTGGCAACCAGAATGCCCTTAAGCACGGCGGCTACGGTCGCAGGATGCTGCTCTCTGACGCAATCACCGAAGACGCAAAGTTGCTCACGCTCGACGATGAGCTGTTCTGGCTGCGCGCGGCGAACCTGACGGCGGCGGAGAACATTGGTCGCTGGCAGGCTGAGCTGGAGCTGGCCGATGATGACAAAGCGAAGGACCTCCACTCGCTGATTTCCTCTGCTGAAAAGGCTATGCACCGGAACACGCAGCGCATCGAGTCGCTGGAGTACACCAAAGGCTCGATAGAGAAACTACGGGTCGATGCTGCCTACCGCGAACGCGCCACTGAGAAAGTGGAAATGGAAATCGACATCATGAAGGACGGCGACAGCGACAACGCGATCGTCGTACACAATACCCTGCCGATACCTGGAAGATGATATGGCCGACATTTGCCTCCCGACGCTGCATGACGGGCAGTTAAAGGTCTGGTCCGATTCCTGGGAAGGTCAGCTGCATGCTGTCCGGTGTGGCCGACGCTGGGGTAAGACATTCATGCTGTCCAGCGCCGCCGTGACCTATGCCACTGCGCCGTTTAAGCGCCCGGGCATGGACATTGAACTCGGCGGCCGCGTCGGTATCTTCACCGCTGAGTATCGCCAGTATCAGGAGATCTACGACAAGCTCGAAGAAATCCTGCTGCCGCTGAAGAAGAGCTTCAGCCGCCAGGAGAAGCGCCTGCTGTTGAAGAACGGCGGGAAGATCGACTTCTGGGTCACCAACGACAACAAACTGGCTGGCCGTGGCCGTGAGTACGAAATCATCCTGATAGACGAGGCGGCATTTACCAAGTCGCCAGAGATGCTGAGGGAGATCTGGCCGAAGTCGATTAAGCCAACGTTGCTGACGACGAAAGGCCGCGCCTACGTCTTTTCAACGCCGGACGGGGTGGACGAAGAGAACTTCTTCTATGCCATCTGCCACGACAAGAATCTCGGATTCATCGAGCATCACGCGCCGACATCCTCCAACCCGTTCGTTCCGCCGGAAGAACTGGAGAAGGAGAGGGCCAACAACGACCCGCGCGTGTTCCGCCAGGAGTTTCTGGCCGAGTTCGTCGACTGGTCTGCCGCTTCGCTGTTCGACGTCCGCAAATGGTTCGAGGGTGAGAATCAGGATCAGCCTGTCGATTACCCTGAAATGTGCCAGGCCGTCTTTGCTGTCATGGATACCGCCGTCAAGGGTGGTTCAGAACATGACGGTACGGCTGTGGTGTATTACGCCGTCGACACCCGGCCCGGCATTCAGCGCCTCACCATTCTCGACTGGGATGTGGTGCAGATTGACGGCGCGCTGCTGGAGACGTGGATGCCGTCGGTATTTGACCGCCTCAACGAGCTTTCCGGCCAGTGTGTTGCCATCAACGGCAGTCTGGGCGTGTTCATCGAGGACGCCAGCATGGGCAGCATCCTCCTGCAGAAAGGTGAAAGCCTGGGATGGCCGGTCAACAAAATTGAGTCCGCCCTGACCAGCAAAGGCAAGGACGAGCGCGCCATTATGGCCTCCGGTTACCACTACCGCGGCCTGGCGAAAATATCCAGACACGCTTACGAGAAGACAGCCGTCTTCAAGGGCGAAACAGCAAACCATCTGCACAAGCAGGTATCCCGATTCCACCTTGCCGACAAGAAAGCGCATAAGCGCGCCGATGACCTGCTCGATGATTACACCTACGGGCTGATCATCGCCTTCGGCAGCGGCGACGCAATCTGACGAGAGAACCAATGAACGAAGACGATTTCGAAATCGGCAGCTGCTCTCACTCAGAGTTGATGGCATTGCTGGACAGTGACGACATCCAGCCCGGCTCTACGGCTGGCTATCAGACCTGCAAAACGGTTTACCTCTACCACCCGTTGGGCGGCAAGATGGTGGATCGCCCGATTAAAATGGCGATGAATGAGCCGCGCACCGTGCATGTTGCCCAGTCGTATGGGTTTGAGCAGCGCCTGCGCGACGCGTTCGAGCGCGAGTGGAAAGCGATGGGTGCTAACCAGCACATCGCCAACGCCGCGCGCATCGCCCGAATTTACGGCGTATCGGCGATCGCAATGCTGGTGGATAACCAGGAGCCGAATGAATCGCTGGACTACCGCACGCTGTACAAGCACAACGTCAGCTTTAACATCCTTGACCCGCTGAACACAGCGGGCAGCATCGTGCTGAATCAGGATCCGAACGCCCAGGACTTCCAGAAAGTCGACGGAATCCGGGTGGCGGGCAAGCCGTATCACAAATCTCGCTGTGTCGTCGTGCAGAACGAGGACCCGATTTACCTCGCATACAACCCGGCGGCGTTCGGCTTCACGGGGCGCAGCGTGTACCAGCGCGCGCTCTACCCGCTGAAGTCTTTCATCCAGACCATGCGCACAGACGATATGGTTGCGGTGAAAGGCGGCCTGCTGGTGACGAAAATCGCGGGTGCTGGCGCGGTCGTTAACAAAGTCATGCAGGCGCTTGGCGGAATGAAGCGCATGATGTTGAAGCGAGGGAAAACAGGAGAAGTTCTGCAGATTGGCCCGCAAGATGGAATTGAGTCAATCGACCTGAGCAACCTGGAAAAGCCTCTCGACTCTGCGCGTAAGCACATTCTCGAGAACGTGGCCGCCGCCGCTGACATGCCGGCAATCATCCTCAACTCCGAGACGTTCGCCCAGGGCTTCGGTGAAGGCACTGAAGATGCACGCGCTGTAGCGGTGTACATCGACAACATCCGCGAGTGGCTGGACCCGCTTTATGCGTTCTTCATCCGCGTGTGCCAGTACCGCGCCTGGAGCATTGAATTCTTCCAGTCGCTGCGTGCTGACTTCCCGGAGCTGAAAAACACCTACAGCCTCTATTTCTCGACGTGGATTAATAACTTTGAATATCGCTGGCCGTCCTCCCTGAAAGAGCCGGAAAGCGAGAAGGTGAAGGTCGACGAAACGCGCTTTAAGGCGATCGTCAGTATGCTGGAAGTGGTGCTGCCGCAACTCACGGCGGACCCTGAAAACCGGGCGACGCTTATCGAGTGGGCGTGTGAAAACGCCAATGCCAACGAGAACCTATTCCCTCAGCGGCTTAACCTCGATTACGACTCTCTGAAGGAAAACCCACCGCCTGAGCCGCCGAAAGCTGAAGAGCCTGGCGGCGGGATGATGCTATGAGCAAATTTTCCAGAACAGTAAGGGAGGCGGTTAAATTCTTCTTGCGCAATGGCTATACCTCGAGAGAGGAGCTGGAGCGATGGCAGGGAATTATTCGCCAGGCGGCGGAAAGCGAAACCCATGATGACTACATATCAAGGGTGTCAGATAAGCTTCGATCAACCTATGAAATGCAGATAAACAGGGCTAAGGCGCTGGATCGGCATCCAGGCTTGTCTCGATTTACTCTGAATTACATGGAGCCGAAGTTAAGAAGCGAGCTTGATAGACGAATCTTGGCTAGCGCCGACTTAATTAAGTTAAATCGTACAGGCGCGATAAACAAAACAGTCCAGAGATTTAGCGGGTGGGCTACCAGCATCCCTGTGCAGGATTACGTTGGAGGTGGACTATCTCCATCCTCCAAAAGCGGGGTTAATTACAACTGTGATCACATTCAGAAAAGCGCCTTGCAAATTGATTTTGAAGCGCGTCGGGTGATGATTGATCAGAACCATAAACTCATTGCAAATATCGACAACATCATAGCTGCCAGTAATAACGCCATAGCTGCAGAGTGGCATAGTCACTGGCGGCAGGCAGGTTATGACTACCGGGAAGATCACAAAGAGCGCGATAAGGTGGTCTATCTCATCCGCGGTAACTGGGCACAAAAAAACGGTTACGTGAAGGTGGGGCCTTCCGGTTATCTCGATGAAATTACGCAGCCCGGTGAAGAGGTTTTTTGCCGGTGTTACGTAACCTATCTCTACAACCTCCGGAGTATTCCTGAACACATGCTGACCCAGAAGGGGCAGAAGTTCATGGCGTCTATGAAATAAGCATAGGAGCATTAAAACGTGGCTATTTTGGGCAGCGGGATAATGTTCCGTCAGGGTAAGTTCGTCTTCCTGATCCAGCGCTCGGATGATGGCACGTGGTGCCAGCCTGGCGGAACGGTAGAGCCGGGCGAGCTGGCTATTGATGCCGCGCGCCGCGAGGTGCTGGAAGAGGTGGGCTATCAGTACGATGGCCCGCTGACTCCACACAGCGTATACGGCGATTATCTGACGTTTCGCGCCGAGGTGCCGGAGAGGTTCGAGGCGAAGCTTAACGACGAATCGCTTGCCGCCGGATGGTTCCACATTGACGACCTGCCCAAGCCGCTTCATCAGCCCTTCGCTGAGATGCTGGCGCAGCAGGCGCTCAATGAAACCGAGGTGGCCGCGCTCATCGCTGACGGGACGCTAAGCAGCCCGCAATTCTTTATCAACATGTGGATGTTCGCCATCCGGGTGACCGGAACAGGGGTTACCTGGCGCTCTGCAGATCAACAGATGGCCTTCCGTAACCCGGACGACTATCTCACTCCAGAGTTTCTCCAGCGGGTTGCCGGTGTACCGCTTATCTGGCTGCACCCGGAGAAAAACAAGCTCGATAGCGATGAATTTGCGAAGCGTGTTATCGGAACCATGACGAACAGTTGGGTTGCTGATAATGGCGAGGTCTGGGCTATTGCCCGGGTGTACGACGCCGAAGCCGCCGAAATTATGGCGACCAGGCAGTTAAGCACCTCACCAACCGTCACGTACAGCGAAATGCAGGACTCAATCATCAAAATCGACGGTCAGTCTCTATTGGTGGAAGGTTCCCCGGTATTGCTCGACCACGTTGCAATTTGTGAACAGGGCGTATGGGACAAGCTCCTTGCCCCTACTGGTGTTAAATCTGATTCCATTCCAAACGAGGCTGAAAAGATGGACGAGGAAAAAATCGTAGCGCTAATCAATAAGGCGATTGACGCACGCATGGCTAAGGCTGACGCAGAAGCAGCAGACCTGAAGGCCAAGGCCGATGCCGAAGAAGCAGCCAAGAAAGAAAAGGCTGATGCTGAGGCAAAAGAGGCCGAAGAGGCGAAAGCCAAAGCTGACGCGGAAGAGAAAGCCGCGAAGGAAAAAGCGGATGCCGAGGCAAAAGAGAAGGCTGATGCTGAGGCGGCAGAAGAAAAGGCGGCAAAAGAGAAAGCAGACTCTGAACTACGTCAGCAGATTGCCGATCTTAAAACGCGCATCCCAACCGAGTTAAGCGATGAAGAGCGCAACGAAGTCGCCGATGCGCAGGTGAAGGCCGATAGCGTGTTCTCCTGCTTCGGTAAGCGCGCGCCGGTGCCGCTGTCTGGTGAAAAGCCGCTGGCATATCGCCGCCGCCTGATGATCCAGTTGCAGGAGCATTCTCCTGATTTCAAAACCGTCGACCTGTCCTCTATCGCTGACTCAGCCCTGCTGAGCGTGGCCGAGAAGACGATCTACGCCGACGCGCAGAAATCGGCAAGCCTGTCTGTTGGCCCTGGCATGCTGCGCGAAATTAAACGCGCTGATGCGACCGGTCGCCAGATCAGCACCTTCGAAGGCGATCCTGCTGCCACCTGGGCTCCGTTCCAGTCCGGCAAGCGTCAGGTCACCAGTTTTAACAACCAGGCTTAACGGGAGCTCTCAAGCATGGCTAACTTATCTCTTAACCCGATGGCAACCACGAATGCGCTTGGCTCCTTCGGTGTGCAGTCCGACGGTTATATTCAGGGCGTGGCGCTTGATGACCCGGCTAACCGCTTTAACCTGGCGGCGGGTACTGTGGCGGCAACGGAAACCAAACCTCTCTGGGGCGGTCTGCCGGTTGCTGAGCTTCTGCCTGGCACCAGTTCAAGCCCTCGCGGTTCTTACATCCGTCGCGCTGTGTCTGTTGCCGAGCTGGAAGGCTTCACTGTCTTCAATCAGGCTCACAACGGCCTGACCACTCCGCAGTCACCGGTTCCGCTGTACGCATCAGGCATGAGCGTTTCGTACTACCGCCTGGGCTCCAACATGCGCGTTCCGTTGAAAGCTTCTGCGCAGGTTGTTGCGCTTGGCACCTCCGGCGCGTCAGTGAAAACGCCTCTGGCCTGGGACTTCGTGAACAACCAGATCACCACTGCGGCGGCGGCCGGTTTCGCCGGTTCTGATATTGCGACAACAGCAGTGACCTATGCCAATGGTGTGGCGACAGCGGTAACCGCTTCAGCTCATGGCCTGACTGCTGGTCAGTACGTGAAAATCAGCGGCGTCGCTCCTGCGGCGTACAACGGCACAGTAGTCGTGCTTTCAGTCGTGAACACAACGACCTTCACCTATGCACCGGCAACTGCACCAGGCGGCGCTGCAACCACGCAGGGCACCATCGGCGCAGTTACGCTTTCCGACATCACGCTGCCGGTAAAAGTGCTCGCCATCGAATCAGGCAACTCCAAGACTGTCAGCTATGACATCGCGACTGGTTTCCTGACCTGGAATAACACCGACAGCTGCGCGCTGGTCTTACTTTAATCGGGAGCTGAATTAAATGGCTGCAATTACCCCCAGCTACACCATCGTCAATCCGTCGTACATCGCGCCGGAGATGATCATTGGTTACCAGCAGGCATCAGGTGCGTTTGAAACCATCGCCAGCGGTAACCCGCAAGTCCGTCTAGGCGTAGGCGACCAGTACGTCTACATGCGCCGCCTGGATATTCGCACCCAGACCACTTCCAGCCAGTCCGGTAACGGTAACCAGCTGCCGAGCGTGGCGCTGGATGCGAAGATGATTTCAACCCCAACCTACCTGTTCCGCTGCCGTGGTATCTACGATCACCATGACATGGCGGCTGCCGGTAACTGGAACTTTGCACTGCCGGAAGCCCAGCGTCTGGGTATGCGTCAGGGCATCTTCCAGCAACTGCGCTCTGCTCTGCTGTATGGCATGAACCCTGCTGGTGGTGAAGGCCTGCTGAACACCGCTGGCGCGACTACCGAGTCCCTGCCTCCTGACAGCAACAGCAACACCACCGTGCTAACCTATGACCACGGGCAGATGGCGGTATATCTTCTGGGCCACGTGCAGGCAGCACTGACCCGCACCATGCAGCTGGGTCGCCAGCAGCGTGTTGTTATCCTGGGGCCGCAGCGCGTCCTCGGTGCCATGGAGATTCAGCAGATCGTTCAGCTGACTTCTTACCAGCGTCCTGGTGGTGGTACTGACACCGTCGGCGGCACGGTGAAAGAAGTGCTGAAAGGCGCAAACGTCCAAGTTGACTGGGTGTATGACGATACCCTGATCGGCGCTGGTGCTGGCGGTACCGATGCGGTGGTGATCACCATCCCTGAGGTCGAAGTGCCGATGGTCAACTCTACCGTGAACACCAACGAATTCGCCAAGCTGACCCCGTCTCTTGCCGCGAACGCGCTGATGTTTACCGACATGGCCGCGCCGCGCGAAATCCCGACGCCGATCGCTGGTGGCGCCATCGATGTTCTGTCCGAAATGCGTTCAACCGCAGGCTGGGCAGTTCGTCCGGAAGCAATCACCATCCTGTCCATGGCGTACAGCGCCTGATCCATTCTTTGAAGTGAAGTGGTTAAGCCTCTGCCGGGGAAACTCAGCAGGGGCTTTTTTACGAGGGTAACCAATGAAGCTCTATATCGCTAACACCACCAAACAGCGCCAGATTTTCGCCTATCGCAAGCTCGAGACCGGCCGCCTTATTCAGATCCCGATTAACCACGGCGATCAGATGATGGTGCTGGATGGCACAACTGAAGAGATTGAAGCGGTGGTGCAGCACCACCAGGTTTATGGTCTGGTTGACTCAACCAAAATCGACCAGAGCCAGGCGTTTGTCGGCTTGTGCTACAGCCTGAACAAGCCTGTATCAGCGTCGGTAATCGAAAAAGCAATCCGTGATAACGATATTCACCTGACCCGTGGCGCCCACGGCCGCCGCCAGGCATCTGTAGCGGCTCTGGATAGCGCGCTGCGTGAAAGCGGTACCGGATATTCCGGCGAGATGGAAGTCAGCGCGGAGCAGGCGAAAGGCCGAGAAGACAACGAAGACACTCCGACGGTCAACGAAACAATCGTGACTGAGCAATCCGGGAGAAAGAAAAAATGACAACGAGCCTGTCGGGATTCATCGAATTCGTTCGAACTGACATGGGCGTTACCGCCGCGCAGGTTCCCGACGACTCGCCGTCTTTCACCCTGGCGTATGGCGGCGCGGTTGAGTGGGTAAACCCTGATATCGCGTGCGTCACACCGAATCTGTACACCGTGGCCGTGTATAACCTCGGCGCATCGCTCCTGGTCAACTATGGTACCGAATCGGTATTTGCTGAATTCAGGAAAACGTATGGCCTGAACGATTTCAAAGCGGGTGTGATAACGGGGGCAGGGGACAATTCAACCAGCGCCCAGCGTCTGGTGCCGGACTTCTTCAAAGACCTGTCACTGGCTGACCTGCAGATGCTGCAGGACCCATGGGGCCGACGGTACCTGATGATTGCCCAGCAGTTCGGCAGTCTGTGGGGTCTGTCATGATCACCTTCCATCTTGGGGTGATTGACGTCCCGTATGAGGACGAGAACACCACGACCGGAGACGTCGCCGAGTATCTGGAGGAAAAGTACCAGATCATGCAGACGTTTTTCGACAGGTACAGCAACGACATTGCTGACCTGATGGCGAACGATCTGGCGGCGTCGCTTGAGAATATGATGGCCGGCGCGCCGCCAGCCAAAGACCCGCTGGCAGAGTCGATGTCACGGATTCATGACCTGTTTGTCGCCTTCCTCGACAACACCGAAATGAACGGATTGCCGGGCGTGCCTACGCGCCGCGCGCTGGACGGTATCTCCCGGCGATTCAAGAACAAAAAGGGGCCACCGCGCCCGTCATTCATCGATACCGGAACCTATCAGGCCGCGATGCGCGCCTGGGTGAGCGGGGTGCTAAATGCCTTCCCTGGATGAGTTGCAGCAAACTGCAAAAACCGAGCTTAACGCCACGCTGACGCAGGGTCTTGATGACCTGAGCCGTTTTCAGGTGGTCACGTTCACAAAGTATATCCGCAAGGTGCTGCCCCTCGATGGTTTCGTCTTCTGGGTAAAGGCTTCTGTTCTGTCGGACGACCCAAGCAGCGAGCCAGATACGGTCGATGTCAAAGGTTATTTGCACCTTACGACCGAGACCATACAGGACGATGAGCAACTCTATGACAGGAACGTCGTAACGTTTACCGCTCAGGCGGACATCGACCCGTTCAACGATATCGGATCTGATGTCCTGTATATCGGCGAGTTCTTTGGCCTTCAGTTTTCCTTCTCCCGGCGCACCGGGCTGAACGAACCGGCCAACCTCTACCACTACACAGGGGAGGCGATCTTCCCCTACATGCGATCGCAGATCATCAACTCCGCAGATGACATCGATCTGGCTGATGTGGTGGTTTCGAGTTCATTGCCGGTATGGCTGACGCTGAGCCAGTACATGCCGATGTTCCCGGCGATGCTTTCCACGCAGAACCTTTCGCCACCCTTCGCGACAATCCGGTGCAGTAACGTAACGCCGATCGCTGGATCGTTTTATGTCGATGAGCGTGATAACCAGTACCAGCTGGTATCAGAGGACGTGACGATTTCTGTTACCGGCCTGCGTAACGCAGCCGTTGAAGACTTTCTGCGTTACGTCCAGCAGCACACGCTACGCGACGATGCAGAAATGGGCGTAATGAATATCCCGGTTGTGCAGGATGAACGCGTTACGCAAAACGAGCTGAACGTCATTGCCATGCGCAAGACCATCAAATTCAAAGTCAATTATTACCAGCAACGGATGCGTGATGTATCCCGTGGGCTGATCCTGTCTGCAATCCCGTCCATTTATCCGGAGAAATAATTAAATGGCAATTGTTAACATTAACGTGTCGGTAACCAATCCGCCGAAGCCATCCCAGTTGCTGAAAAGCGGCGCGATGATCTCCGTGGGCGGGACAACGCTGAACGCAGGAGAGTCTAAATTACTGACCTCTAAATCAGACCTGGCAACGGTACAGGCACCGGAAAAAACTATCTCGTCAATTGCATGGGCGACCAACCTGGTAACAGTCACGTTGTCAGCACCGCACGGATGGACCGCCGGGCAGCAAATCCCTGTGGTTGTTTCGGGTGTTGTTCCGGCTGGATATAACGGCGCGTTTACCGCCACCGCGACCACCGCCACCGCATTTACTTACCCGCTCGCGTCCAGTCCTGGCGCTTCCACCACGATGGGAACGGTTAAGACAGTGATGGCGATCGAGCTGACGCAGATGAATGCGTCATACTGGGCTCAGGGAACTAACCGCGCTGTTTATGTACTTGAACTGGGAGAAAAACCGGCGGCGGAAGCTGTGGCAGAGCTGGCGACGTTTATTGATAATGACATCTCCCTGGGTAATACCTATCAGAAGTTCTTCTCATACCTGGTGCCGCGTGAGTGGGATTCTGAAGCGACTTTCAAAACCCTGACCGGACAGTACACATCGCCAGGATCGCTGGTTTATTTCTTTGTCACAACCACAATCGCCACTTACCAGTCATGGGTGGCAACCAAAAATAAATCAGTGTTTGCGGGTGTGGAAGCCCCTGAACTACCGGCTACTGAGTTTTCAATGGCTAAGGCGTTTCAGTCGGCTTTGTCCAATGATCCGGGCTCATCGAATATGGTCCCGCCGATGGCGTACCGCTTTATGTACGGCGCAACGGAATATTCCGTTGAAAACAATGGCACCCTGCTGAAAACGCTTCAGGACAATAACATCAATTACATTGGTTCCTCGGCTGAAGGCGGGCTCAGCAACAAGATGCTGGTGGCGGGCCATATGCTTGACGGCAACCCGTTTAACTACTGGTATGCGGTGGCGTGGGCGGCTATCAATCTTGAACTGGACCTGGCTAACGAAATAATCAACGGGTCGAACACCAATGTTAATCCACTCTATTACGACCAGAAAGGTATCGATCGCCTGCAAAATCGCGCGCTCAAGACGTTGCGTAACGGCATCAGTTACGGCCTTATTCTGGGTCGCGTTATCGGCGCAAAACTCATTCAGTCTGATTTCAACACTGAATACGAAAAAGGCTCTTACGCTGGTAACGCTGTGATCAACGCGGTCCCGTTTGCAAACTACTCCAGCCTGAATCCGTCTGATTATCAGGATGGGAAATACAACGGCCTGAGCGCTGTTATCACGCCGCGTCGTGGTTTCGAATCCATCACGTTTAACCTGAACGTCACCAATTTTGTAGGGGCATAAAATGGCAAACCCATTAGTACCACAGGGATTCCTCAACCGCGTCCGTGGCGCGGTTTCTGTCACTGATGTTCCGGCCCTGAACGTCACCGCGTCGTATCTCGGTAAAGACGGGATCAGCATGCGCCCGGATGGCCCGGCCACGGATATTCTTCCGACCATGACCGGCACAGTCGGCAGCCAAGTCCCATATCAGCAGGTCACTTTGACTGTTCACATGCTGCGAACTCAGGGACTGGCAGCGAGCTACCAGCAGCGTTTTGCGACAGATACAGCTCTGGGTGAGGTGGTTGTGACACCGGACGCCACCACGTTTGGCAACTTCACGCTCCTTAACTGCTACCTGATTAACTTCAACGAAATGCCGTTTAACGGTATGGATGCCGGATATGTGGTAACCATCAGCGGCTACCTAGTCACTAACGACAACATGTGGATTTAACCGTGAAAATCGATAAAAAACTTAATCTGGTTTGCACAGTCAGCCGTGATGACGGCTCGCTGGTTTACGTCCATACGTCACCGTTTCCTTACGAGGTTGTCGAAGAGCATTGCCTGATGCTTGGCAGCCTGTTTACCAGCTTTATCGCGCAGGTTGGCGGTCTCGGAGCGGCGCGCGTGGCCGCTATGATGCTTCGCAAGAAAATCAAACAGGAGCAGGCTGTCACTGGCCAGACCGGGCCGAATATTGTTGATGAAATCCAGCGACAAACCACTGTGATTTTTAATGAGAACGGGCAATGGAAACCATCCCCGTTAGAAACAGCAATGAAGCTTGGCATCATCACCGCTGACGAGTTTCGTGAGGTGGAGGGTGAAATCGTTTTTTTTATGGTTTCCTCTGCCATTCAGAAGCCGGAACTCATCAAGCCGACAGTGGGGAGCGTGATCGATATGTTCGGTGGTCAGTTAACCTTATCGACCGCTACGGAGTGGCGCGATTCTTTACTGACGTCGAAAACGGATACCGCTACCCAACCCCAGAATGCCCCGCAGGTAACGTCGTTTATACCCTCCTAGACTGGGCGTCTAATGAGGGGTTCAGGGATATCGTCAGGGAAGTGGCTGGCGAGGAATACGCCAGCCCTTCACAGTTCCGCCAGCGCTTTATTATCTCCGCCTTAAAAGAAAGGGGCTATTTCAATGGCAGCTAAATCCATTATTGAAGTTGATGTAAATGACGAAAAATTTCTGTCGTTTATGGACAAGTTCAATGAATACCAGGCTGCCCTTAATGACCTGCCGGCTGCGTGGCGTGCGTCCGCTCAGGGCATCAACGACAGCGCCCGTGAAACGACTAAAGCCTCAGCCGAGGCTGGCGGAATGGCTAAAGCGTTTTCGGATGGTGTCGATGCGCTTAACGCAATGGTAAATAACCTCGATCGTATCAACGGTAACCTTGAAGACGCTAACAAACGCCAGGACGACCTGAACAAGAAAACAGCGGGTTCTTCCGGTATTTTTGGCAAGCTGAAGAAAGACTCGAAAGAGTTTGCCGGACACATCAAAGATGCCACGGTGAGCCTGCTGTCATGGGGCGGAATTGTGGGCCTCTTCACCGGCGTTCTGGGTGCCGGTGGGTTGTTTGGCCTGAATCGACTGGCATCCACAGCCAGCGCCCAGCGCTTTACATCAATGGGGCTTAACACGTCCATTGGTGCGCTTGATTCCACTGCCATTAACTACCAGCGTGCTGTTGCTAATCCGACGGCAACACTGGGCGCGATTCGTGACACCCAGGCTGACTTATCCCAGCGCTGGAAGTTCCAGGCGATGGGTATTAATAACGCCGACCGCTCTCCGGACCAGTTACTGCCGGAAATGATCCGCGCAGCCCGTGATATTTTCAAACAGACCGGCGGCACGTTACAGGGCGCTAATGCTTACGGCCTGACCAGTTTCTTCAGCATTGATGACCTGAATCGCTTTAAGAACATGAGCGACGCAGAAATCGAGGCAATGGATAAACGCGCCAGACGAGACGCTCAGTTATTACAGATAACTGACGAGCAGGCGCGGCAGTGGCAGGACTTCAATATTCAACTCGACTACAGCAGCCAGAGCATTAAAAACACTTTCATTCGTGGTCTCGGACCGCTGACGCCGGGGCTGACGAAATTGTCCGATGCACTGTCTGGTGCCATTGATACCGTAATGCGCTCACCAGAGTTGGGTAAATGGATTGACGGACTCGCTGGTGGTATTCAGCGATTTGGTGATTACCTGGCCTCTCCCGACTTTAAAAATGATGTCGAAGATTTTATGTCCGGGCTCAAAAAGCTGGGACAAACAATCGGAAGAATCATTGACCTGGCAACCGGGAAGATAACGGCGACAGAGTTTTTTTCCGCTTCTTCCTCCATCCTCAGTAACGAGACCGTTAAAGACCCGAACGGCGGCCCTGATTATGTACCGGGAAGCGAGAGCGACCCCAATGTGTTGGGGTGGCTGAAGGGGGCCAAAAAGTTATCAGGCGTGGCACCAACCCAGTACGACCAGTATTTCGAAGAGGCCGCCAGAAAAGAAGGTCTTGATGCTAAATGGTTGAAAGCCGTTGCGGGTGCAGAGTCGTCATTTGATAAAAATATTGAAGGTCCGGTAACCCGTTCTGGAAAACGGGCTCAGGGTTTGATGCAGGTTATGCCGGATAATTTTCTGCCAGGAGAAGACCCTTTCAACGCCCGGGATAACATCATGGCAGGCGCAAGAGTCATGGCCTGGGCTAATCGACAAGCTGGTGGTGATTTCGACGAAATGCTGCGCTGGTATAACGGTGGAAAGAACAGGGGTAGCAAAGAAAATAATGAATACCCGGGGCGCGTTAAGGAGCAATACGCGGCCATTTATGGAACGCAGCCAAACCCAGTTTATACAACCTCCCCGGAAACCTCTGAAATCGCAAGAAACACGGCAAGAACGAATCAACTTCTCCAGCAGTCCATTGATAACAGCCGTAACTCTGGTGGCAACGGGGTAATTGTTTACAACAACACTGGCGGTAATGCGGTCGTAACAAGCGCTCAACTCGGAGCACGATAATAATGGGATTTTCACGCGAGATGTACAAACTGGGGTTTGAAATATCCCCGGTTATCCTGTGCGAAGGCATCGCTCAGGCAATCCCAGGTGGTATGCTGCCGATTGTTGCCCTGACCCAAAGTGCCAGTTTTGTTACTGGTATTTTGGGGGGCGCAATAAACCTTACAGACCTGGATAAGTATTTCTGTCACTGGAAACCAGTGCAGGGCGCGACGATAGTAGATTATGACATTGCCCGCTATCCTTTTGCTAACCAGGTTGTGGCCGCGAATGCCTTGCTGGCGCAACCGCTGCGTGTCTCTCTGGTTATGGAGGCTCCTGTTAACGAAAATACAGGCGCAATGACCAAGCTGGTAACAATAAGCGCATTACAGTCAGTGCTACAGGCCCACGCAAATCTCGGTGGAACCTTTATCGTTGCCACCCCGTCAGTTATCTATAACCGATGCATTTTGCGCACCGTGAAGGACGTCACCGCCGGCAACGATGCGTTACCGCAACGGACGTGGATGTGGGACTTCGAACAGCCGCTGATTACCTTAACTGGTGCGGAGAAGGCAGTTAATAACTTCCTGAATAAGATTGGCGCTGGAGACGTGGTAACCGAGCCATCATGGACAAACACGGTCAATGCTCTGGGCAACACCTCTCTTGGTGGTTCTGTTTCAGAGGCTATAACGGGCCTTCTTGGCAAACTTGGAATAGGCTCATGACAACTCAATATTTCCCATTCTCAGGTAATGAGCGTCAAAGTATAGCTTTTACGCCTGTTCTTGATGGTGCAGTTTATAACTGCCAGATTAAATGGAATATTGCCGCTCAGCGCTGGTATTTGTTTATTACTGATAATTCAGAAAATGCAATTATTAACACAGCCCTGGTTGGATCGCCTGCCGCTGGTGGTATTAATCTCATCTCTGGTGTATTCAGATTCACAACTATGTACTGGCGGGAAAAGAACGGGCAAATTGAGGTAATAAGTTAATGCGTTATTACGATATCCAGATTTTCGATCCGTCAAAAGACGGAAAATCTGATGTGTTATTGAAGCAATATAGCAGCCACAAAAATGGAGCTTATAATCCCGGCGCATTAATGATTGAGTTTGACATTCTCAGGTTTGGTGAATCAACCCCACAGGGTGAAACGCACCTGACTATATGGGGTATTGGACCGAAAGAAATGCAGCAGGCCAGACAGGACCTTTTCGGTAAAAGAATAAAAATCTTTCTCGGTATGAAGCAAGGTCTACCACTAGCTGGGAACTTCAAAGCGCCAGGACTGGTGCTTGATGGTACGATTAATCAGGTTTTTGGTAACTGGCAGGGTACGGATTTAAGGTTGGATTTTGTGATTGTAACTGGTCCAGTAACGTTAAACCCTGATGAGAAACCAGCACCACTGCCGTTAACGTTTGACTGGAAAGTTGGGCAAAAATTATCTGTCGCCTTAACTAACTGCTTCCAGTTGATAGGCGGTTATACATTTAATATTAATATTAGTGATCGGCTGGTTCTTAATCATTACAGAGGGCTGTTTTGTCGCGATATAGTTTCTCTGGCAAAGGACCTTAATGCCTTTTCTCGCTCATGGATTAAGGACTCAGGTTACACTGGTGTTGAAATAGCCATAGTTAACGGAAATCAAATTCGAGTCTGGGATAATGATGTCAATTACCATCCTGAAGGTTCAGAAGTAACAAGTATAACCGAGTTGAATTTTACTGATTTAATCGGACAGCCGACATGGGTAGCCTTTAAAACTATTAGCCTTATATGTGTTATGCGCAGTGATATTCAGGTCGGCGACCATATAATCATGCCTAAAAAAACCGCTCCAGTAATTAGAGCGTCATCATATTCTCAGTATCGAGAAGATTCCGCTTTTACAGGTGAGTTTGTTGTTAGTTCGGTGCGTCTCATTGGTAATAGTCGACAGCCAACTGCCGATGCGTGGGTAACAATTATTGAGGCATATCCATTTGTTAAGGCTGGTGGTAAATGAGCATCGATCAAAAGCTTAATTTTGGCAGCAGCATGAATCGTTTTGCTGAAAGAAAGGTCGAAGATGCCCTGCAAAAGGCGGGGAAGGTGCTTCCGGCGAGTGTGGTCAGACAGGATGGAAACATGATAACGGTAGCCTTTGAGCTGCGTGATATCCCTTATGTGCTTCCTCAGGTCACCATCCCGCTGTTTGGCCCTCAGTACATCCGATATCCAATGCAGCCAGGCGACAAAGGCGTTGTTATCCCGGCGGATACCTATCTTGGTGGGGTCAGCGGGCAGGGTGGTGGTATTGCTGACCTGACGCCGCCGGCGAACCTTAGTGCGCTGGTATTCCTTCCAGTAAGCAATACAGAGTGGGAACCTGTGGACGGTGAGGTAGTAACTATATACGGTCCCGAAGGCGTCACCATCCGCGATGCGGGCAGTAACACTACTTTTTTGCTCACGCCTGACAGCGTAACAATCGCCACGCCGGGACACTTTGAAGTTACCGTTGGATCGACCGTTTTCACGCTCACAGACGGTATGTGGAGTCTGACGGGGCAGGCCGGGAAACTGGAGGATGCCACAGCCAGTACAAGTCCGGCAATCATGCATGCCGGCTGGCAGGCCCTCACTTCATGGTGCAATAACCATCGGCATTCAAACGGGAACGGCGGTAGCAACACCGGGACAACGATAACGCCATTTAACGGGAATATCACCGAATGAGAAGCTACGGCAGGAATTCAGACGGGAAATGGGTGCAGGTTGATACGGATGAAAACGGGTTTAATGATTCAGTTTATCTGACAACGCTGGTACAAAACCTGAAGTTAGCTCCGCAGGAATCGCCATTCTTTGCGAATAATGGCATCCCTGCTAACGGGTCAGTAATACAGCAGGTTTTGCCAACGTATTACGTTAACCGCCTGCAACAGCAGTTCAGCCCCTATTTCTCATCGCTGCAAATCGCGTTAGTCAGTGATGATCCGCCTGTTTACAACATCTCGGCGATAACCAACGCCGGTTCGAAAATTATTGCAACGGTGAATGTATGAGTGATTTATCGGTTAGCTACACAGCTGCTGGTCCGGTACCGCAAAGCCCAGAAAGTCTGCGCGATCAACTTGTGGCGCAAGCTGTTCAACTGGCACCCGGTATCACAACCGAGTTACCCGGGTCACTGATCGAGGATATCGTTAGCACGGACGTAGGCGCGTTGCTGATATGCGATCAGGCGCGAGTTGACCTTATTAACTCAGTTGGCCCACTAAAAGCCAATATCTACATGCTCAATTTACTGGCCCAGCAGTCTGGCATCGCACCGCAGAAGACCCAGGGAGCAACGACGGTTCCAGTACAGTTTTCTGGACCTCCTGGTTTTCCCGTTCCGCAGGGGTTTATGGTTTCCGACGGGACGTACTCTTATACGCTGAACGATACCACCATTATTCCGGTGTCAGGCATATCATCCCAGGCGACGTGTACCGCCACTATTACCGGATCATGGGCTGTTCCGGTCGGGACCGTCAACAAGATAATCACCAGCGTTCCTGAGGACATCACTCTTACCTGCAACAATCCGGTTGCTGGCGTTCCGGGTCTGGAGCCTGAAACCAACTACCAGTTTCGTGATCGGGTGTGGGAAGCGCAAATGTCCACAGTCCAGGGTTATCCGGGCTTCATCCGACAGAAATTGACTGATGTGGATGGCGTTCAGGCGCGACTGGTATCAGTGGTGCAGGACGGGAATAGCTGGGTCATCATGTGCGGCGGCGGTGACATTTATGAAATGGCCGGGGCCATATTTAAAGCAGCAGGGGATATCAGCAGGCTGAAAGGCACAACTGTAGACGTTACTGGCATAACAAATGCCAATCCTGGCGTTGTTACGACAGGGATCACGCATGGGCTTACCACAGGTCAGGTGATTAACATCAAAGACGTTAACGGGATGGCTGGCGTTAATAATGTTCCGTTGACCGTGACGGTGCTCACGCCACATACGTTTTCAATTGGGATAAACACTACGGCAGCTGGCCCATGGACTGGAGGTGGGGAGGTAACACCAAACGTAAGAAATAATGTGGTTACTATCAATGACTGGCCGGATAATTACCTTATCCCGTTCGTTATCCCTTTGCAGCAGCAGGTAGCGGTTCGGTTTGAGTGGGGAACTGAAGGTGCAAACTATCTCACTGACGCCACAGTATCCACGCTTATTTCTGGGCCAGTTATTCAATACATAAATGGAATTTACGCCGGAAAACCGCTGAACATTAACAGCCTAAAAGATACGTTTCTTCAGTCAGTTAATTCTGTTCTTGATATGAGTTTAATTACGAAGCTGAATGTTATCGTGACTGTTAATGGTGCGATTACTCCCGTTGACCCAAACACGAATATCATCAGTGGTGATCCATTCAGTTATTTTTATATCGCGTCTGATGGCGTAACCGTTGACGGAGCCTAGAATGCTTGAGGATATTATCCGTTCGTACCTGTACACGCAGTACAATGATGATGACAATATCCGTGCTACCGTGACTGCGTATAACGCGATGGCAAAAAATATTTATGACCGGATGAAAAATGCGAATCTGCCAATATTCGTGGGCGGTTATAACGCAGGAGACCAACTCAGGTGGATAGCCAGGGGGATTTATGGCGTTAAGCCACCAGTCCTGTCGAGTGGACGCCAGATAGTCACTGGCCCGTTTAATACGGTCATGTTCAACCGTGCGCCATTCAACTCCCGCACTGTGATTAATCAGTCTGAACAGGTCGTGGTTTCAGATGACCTGTTTAAGCGAATTATGACGTGGAATTTCTATAAGGGCGATGGGTTCTACTTCACAATCCCCTGGCTGAAACGGCGCATTCTCCGCTTCCTGACTGGTGTTGACGGCGTCGATATTGCCAATGATCAGCACTGGAGTATTTCAGTGCTTTTCTCGGGTGGCGGTGCGAGCATATCGATAATCAAAGGCTTCAGGAAACTCACAACCTCATCCATCTACAATACGCAACCATTCAACAGCCGGGAATACAATCAAAAAACAAGCGTGCTCATCAAAAGCAACGAGTATGAGTATGCATCGCTTTTCAAGCAGGCTTTCGACAGTGGCCTGCTCCACATGCCGTTTTATCAGCCTGTGAGCGTGACTATCGTTGGTTGAGTGGTGTAAAATCAGGCATCTTTTATAGACTTTTAGGGATGAATATGAAAATTATCGCCAAGGCCTTGTTTCTTTGTTTTTTCCTTTCAGGATGTGGAACTACTGCATATCAAAAATCTAGTGATTTTTCCTCAGCTTATACTTTGCAACAAAAAAGAGATGTTTTGATAAAATGGCTCCCATCTTATAATGGGATGCAAAAAAACTTCCCCAAAATACGTAACGAATTGATTGAGAGCGTAGGTGAAGATAATGCGTTTTTAAATGGTCTTGTATTGGAGTGTTATAATAATAGAAATGATGAGTGCGTATACCATTATTACATTAATGCCATAGATGAATACAATGACAAAAAGTGCGAAGAAAATCCATCTTGCCTTAAAGAAAGAAATCTTAATGAAGCGATAAACAAGCTAAATAGCACTTATTATCTCGTAATGGCTAGGAATCAATACCATCAATCAGAATTTGATCTAATTATAAGAGAGCTATGTAAGTCTGCCGGAATAGGCCAGAGAGGTGGGATATCACTCATGCAGATTGAAAATGACGTAAACCAAGCATCAGGCCTATCCCCTGAAGTAAGAGGGCAGTTCAGAGATATAGCAATGGAATGTTGGAAATTAAGTTCATATGGTATTAACGATGGAACTACTAAAATAAAAAATATCTACTAACGAAACAAGATAAACTACTATTCAGTAGCAGTCAATATGCCCCGCTTTGGCGGGGTTTTTTATTGCCAAAAATCCCGGAGGAAAAATGGCACTATCTCTTTTAGCCGCTAACAATGCTCAGACAGTGCTTGCGGCTGGAATTAGCTCAACGGCAACATCTCTTACTGTAAACGCTGGAACAGGAACGCTTTTCCCGCCCCCTGTAGCAGGAACCAGCTTTTTTAAACTGACGATTATTGATGCTGCAACCGGTTCTCTTACGGAGATTGTTCATGTTACTGCCCGGGCTGGTGATGTCTTTACTATTCAGCGTGGGCAGGAAGGAACTGTCCCACGAGCGTGGTCAGCAAATGACATTGCGGCAAACATGATGACGGCCGGAACGCTGTCCTACATCCTTGGGAACTTCCAACCGCTGGATCCTACATTGACGGCGTTAGCCGCGTTAGTGGGCGTTGCGAATAAATTACCGTATTTCAACGGGGATGATACTGCAGCTTTGACCGACCTCACTCAGGTAGGCCGTGACATCATCGGGAAGAGCGATATCGCTGCGGTTCTCCAATACCTTGGTCTTGAAAACGTCCTGCGAGCTGACCACGCATCATTTGCCGGATTTGAATCAAACAATCCCGCAATACCATACATGCGGCATGTCACAACAGATGCAGTAATTAGATTAGCCACTACCACCGCATTGCAAAATGGTCTGAACGACAAACAAGATAAAGATGCGACTCTGACAACACTGAGCGGGAAAGATGCGAATGGCATTCTCCAGTATTTGGGGTATGAAAGTGGTTCTGAGTGGGTGAAGCTGCCTGGAGGATTGATTATTCAGCGCGGACGAATTGGACACCAAGTTGGCATCACATCCGTTCTGGTTACACTGCCGAGGGCATTTACCAGTCTGGAATATTCTGTCGCACAGTCCTGGAGTGACGTTCAGAATATAGCAACCGGAGATACTCAGAACCCTGCGAGCAACGGCACTCAATTTTCTTCCCGTACATTGACTACATTTCAGTCATGGCAGGCAGGTCCAGGTGGATTCAATACTGACTATATAGCTATAGGATATTAACGATGGATTATATCTGGAGTGCAAAAAAAAATGGCTTCTATCCCTTAAGTGAACAAGATAGATATAAATCGCTGGGATTATGGCCTGATGATGGGGTTGAGGTTACCGAGGAGCAACATGCAGCGATTTTCCTCAATCCCGCTCAGGGAAAGGTGATTGGCACCGAGAATGGGAGGCCAGCCTGGATTACCCCTCCACCACCGACAGTCGAGGAGTTGCAGGCCGGAGTGCAGGCGAAAATTAACGCGCTGCGCGCCGAGGCTGATTCAGTTATCAGTCCATTGAAAGACGCCATGGAGGGTGGATATATAGATGATGCGGATAAGCCAAAACTGACCGCATGGCAGAAATATCGCTATGCACTAACAAAGGTTGACTTAGCAAACCCTGTCTGGCCTGAGATGCCAATATAGGAACCTTTGATGGAATGGGCCGCGTGCAGTCATATTGGTTGCGCTAGCTCGGCCCACTGATTTTTCATATTGCCGATGGCATGCGTAACGGCGTGCCATATAAATTTATCGGTCAATAGAATTTTGTTAGAGAGATAAAAGCGGGATGCACAAAACTATGCATAGGTTTGCAAGGCTTTGCGTGCTTCTGGTGGGAGATGTGATGGGGCATGGATGTGGCAAAAAATTAGCGCAAGATGACGAATGCCGCCTTGCGCTAATGCTCTGCTTCAGGTCACTAATTCGGCGTAAGTAATTGATTGTTAGTGACTGGAACTGTCATGTTTTACAGTGTTTTGTAGTATATTAATTAAGCTAAAACACTTTCATCTCATTGATTATATTAAATATTACCTTGTTTCATCCTGCTTTTTTATACTAAGTTGAGCGAAACGGGAAGGCGAAAAGGTAAAAAGTTGTTTTTTATCGCAGCAATGTCTGGCGCGGAGAGTCTTTATATCACAAATAGATAACAATTATGGTTCTTCAGGTTGACAACATCCCTATAATCAAAAATAAATGTCTATACAACCTATGACAAGTGGTGAGTCGAATGCAGCAATTCTTCCCTGATGATGTTATCTGGCGCAATGTTCGTCTGGCGACTATGGACCCTGAACGTGGTACCCCATATGGGCTGTTGGATGGTCACGCGCTGATCGTCCGCCAGGGCAAGATTCGCGATATCGTCCCGGAATCATCGTTATATCTCACGCATGACAATACTCTTGATATGCAGGGCAGGCTGATTACGCCTGGCCTGATTGATTGCCATACGCATCTGGTCTTTGGCGGAAACCGCGCAGGTGAGTGGGAGCAGCGGCTAAATGGTGTCTCCTACCAGCAGATAAGCGCTCAGGGTGGGGGGATCAATGCCACCGTATCGGCGACCCGCAGCGCCACGGATGAACAACTCTTACACGTAGCTCATCAGCGGATGGAACAGCTGATCAAAGAAGGTGTTACGCTGCTGGAAATAAAATCCGGCTACGGCCTGGATTTGCCGACAGAAGAGAAAATATTGCGCGTGGTGGCAGCGCTGGCGGCAGAGAGTATCGTTGAAATCAGCCCGACGCTGTTGGCCGCGCATGCAACTCCAGCGGAATACCGGGATGATCCTGACGGCTATATTACGCTGGTGTGTGAGACCATTTTGCCGCAATTGTGGGAACAAGGGCTGTTTGAGACCGTCGATCTGTTCTGTGAAAGCGTTGGTTTTTCGTTGGCGCAGAGCGAGCGGGTGTTTCAGGCTGCACAGGCGCTGGGCATCCCGATTAAAGGCCATGTCGAACAACTGTCATTGCTTGGCGGCGCACAGTTGGTAAGCAGCTACCACGGACTATCCGCCGATCATATTGAATACCTCGATGAAGCGGGCGTGGCGGCGATGAGCCAAAGCGGTACGGTCGGTGTGCTGCTGCCCGGCGCATTCTATTTCCTCAAAGAGCAGCAGCGCCCACCGGTGGCGTTGCTGCGTCAATATCAGGTACCGATGGCGGTAGCGACAGATTTTAACCCCGGTACCAGTCCGTTTATCAGCCTGCACTGGGCGATGAATATGGCCTGCGTTCAGTTTGGCCTGACGCCGGAAGAAGCATGGGCGGGCGTAACCCGTCATGCGGCCCGGGCGCTGGGGCGTCATGCCACCCACGGTCAATTGAAGGCCGGGTTTGTGGCCGATTTTGTGGTGTGGGATGCAACCCTCCCGGTCGAGATCCTGTATGAACCCGGGCGCAATCCGCTCTACCAACGCGTATTCAAAGGACAAATAGCATGACCAACTGGCAACCAGCCTCACCTGCGCTGTGGCAGGGACGTGATGACCGCGCCGAATCGCCAAATGCGCTGCGCCTGTTTCAGACTATCACGCAAAGCCCGACGTTTAGCCCAGAAATGTACCGCGAGCAGATAGCGTTACTCGGGTTTGCCTGCGACGAAGGCGTTAAACGTAATCAGGGGCGCACGGGCGCCGCCGGAGCACCCGATGAGCTGCGCAAGGCGCTGGCGAATTTAGCCAGCCACGATGGGCACAATCGGCTGGTGGATCTGGGAAATATTGTGGCGCAGGCTCCCGATCTTGAGGGCGCGCAGCAGGCGTTACGTAATGCGGTACAGCGCTGTCAGCAGGAGAACATGCGTACCTTTGTTTTGGGCGGAGGACATGAAACCGCTTTTGCACACGGCGCTGGCGTACTGGATGCGTTCCCGCAGGCGAAAGTGGGGATAGTCAACTTCGATGCGCATCTCGATTTGCGCAAAGCTGAACAAGCCACATCCGGTACGCCATTTCGCCAGTTGGCGCAGCTTTGCGATGAACAGCAGCGTGAATTTCACTATGCCTGTATCGGCGTCAGTCGGGCGGCAAACACCCAGGCGCTTTGGGATGAGGCCCAGCGGCTCGGTGTTACCGTGGTGGAGGATCTGCATTGCGATACGGCGCAGGCGCAGTTAGCGCAGTTCATTGCCAATCTGGATGTCATCTATCTGACAATCGACCTCGACGTGCTGCCGGTGTGGGAAATGCCCGGCGTGTCGGCCCCCGCCGCGCTTGGCGTACCCTTGGCGACGCTGCTGAGACTGATTGAGCCTCTGTGTCGTAGCGGTAAACTCCTGGCGGTGGATATGGTTGAATTTAATCCACGCTTTGACGATGATGGCAGAGCAGCACGCGTGGCGGCGCGATTAGGCTGGCAAATCGCCCACTGGTGGCACTGATATACCTGATGGCGTTGCGCTTATCAGGCTCGGGTAATGCCTGTAAACTCTACCCACTCACATTTTCAGCTTAAGGAAGGCTCACGCATGCTCCCATCCCGTTCTGCTCCGGCTCCTTTTTACGAAAAGGTCAAACAGGAGATCAGCGAAAAAATTGCCAGCGGTATCTGGCAGCCTCACGATCGCATTCCTTCTGAGGCAGAGCTGGTGGCGCAGTATGGTTTCAGCCGCATGACCATCAACCGGGCGCTACGTGAGTTAACGGATGAAGGTTTACTGGTGCGTTTGCAGGGCGTGGGGACGTTTGTCGCCGAGCCAAAAGGCCAGTCCGCACTGTTTGAAATCCGCAGCATCGCAGATGAAATCAACGCCCGTCAGCATCAGCACCGGTGCGAAGTGCTGACGCTGGAAAAAACCCAGGCCAACGCGCAGCAGGCTTTGGTGTTAAACGTCAAAGAAGGCACCTCCATTTTTCACTCTGTCATGGTTCATTACGAGAACGATCTGCCGGTACAGATTGAAGATCGCTGTGTGAATGCCGAAATTGTGCCGGAGTATCTGGCGCAGGATTACAGCCAGACCACGCCGCACGCATACCTGTCACTGATAGCCCCGCTGACGGAAGGTGAACATATTGTTGAAGCGGTACGTGCCAGCGCTGAAGAGTGCGCGCTGCTGAATATCAAAGAACACGATCCCTGCCTGCTGATTCGTCGTAAGACTTGGTCTGCGTCGTCCATAGTCTCTCATGCCCGTTTGCTGTTCCCGGGTTCCCGCTATCGCCTGCAAGGACGGTTTATGTCCTGATACAGGACATGAAAACCGTGATTGCTGACGCAATATAATAAAAATGTATCCTAATTGTTAAAATCACCCTTGCGATGACTTGTATAGACAAGTATATGTTTCTTATCTATCCGACGTTCGCGAGGAGTTTTCTGTCATGTCCCATAGCAAATATCGTCAGCAGGATATTCGTGCCCCACGCGGCACCACCTTAACGGCCAAAAGCTGGCTGACCGAAGCGCCGCTGCGCATGTTAATGAATAATCTGGATCCCGATGTGGCGGAAAATCCGCATGAGCTGGTGGTATACGGTGGGATTGGCCGCGCCGCGCGGGACTGGGAATGTTATGACGCCATCGTCAATGCGCTGACCAAACTGGAGACCGATGAAACTCTGCTGGTCCAGTCTGGTAAACCGGTAGGCGTATTCAAAACTCACGACAACGCACCGCGCGTGCTGATTGCCAACTCCAACCTGGTGCCACATTGGGCTACCTGGGAACACTTCAACGAACTGGACGCCAAAGGGCTGGCGATGTACGGCCAAATGACCGCCGGAAGCTGGATCTACATCGGCAGCCAGGGCATCGTGCAGGGGACTTATGAAACCTTCGTTGAGGCCGGACGTCAGCATTATCAGGGTAACCTCAGCGGACGCTGGGTGCTGACCGCCGGGCTGGGCGGCATGGGCGGAGCACAACCGCTAGCCGCTACACTTGCGGGTGCGTGTTCGCTGAACATTGAATGCCAGCAAAGCCGAATTGATTTCCGTCTGCGTACCCGTTACGTCGACGAGCAGGCGACATCGCTTGACGATGCGCTGGCGCGTATCGACAAATACACCCGCGAGGGTAAAGCCGTCTCCATTGCGCTGTGTGCTAATGCCGCCGACGTTGTGCCGGAACTGGTGAAGCGCGGTGTGCGCCCGGATATGGTCACCGACCAGACCAGCGCCCACGATCCGCTGCATGGTTATCTGCCGTCCGGCTGGAGTTGGGAAGAGTATCAGGCAAAAGCGGTGTCCGATCCGCAGGGCACGGTGCAGGCGGCGAAACGTTCAATGGCAACGCACGTTGAGGCGATGCTGGCGTTTAGCAAAATGGGTGTGCCGACGTTTGATTACGGCAACAACATTCGCCAGATGGCCAAAGAGATGGGCGTGGAAAACGCCTTTGATTTCCCCGGCTTCGTACCTGCTTATATTCGCCCCCTGTTCTGTCGCGGTATAGGCCCGTTCCGTTGGGTGGCGCTGTCGGGCGATCCGCAGGATATTTATAAGACAGATGCCAAAGTGAAAGAGATCGTGGCTGATGATAAGCACCTTCATCACTGGCTGGATATGGCGCGTGAACGGATCAACTTCCAGGGCTTACCAGCGCGTATCTGCTGGGTCGGCCTGGAGTGGCGACAAAAGCTGGGGCTGGCGTTTAATGAAATGGTGCGCTGCGGTGAAGTATCCGCGCCGATTGTTATTGGCCGTGATCATCTGGACTCCGGTTCTGTTGCCAGCCCAAACCGCGAAACAGAAGCTATGCGCGACGGTTCAGACGCCGTATCCGACTGGCCGCTGTTGAACGCGCTGCTTAACACCGCCAGCGGAGCAACCTGGGTGTCGCTTCATCATGGCGGCGGGGTTGGCATGGGCTTCTCTCAGCATGCCGGGATGGTGATTGTTTGCGATGGTACCGATGAGGCCGCGGCGCGCATCGCCCGGGTATTACATAACGATCCGGCTACCGGGGTGATGCGCCACGCCGACGCCGGGTATGACATTGCGGTGGAGTGCGCCGTTGAAGAAGGGCTGAATTTGCCAATGATTGCTGCGACGCAGGAGAAACGCTGATATGAACACCATGACACTCACGCCGGGCCATCTGAGTTTTACCCAGCTACGTGAAATCTGGCAGCAGCCGGTCAAACTGAGCCTGGATGCCGGGGCGATTGATGCAATCAACGCCAGCGTCGCCTGCGTCAATAATATTGTCGCTGAAGGCCGTACGGCGTATGGCATTAATACCGGCTTTGGCCTGTTGGCTCAGACCCGTATCGCCACGGAAGATTTGCAGAATTTACAGCGTTCGCTGGTGCTTTCCCATGCGGCAGGCGTTGGCGAGGCGCTGGATGACGCAATGGTTCGCCTGATTATGGTGCTGAAAATCAACAGCCTGGCGCGCGGTTTTTCCGGCATTCGTTTGAGCGTGATTGAAGCGCTGATTGCGCTGGTGAATGCCGAGGTATATCCACTGATCCCGGCGAAAGGGTCGGTGGGCGCATCGGGCGACCTGGCGCCGCTGGCACATATGTCGTTGACGCTACTGGGCGAAGGTAAAGCGCGCTGGCAGGGGGAATGGCTCCCGGCTACCGACGCGCTGAAAAAGGCCGGACTGGAGCCGATCACGCTAGAGGCGAAAGAGGGACTGGCGCTGCTCAACGGCACTCAGGCTTCCACCGCCTTTGCACTGCGCGGGTTAATTGAAGCTCAGGAACTGTTTGCGTCTGCGACGGTGTGCGGGGCGCTGACCACAGAAGCCGTGCTGGGCTCCCGTCGTCCGTTTGACGCGCGTATTCATGCCGCGCGAGGGCAGCGTGGGCAGATTGATGCCGCAACGCTATACCGTCATGTGTTGACCGACTCCAGCGCGCTTTCGCAGTCGCATCATAACTGTGAAAAGGTGCAGGACCCGTATTCTCTGCGCTGTCAGCCACAGGTGATGGGGGCGTGTCTGACACAAATGCGCCAGGTGATGGATGTTCTGCTGGTTGAAGCCAACGCGGTTTCCGACAACCCGCTGGTGTTTGCCGAAGAGGGCGATGTGATCTCCGGTGGGAATTTCCATGCTGAACCGGTGGCGATGGCGGCAGATAATCTGGCGCTGGCGATTGCGGAAATCGGCTCGTTGTCAGAGCGGCGCATTGCGCTGATGATGGACAAACATATGTCGCAGTTGCCGCCGTTCCTGGTGAAAAATGGCGGGGTTAACTCCGGTTTTATGATTGCTCAGGTAACCGCCGCCGCGCTGGCGAGCGAGAACAAAGCGCTGGCGCATCCGCACAGCGTGGACAGCTTGCCGACATCCGCCAACCAGGAAGATCATGTTTCTATGGCTCCGGCGGCGGGACGCAGACTGTGGGAGATGGCAGCAAATACGCGCGGTGTGATTGCCGTGGAGTGGCTGGCGGCGTGTCAGGGGATTGACCTGCGTGAAGGGTTAACCTCCAGTCCGTTGCTGGAGCAGGCGCGACAGGCGCTGCGCGAGCAGGTTGCACACTACACGCAGGATCGCTTTTTTGCCCCGGATATTGAGTGCGCGACCGAGCTGTTAGCGCAAGGAACGTTGCTGCAATTGCTGCCTGAATTTCTGTAGAAAATTGCCTGATATCGACGCTGACGCGTCTTATCAGGCCTACGGTCTGCTTTGTAGGCCGGATGAGGCGAAGCCGACATCCGGCACAACACAGCTTAGCTAAACATCGCCGTAATCGAGGCGCTGGCGAGCGAGTGGAAATGGACGTTAAATCCAACCATCGCGCCGCTGGCACCTTCATCGACATCAATACGCTCCACATCCAGGGCGTGAACCGTAAAGATATAGCGGTGGGTTTCACCCTTCGGCGGCGCAGCGCCGCCATAACCGGCTTTACCAAAATCTGTACGGGTCTGAATCACCCCATCCGGCAGTGCAACCAGCCCGGAGCCGAATCCTTGCGGGAGTACGCGGGTATCAGCCGGCAGATTTACCACCACCCAATGCCACCAGCCGGAGCCGGTTGGCGCATCAGGATCAAAGCAGGTCACGACAAAGCTTTTGGTTCCTGCGGGTACGTCATCCCACGCCAGGTGGGGGGAAATATTATCCCCGTCATACCCCATGCCGTTAAAGACGTGGCGATGCCCAAGCTTATCGCCATCGCGTAAATCGTTACTGATTAGTTTCATGCTGACTCCTCTCGTTAGCCAAAAAGTGTAGCCAGAAACCGCAGAGCTTACCGCTGATTAATCGCTAAAAAATGTTGCATTGCGCACAGCCTCGTTCACGGCCTGCGTCAGGCGACGTAACTGATCGGGCTGGATAATGTACGGCGGCATCAGGTAGATGAGCTTGCCAAACGGTCTTATCCACACGCCCTGTTCGACAAAGAACTTCTGTAACGCTGCCATATTCACCGGATGGGTGGTTTCGATGACGCCGATGGCGCCGAGCACGCGTACGTCCGCGACCCAGCAGGAATCTACCGCCGGGGCGAGTTCTGCCCGCAGTTGCGCTTCAATGGCCGCTACTTGTGCGCGCCACTCGCCGGTTTCGATTAACGACAGGCTGGCGGAGGCGACGGCGCAGGCCAACGGATTGCCCATAAAGGTCGGGCCGTGCATGAAGCATCCGGCTTCACCGTTGCTGATGGTTTCCGCAACCTGGCGGGTGGTGAGGGTTGCAGAAAGGGTCATTGTTCCGCCGGTTAACGCTTTGCCCAGGCATAAAATGTCCGGAGTGATGTCGGCATGCTCGCAGGCAAAAAGCTTGCCTGTACGACCAAATCCGGTGGCGATTTCATCGGCAATCAGCAGGATCCCTTCACGGTCGCACATCTTACGGATGCGTTTTAACCATTCGGGATGATACATGCGCATACCGCCAGCGCCCTGTACGATTGGCTCTAGGATCACTGCCGCAATTTCGTGGCGATGCGCGGCCATCAGACGGGCAAAAGGCACCATATCCAGTTCGTCCCACTCGCCGCCCATGCGGCTTTGTGGGGCTGGGGCAAACAGGTTCTCCGGCAGGTATCCCTTCCACAGACTGTGCATTGAGTTGTCAGGATCGCAGACCGACATCGCGCCGAAGGTATCACCATGGTAACCATTACGAAATGTCAGGAAACGCTGGCGGGATTCGCCTTTAGCCTGCCAGTATTGCAGTGCCATTTTCATTGCAACTTCTACGGCGACCGACCCTGAATCTGCGAGAAAAACGCACTCCAGCGCCTCTGGGGTCATCGCCACCAACTGGCGGCACAGCGCAATGGCCGGGGCATGGGTAATGCCGCCAAACATTACATGCGACATGGCATCAATCTGCGTTTTCATCGCGGCGTTCAGCTGCGGGTGATTGTAACCGTGGATTGCCGCCCACCAGGATGACATGCCGTCAATCAGCTTCTCACCGCTGGCTAAGATCAGTTCGCAACCTTCGGCACGCGCCACCGGATAAACCGGCAACGGGGAGGTCATGGAGGTGTATGGGTGCCAGATATGGCGTTGGTCAAACGCAAGATCGTCCGTTGTCATAATCGACTTGTAAACCAAATTAAAAAGATTTAGGTTTACGAGTCTACACCAAACTAACAACGAAACGTATACCAATATGGCTCATTCTTCTCGCTGGACAATGTCGCAAGTCACCGAATTATTTGAAAAACCGCTGTTGGATCTGCTGTTTGAAGCGCAGCAGGTTCATCGTCAGCATTTCGATCCGCAGCAGGTACAAGTTAGTACGCTGCTGTCGATTAAGACCGGTGCTTGCCCGGAAGATTGCAAATACTGCCCGCAAAGCTCCCGCTATAAAACCGGTCTGGAAACAGAACGGTTGATGGAGGTTGAACAGGTACTGGACTCGGCACGTAAGGCGAAGCAGGCCGGTTCAACGCGGTTTTGCATGGGCGCGGCGTGGAAGAACCCGCATGAGCGCGATATGCCGTACCTGGAACAAATGGTTCAGGGCGTGAAAGAACTGGGGCTGGAAGCCTGTATGACGCTGGGCACGCTGGACGAATCTCAGGCCCAGCGCCTGGCCAATGCGGGTCTGGACTACTACAACCACAACCTCGACACCTCGCCGGAATTTTACGGCAATATCATCACCACCCGCTCGTACCAGGAGCGCCTGGATACGCTGGATAAAGTGCGCGAGGCGGGCATTAAAGTTTGCTCCGGCGGGATTGTTGGGCTGGGCGAAACGGTGACCGACCGCGCGGGTCTGCTGCTGCAATTAGCGAATCTGCCGACGCCGCCGGAAAGTGTGCCGATCAACATGCTGGTGAAAGTGAAGGGCACGCCGCTTGCCGATAACGACGACGTAGATGCTTTTGATTTTATTCGTACTATCGCCGTGGCGCGTATCATGATGCCGACCTCATACGTGCGTCTTTCTGCCGGGCGCGAGCAGATGAACGAACAAACCCAGGCGATGTGCTTTATGGCCGGGGCCAACTCGATTTTCTACGGCTGCAAACTGCTGACCACTCCGAACCCGAACGAAGATAAAGATTTGCTGTTATTTCGCAAGCTGGGTCTTAACCCGCAGCAAACGGCGGTACTGGCGGGCGATAACGAACAGCAACAACGTCTGGAACAGGCGCTGCGTACCCCGGATACCGACGATTACTACAACGCGGCAACCGTATGACCTGGCAGCAAAAAATTGACGATGCGCTAACAGCGCGTCGTCGTGCTGATGCCCTGCGTCAGCGCTATGCGGTGACGCAGGGAGCCGGGCGCTGGCTGCAGGCCGACGGTCGCCAGTATCTGAATTTCTCCAGCAACGACTACCTCGGCTTAAGCCACCATCCGCAGATTATCTGCGCGTGGCAGCAGGGCGCTGAGCGTTTTGGCGTCGGCAGCGGCGGCTCGGGCCATGTCAGCGGTTATTCCGTTGCTCATCAGGCTCTGGAAGAAGACCTGGCGCAGTGGCTCGGCTATTCCCGGGCGCTGTTGTTCATCTCTGGTTTTGCCGCCAATCAGGCGGTCATTGCCGCACTGATGGGAAAAGATGACAAGATTGTTGCCGACAGGCTCAGCCATGCCTCGCTGCTGGAGGCTGCCAGTCTTAGCCCTGCCGTGTTACGTCGCTTTACTCATAACGACTCGCAACATCTGGATCGTCTGCTGACAGCCCCCTGTCCGGGGCAGCAGCTGGTGATCACCGAAGGCGTGTTCAGCATGGATGGCGACAGCGCGCCGCTGGCAGAAATCCACGTGGTGGCGAAACGGCAGGGCGCGTGGCTGCTGGTGGATGATGCGCATGGGATTGGCGTAAGCGGTGAGGAAGGGCGTGGTTCGTGCTCCCGACAGCAGGTGAAACCTGAGCTGTTGGTGGTGACATTTGGCAAAGGGTTCGGCGTCAGCGGTGCGGCGATCCTGTGTTCTGATAGCGTGGCCGATTATCTGCTGCAGTTTGCCCGTCATCTGATCTACAGCACCAGCATGCCGCCAGCCCAGGCTCAGGCCTTGCGCGCCGCGCTGGCGGTGATCCGCAGCCGCGAAGGCGATGAGCGCAGAGAAAAGCTGGCGATGCTGATCCAGCGTTTTCGCGCAGGGGTGAATACTACGGATTTGACGCTGGCACATTCAGACAGCGCTATTCAACCGCTGATCGTTGGCGACAATCATAAAGCCTTGCAACTGGCACAGACGTTACGGCAACAGGGGTGCTGGGTGACGGCGATTCGTCCACCGACGGTGCCGGTTGGGACGGCCAGGCTGCGGATTACGCTGACCCAGGCGCATGAAGTCCAGGATATCGACAACTTACTGGAGGTGCTGCATGGCGCAGGTCAATAAGCAGGCGATTGCCGCTGCGTTTGGTCGCGCGGCCACGCACTATGAGCAACATGCGGAGCTTCAGCGTCAGAGCGCCGATGCGTTACTGGCGCAACTCAATGGCCGGGCGTTCTCACGGGTTTTGGACGCGGGCTGTGGGCCTGGGCGTATGAGTCGTTACTGGCGGGAGCAGGGGAGCGAGGTCTGTGCGCTGGATCTGTCGGCGCAAATGCTTACGCAAGCGCAGCGTCACGATGTCGCCCATCACTATCTGCTGGCGGATATCGAAGCCATTCCACAGGCCGCTGCCACTTTTGACCTGGCCTGGAGCAATCTGGCCGTGCAGTGGTGCAACGACCTGCGCGGCGCGTTACGCGAGCTATACCGGGTGGTGCGTCCTGGAGGGGCGGTGGCGTTTAGTACGCTGGCGCAAGGGTCGATGCCGGAACTTCGTCAGGCGTGGAGAGCGGTTGATGATCGGGAGCACGCCAACCGTTTTTTGCCCGTGGAGCAACTGGAAAACGCTCTGTGCGGCTGGGACGTTGAATACCAGTCTCATGCCGTCACGCTGTGGTTTGACGATGCGCTGAGTGCCATGCGCTCGCTAAAGGGCATTGGCGCGACGCATTTGCATGATGGACGTGAGCAGCGTGTGCTGACCCGCTCGCAGTTGCGCCAGTTACAGCTCGCCTGGCCCTGTCAGCAGGGGAAATATCCGCTGACCTATCATCTTTTTTTGGGAGTAATTCAACGTGACTAACACGTATTTTGTCACCGGGACGGACACCGAAGTAGGTAAAACTATCGCCAGCTGTGCGTTGCTTCAGGCGGCGGGACAGCTGGGGTTGCGAACGGTCGGCTATAAGCCGGTGGCGTCAGGCAGTGAAATGACGGCTGAAGGTCTGCGAAACAGCGATGCGCTGGCTCTACAGCGCAACAGCGTTGTGGCAGTGGATTATGCGGCCATCAATCCGTATACCTTCGCCGAACCTACCTCACCGCATATCATCAGTGCTGACGAAGGACGCCCCATTCAGGCTTCAGTGATGTCTGCGGGTTTACGCTTGCTTGAAGAACAAGCTGACTGGGTATTGGTGGAAGGCGCAGGCGGATGGTTTACGCCACTTTCACCAACGCTGAGTTTTTCTGACTGGGTAAAAGCGGAACAACTGCCGGTGATTCTGGTGGTTGGTGTTAAGCTCGGTTGTATCAACCATGCCATTTTGACCGCCCAGGCGGTGCAGCAGGCCGGGCTGACGCTCGCCGGATGGGTTGCCAATGATGTGCTGCCACCTGGCAAGCGTCATGCTGAATATATGGCGACGCTAAAGCGTGCGCTTGCGGCTCCGCTACTGGGGGAAATACCCTGGCTGGCAGAAGAGCCGGAACGAGCATCGACAGGTCGTTATATCGATCTTAGCGCTTTGTCTCCGGCATCCACCAGTCGTTGATTAGCGGGTCGCTGAATTGTGTTATTTGTCCTTGAGCCACGTTGCGTCCACGATGTAACAAGCAATAGCAGTCGGCGACCCGACGAATGAACGGCAGGCTCTGCTCCGCGAGCATAATGGCGATGCCAAGCTCCTGGCTTAGCCTCACAATCAGATTCCCCAGTTTGTGGATATACGCCTGGCCACTTCCTCGCGTCGGCTCATCGAGAATCAGCAGGCGCGGGCGAGTGACCAGCGCACTGGCGAGTGCAAGCTGGTGCTGATTTTCCTCTGACAATGCCACCCCTTTGGCCTGACGCAGTACAAACAGCTGCGGAAACAGGCGATAAATATCGCTGCTGTTCATCGCTTCGCTTTCCTCAACCGCCTGGCGCGCAATGTGCAGATTTTCCTCTACCGTCAGCTGCGAAAAAATTCGCCGTTCCTGCGATACACAGTTAATACCCAGCGCAATGCGCTTTGCCGCCGGAATCTGAAGCAGATCGCAAGGTGGTGCGCCAGCCTGATGCCAGAACATGGTTCCGCTCTCAATCGGTAAATTGCCGATGATGCAATTGGCCAGCGTGGTTTTTCCCATCCCTGGAAGACCCAGCACGGCGGTACATTTGCCGGGCAACAGGTCGAGATCGACATCCCAAAGCGAGTGTTGATTACCGTAATAGTGATTCACTGCACGAAGACTCAACATAGATTTCTCCCTCATGATGATATCCGCCTCGCGGGCTGATGGTCGGGAGAAAACTGCAAATCTCTTGCCAGAAGCGGAATTAGGGGAAAATACAGCAGAATAGCGTATTGAGCGGGTTGCGGTATCCGGCTTGTTGTGGATGAGCGCCGCAGTGTGCACATTGTCAGTGCCTGGTGGCGTTGTGATGGTGCAGGCAGGAAAATGATGAAAATGCGAGCAAGATCTCGGCCATCCCAGGTCGCTTCGTTAGCTGATAAATATCAAAAAATAGCGATAATTTTTTTTTATCCCACCAGAAAAGATCATCAGGACGTTTTTGCCAGGCTACAGTCCGTACGGGCTGGAGGCAGTTATCCACTATTCCTGTGGATAACCTTGTGTATTAGAGTTAGAAAACACAAGGTAAGCGAGAGAAGACGCGGCCTGCGACTAAATTGATGCGAAAGACGGCTTGAGATAATAGTCATTAAATTACAGTGTGTTAGATAAATGCAATGGCTGTCGCAGAAGTGTCATGTGTTGCCACAAAACTTTCATCGGGTAGCTTGACAAATGTTAAAAAAGTCATTGGTTTGGGGATAACACATTTTTGCTGGTGTTTTATCTTGCCTGCGGACAAATTTTAGCCTGTAGTCACGGCCATTTTGCTGGCGTAACAGAAATATTCTGGCGCGTTACTGTTTTTTCATCCAGTATATTTTACTGGCAAAATATACTGCTGCGAGTAAAATTACACACCTGCCCGCCCATTGCTTCAGGTAGCTGCTCATGAGTAAACCGTTCAAACTAAATTCCGCTTTTAAACCCTCAGGCGATCAGCCTGAGGCGATACGTCGCCTGGAAGAAGGTCTGGAGGATGGTCTGGCGCATCAGACGTTGCTGGGGGTGACGGGGTCGGGGAAAACATTCACCATCGCGAACGTGATTGCGGACCTACAGCGCCCCACCATGGTGCTGGCCCCCAATAAGACGCTTGCCGCGCAGTTGTACGGTGAGATGAAAGAGTTCTTCCCGGATAACGCGGTGGAGTATTTCGTCTCCTACTACGACTATTATCAGCCGGAAGCCTACGTGCCAAGTTCTGACACCTTCATCGAGAAGGATGCTTCGGTTAACGAACACATTGAGCAGATGCGTCTGTCAGCAACCAAAGCGTTGCTTGAGCGACGGGATGTCGTCGTCGTGGCGTCGGTTTCCGCGATTTATGGTCTGGGTGACCCGGATCTGTACCTGAAAATGATGCTGCACCTGACGGTGGGGATGATTATCGACCAGCGCGCGATCCTGCGTCGTCTGGCGGAGCTGCAATATACTCGTAACGATCAGGCATTCCAGCGCGGGACCTTCCGCGTGCGCGGTGAAGTGATCGACATATTCCCGGCGGAATCTGACGACATCGCGTTGCGCGTGGAACTGTTTGATGAAGAGGTCGAACGTTTGTCGCTGTTTGACCCGCTTACCGGACAGGTCGAATCCACTATTTCGCGCTTTACCATCTATCCTAAAACGCACTACGTGACGCCGCGCGAACGTATTGTACAGGCGATGGAAGAAATTAAAGTTGAGCTGGCAGAGCGGCGAAAAGTCCTGTTGGCAAATAACAAACTGCTGGAAGAACAGCGCTTAAGTCAGCGTACCCAGTTCGATCTGGAAATGATGAACGAGCTGGGTTACTGCTCGGGGATTGAAAACTATTCCCGCTATCTGTCCGGGCGTGGTCCGGGCGAGCCGCCGCCGACGCTGTTTGATTACCTGCCTGCCGATGGCCTGCTGGTGGTGGATGAATCTCACGTGACTATCCCGCAAATTGGCGGCATGTATCGCGGTGACCGGGCGCGTAAAGAAACCCTGGTCGAATACGGATTCCGTCTGCCGTCGGCGCTGGATAACCGTCCGCTTAAATTTGAAGAGTTTGAAGCGCTGGCCCCGCAAACCATCTACGTTTCGGCGACGCCGGGCAACTATGAGCTGGAGAAATCCGGCGATGATGTGGTCGATCAGGTAGTAAGACCGACCGGCCTGCTGGATCCGGTCATTGAGGTGCGCCCGGTGGCGACGCAGGTTGACGATCTGCTATCTGAGATCCGCACCCGTGCGGCGATTAACGAACGTGTGCTGGTCACCACGCTCACCAAACGGATGGCGGAGGATCTCACCGAGTATCTTGAAGAGCATGGTGAACGGGTGCGTTATCTGCACTCTGACATCGATACCGTGGAACGTATGGAAATCATTCGTGACCTGCGTCTGGGCGAGTTTGACGTGCTGGTGGGTATCAACCTGTTACGTGAAGGTCTGGACATGCCTGAGGTCTCCCTGGTGGCGATTCTGGACGCAGACAAAGAAGGGTTCCTGCGTTCTGAACGGTCGCTTATTCAGACCATCGGTCGTGCGGCGCGTAACATCAACGGTAAGGCGATTCTATACGGCGATAAAATTACCGCCTCTATGGCTAAAGCGATTGGTGAAACCGAACGTCGCCGTGAGAAGCAGCAGCTCTATAACGAAGAACACGGTATTACGCCGCAGGGGCTGAACAAGAAAGTGGTCGATATTCTGGCGCTGGGTCAGAATATTGCGAAGACCAAAGCGAAAGGCAAAGGGAAGTCACGCGCAGGCGCGAAGTCTGAGGTTGTCGAACTGGATATGACGCCAAAAGCGCTGCAGCAGAAGATTCACGAGCTGGAAGGGCAGATGATGCAACACGCGCAGAATCTCGAGTTTGAAGAGGCCGCGACAATCCGTGACCAGTTGCATCAGTTGCGCGAGTTGTTTATTGCGGCATCGTAAGGCGGTGTCGGATGCGGGGTAAACCCTTATCCGACCTACGGGGTAGATTGCGTACGTAGGCCGGATGCCGGAGCAGAGCGTTTTGTAGGCCTGATAAGCGAAGCGCATCAGGCATTGTTTGATGGCGGAGCAATTCGTTTTGTAGGCCTGATAAGCGTAGCGCATCAGGCAAATCCGTTCAGCCCAGCGCCTGCACCGCTTTCTCCAGCGCACTATGCAATAGCTGGCGGTCATGACGGTAGGGAATATCGCTGGCTTCCAACACTTCCTGGATCACAACGCGGTCGGTAACGGCGGAAGCATCCACTTTCGGCCCCACAACCACCGCATCAATCACTTTCTTCCCGACGTACTGTTCAATAATGGTCAGCTTATCGCTAAGCGTCAGGCTGGCTGCTGGCAGGCTTAATTCGCGCCCAAGATTGCCTATGTAGACCATCGGAGCCGGTGTGCGACGTAATGCCTGTGACATTTCATCGAGTAAAAGAATCGGCATCAGGCTGGTGTAAAAACTGCCGGGGCCTATCAAAATTAAATCCGCTTCAGCGATAGCCTCAACGGCCTCCCGTGTAGTCGGGACTTTTGGCGAAAGCATCAGTTCCTGAGGTGGGACGGTGAGCTGATCGATATTCACTTCGCCATAAACTTCGTGCCCCTGGTCATCAATGGCCATCAGATCCACCGGCAGCTCCGACATCGGAATTAAATGTGCGTCAACTTTCAGCAGGCTACGAATTAAATTGATAGCTTCCAGAGGCCGCACGCTGAGGTGATCGAGCGCCTTTAACATCAGATTTCCGAGGTTATGCCCGGAAAGTTCGCCATTACCGCCAAAACGATACTCAAACATAGCGGATGCAACGCTGGGTTGGGTAATTAACTGGTTCAGACAGTTACGCATGTCTCCCCAGGCAATCCCTCCTTCAGAGCGACGAATACGACCTGTCGACCCGCCGTTATCGGTGGTGGTGACGATACCCGTCAGGCGGGAACCTAATGGGGAAAGAGAGGAGAGAACGCGTCCTAATCCATGCCCTCCGCCGAGAGCGACAACGCGGTCCAGATCTGCCAGCGTGCGAGTGCGCATATATTTTCCTGATATCAATTGATCGGCGCTACAGTAACGTAAATAGCGTGTTTTCAGCAATTATCCAGTCGGCATCTGCCGTAATTTTTTTCTGCGATCTACTCCTTTCTGACGACACTCACCTGATGGCAAGATGATGTATATCAATGCAAAACTGTGATTTTTGCTTATTCTGTAGCGAAATTGCACGATCATGTCGCTATATACATATTTATACAGCGAAAGTGTACATGGCAAAAGCGCCATTTACACGCTAGTATCGGCATAACCACAAAGTACTCTTAAAAATTTGAGTTGCCGTAAGCCAACGCATCTGCAACTCGAAGTATGATGAGTATAAACACTCTAGCCTCTGCACCTGGGTCAAATGATACGGTGCTTTGGCCGTGACAAGACTTGAAAAAGTTTGTCACCAGGGCGCAGGAAGAAATGACTACGTCTCCCGTATTTGGAAAGGTGTACATGGGCTCTCAACTTACCGATGCTTTCGCACGTAAGTTTTACTACTTACGTTTGTCGATTACCGATGTGTGTAACTTTCGTTGCACCTACTGCCTGCCGGATGGCTATAAGCCCGGCGGGGTCACCAATAACGGCTTTTTAACCGTTGATGAAATTCGCCGTGTCACGCGTGCGTTCGCCAGTCTGGGAACGGAAAAAGTGCGTCTGACGGGGGGCGAACCTTCACTGCGTCGCGACTTCACTGACATTATCGCCGCCGTGCGCGAAAACGACGCCATTCGCCAGATTGCGGTAACCACCAATGGTTATCGTCTGGCGCGCGATGCCGCCGCCTGGCGCGATGCCGGACTGACCGCGCTCAACGTCAGCGTCGACAGCCTCGACGCCCGTCAGTTTCACGCCATTACCGGACAGGACAAGTTTCAGCAGGTGATGGCAGGCATTGATGCCGCCTTTGATGCCGGTTTTGAAAAAGTGAAAGTCAACACCGTGCTGATGCGCGACGTAAACCATCATCAACTGGACACCTTCCTGGCGTGGATCCAACCTCGACCAATCCAACTGCGTTTTATTGAACTGATGGAAACGGGCGAGGGCAGCTCTCTCTTCCGTAAACACCATATTTCCGGACAGGTACTGCGCGATGAGCTGCTGCGTCGCGGCTGGATCCACCAGATCCGACAGCGTAGCGACGGCCCGGCTCAGGTTTTCTGTCATCCTGATTATGTTGGCGAAATTGGTCTGATCATGCCTTATGAGAAAGACTTCTGCGCCACCTGTAATCGTCTGCGCGTTTCCTCTGTCGGCAAGCTTCATCTGTGTTTATTTGGTGAAGGCGGCGTAAGCCTGCGTGATTTGCTGGAAGACGATGCTCAGCAACCGGCGCTGGAAGAACGTATTTCAGCCGCGCTGCTGGAGAAAAAGCAGACCCATTTCCTGCATCAGAACAATACCGGTATTACGCAAAACTTATCTTACATTGGCGGCTGATCGCTAAAAGGAGTTTTTCATGAGTCAGGTAAGCGCTGAATTTATCCCGACACGCATTGCTATTCTTACTGTTTCCAACCGTCGCGGCGAAGAAGATGACACCTCCGGCCATTATCTGCGTGACTCGGCGCAAGAAGCGGGTCATCAGATTGTCGATAAGGCGATTGTCAAAGAGAACCGCTACGCCATCCGCGCCCAGGTTTCTGCCTGGATTGCCAGTGACGATGTACAGGTGGTGCTCATTACCGGTGGCACTGGCTTAACCGAAGGGGACCAGGCGCCGGAAGCGCTGCAACCGCTGTTCGACAGAGAAGTCGAAGGGTTTGGCGAAGTATTCCGTATGCTGTCGTTTGAAGAGATTGGCACCGCGACGCTGCAATCCCGCGCGATTGCCGGGGTGGCCAATAAAACGCTGATTTTTGCCATGCCGGGTTCGACCAAAGCGTGTCGTACTGCCTGGGAAAATATCATTGCGCCGCAGCTTGATGCCCGTACGCGTCCGTGTAATTTCCACCCACATTTGAAGAAATAAGTATGTCGCAACTGACTCATATTAACGCCGCTGGCGAAGCGCATATGGTGGATGTCTCCGCCAAAGCGGAAACCGTACGCGAGGCGCGTGCAGAAGCATTTGTAACCATGCGTAGCGAAACGCTGGCGATGATCATCGACGGCAGTCACCATAAGGGTGATGTTTTCGCCACGGCGCGTATTGCCGGTATTCAGGCTGCCAAACGGACCTGGGATCTTATCCCTCTGTGTCACCCACTGATGTTGAGCAAGGTCGAAGTCAATTTGCACGCCGAGCCGGAGCACAATCGCGTACGTATTGAAACGCTGTGTCGCCTGACCGGTAAAACCGGCGTTGAAATGGAAGCGTTAACGGCAGCCTCCGTGGCGGCGTTGACCATCTACGATATGTGCAAAGCGGTGCAAAAGGATATGGTGATTGGTCCGGTGCGTTTGCTGGCAAAAAGCGGCGGCAAATCGGGTGATTTTAAGGTGGATGCACATGATTAAGGTTCTTTTCTTTGCTCAGGTACGGGAACTGGTGAACACCGATGCGTTAGAAGTTGCCGCCGAGTTTGCAACGGTAGAAGCGCTGCGCAAGCATCTGGCGGCGCAAAGCGATCGCTGGGCGCTGGCGCTGGAAGACGGCAAGCTGCTGGCGGCGGTGAATCAGACGCTGGTCAGTTTTGACCACCCTCTTAACGCGGGTGATGAAGTCGCTTTCTTCCCGCCGGTAACCGGAGGCTAAAATGGCTGAAACGCGAATTGTTGTTGGCCATGCACCGTTCAGCGTCGGGGATGAGTATCCCTGGCTGGCAGAGCGCGATGAAGACGGCGCGGTAGTCACTTTCACCGGTAAAGTGCGCAATCACAATCTCGGTGACAGCGTTAAGGCGTTAACGCTGGAACACTATCCGGGAATGACCGAAAAAGCGCTGGCGGAGATTGTCGACGAAGCGCGTTCGCGCTGGCCGCTGGGTCGGGTGACGGTGATCCATCGCATTGGCGAACTGTGGCCGGGTGACGAAATCGTTTTTGTTGGCGTGACCAGCGCGCATCGCAGCAGCGCGTTTGATGCCGGGCAGTTCATTATGGATTACCTGAAAACCCGCGCGCCGTTCTGGAAGCGCGAGGCCACGCCGGAAGGTGAGCGCTGGGTTGATGCCCGCGACAGTGATAAGCTAGCAGCAAAACGCTGGTAGAGTACAATTGTTGTAGGCTCATACTGATTCAGGAGATTGTCATGGACCGATTCCCACGATCCGATTCTATTGTACAGGCCCGTTCCGGCCTGCAAACGTATATGGCGCAGGTGTACGGCTGGATGACCTGCGGACTATTGCTGACGGCGTTTATCGCCTGGTATGCGGCAAATACGCCCGCGGTGATGATGTTTGTCTTCTCCAGCAAAATCACCTTCTTTGGCCTGATCATCGCTCAACTGGCGCTGGTGTTTGTTCTGTCCGGCATGGTGCAAAGGCTGAGCGCGGGTATGGCGACCACGCTGTTTATGCTCTATTCGGCATTAACCGGGTTGACGCTATCAAGCATCTTTATTGTCTATACCTACTCGTCTATCGCCAGCACCTTCGTGGTCACTGGCGGGATGTTCGGGATCATGAGTTTGTATGGCTACACCACCAAGCGCGATCTGAGCGGCTTCGGCAATATGCTGTTTATGGCGTTGATCGGTATTGTGCTGGCTTCGCTGGTTAACTTCTGGCTGAAGAGCGAAGCGCTGATGTGGGCGGTGACCTATATCGGGGTGATAGTGTTTGTCGGTCTGACCGCCTATGACACGCAGAAGCTGAAAAATATCGGTGAGCAGATCGACCTGCGAGACAGCTCCAATCTGCGTAAATACGCGATTCTTGGGGCCTTAACGCTGTATCTGGACTTCATCAACCTGTTCCTGATGCTGCTGCGTATTTTCGGCAATCGTCGTTAATTGTCTGTTGCCGAATGGTATAAAAAGTAGGCCGGATAAGGCGTTAAGCCGCATCCGGCACTATAAGCACCATCATTTCGCCATCGCCTTCTCGTTTTTTACCCGCAGCTTTTTCGCCCGACTCTCCAGCAGCAAAAAACACACCAGCGCCAGCAGTAGCGGAATAAAATAGTACAGCACGCGATACGCGAGCAGCGCGGCAATGATCGTGCCCTGAGACGTGTCCTCTCCTGCCAGCAGCGCCATAAACACCGCCTCCAGCACGCCAATTCCCGCCGGAATATGTACGATAACCCCGGCAATACTGCTTACCAGCAGCACGCCAAGCACGAAGAAATAGTTAATATTCTGACCCAGCAACAACCAGATAATCGCCCCCATAACCATCCAGTTAGTCCCGGATATCGCCATCTGCGCGAGGGCAAATTTCCAGGAGGGGAGCACCAGCTTTTGGCCCTTGATGGTGATGTGACGATGTTTAGCGAAGGTGCAAAACCACAGATAAACAACAATAATCAGCAGCAGCGCTATGCCTAAAATGCGCAATGTGCCTTCATCGATATACCAGTGAGCGGGCAGTTCGACGACGCCGAAGGTAAATATAAAACCGCCCAGCAGAATATAGCCCAGCCAGTTAGTGGTAATGCTCAGCGAAAAAATCCGCGTTATTGTGCCCCCCGGCAACCCGAGACGCGAGTAGAGCCGATATCGCATTCCAATACCGCCCACCCAGGTGCTTAACGTCAGGTTAAACGCGTAACAGATAAACGACACCAGCATGACCTGGCGTTTTGCCAGTTTGTGACCGCAGTAGTAGCGCCCGAGCAGATCATAACAACCGTAAAGTAAATAACTGACGATCACCAACCCCACGGCGCTGAGCAGGGCGATCCGGTTGTAATCGCGAATTACCGTCCACACTTCCTGCCAGTTGACTTTGCTGGCATAAACGACCAGCAACACGATCACCGCAATAAAAAATAACCATGTGAGGATCTTTTTCGCTAACCGCCAGCGTCGGTGATTTTTTGCCATCAGGTTTTCCCTCCTGCATCCTCAGTTTGTATACGGTCCTGAGTTTCCAGAGCGGGCTGCGCGGGCGGCTCTACCTCGGCCAGATGCGGGGTATGCGCCGGAAGCCAGCCGACCAGCGCCGGGAAGTGGCGTAAAAAGTGGAAGGCCAACACGCTTTTAGTCAGGTTCCACCAGGTGCGTTTTGGCAGCATGGATTCATCTACCCGCTTGCAGTCCTGCGCAATAATAGGGTTCAGGTTGTCGCGCAGGGTCTGGTTAAACGTGCGGTCATGAATAATCAGATTCGCTTCCAGATTCAGTGACAGGCTCAGCGGATCAAGATTGCTGGAGCCCACCGTCGCCCAGTGATCGTCCATCAGCGCCACTTTGCCATGCAGAGGTTTACGGCGGTATTCGTAGACATGGACACCACCTTTAACCAGATAGTTGTACAGCAGGCGGGCACCCACTTTCACAATCGGCATATCCGGTTCACCCTGCACAATGAGTTTTACCCGAACGCCGCGTCGTGCTGCTTTACGCAGGGCATGCAGCAGGCGATAACCGGGAAAGAAATAGGCATTGGCAATGATCACTTCCCGTCGGGCCTGGGTCAGCATTTTAAGATAATGGCGTTCAATATCATCGCGATGCTCTTCGTTATCGCGCCAGACAAACAGCGCCTGCGCTTCGCCGGGGCGATGATTGTCGATTGCCCGGTGATGACGTCGCCACCAGCGTCGTACGGCGCTTTGCCCGGGCAGGTTTTCCAGTACAAAGTTCAGAATGTCAGCAACGACTGGACCTTCAACGCGCACGGCGTAATCCTGCTTGGCCTCCGGACCGTAATCCGACATATGTTCAGCGGAGTAATTGATGCCGCCGACAAAGGCAACACGGTCATCAATGACCACTATTTTTCGATGCATACGGCGAAAGAGATTGGTGCGCATTCCAAAAAGACGCGGACGCGGATCGTAGTAGCGGAAAACAACACCGGCTACGGTCAGCTCTTCAACAAAACTGTCGCTCAGATCCGGCGAGCCGTAGCCATCCAGCAGCACCTCTGCTTTGATTCCTCGTCGGGCGGCTTCGAGCAACGCGGCATGCAGCTGTTTTCCTACCGCATCTTCAAACCAGATAAAAGTCTCAAGGATAATTTTTTGCTGTGCCTGCTCAATGGCGTCAAAGACGGCGGGATAGAATTGATCGCCGTTTTCCAGCAGTTGAATTTGATTGCCTTCACGCCAGCCATATTTCATAAATGAATCTCCGCACTCAGGGGGGCATGATCGGACAAATGTCGCCAGTGACGCAGCGCAAGCGTCGTTGGGGTACTGGCATTCGCGTTTTTCACATAGATCCTGTCCAGGCGCAGCAGGGGAAACTGCACCGGAAACGTTCGCGCCGGGCGACCGTGGGCGCGGGTAAAAATCTCGTCAAGGCCAGCTTTGGCTTTCAACGGGCGATTGGCCGTTTGCCGCCAGTCGTTAAAATCTCCAGCAATCACCACGGGCTCCGCGTTGGGCAGGGCGTTAACCCAGTCTGCCAGCATCGAGAGCTGGGCCTGGCGGTGAGCTTCACGTAGGCCGAGATGCACACACATCACATGAATGGGGTGGGAGAGCATTGGCGGTACAATGCGGCAGTAAAGGACTCCGCGCTTTTCACTCGCGCCGACTGACACATCACGATTTTCATAATGCTCAATGGGATACCGCGACAGCACCGCATTACCGTGATGTCCCTGCGGGTATACGGCGTTACGCCCGTAGGCGAAGTCGCTCCACATCGTGTCCGCCAGAAATTCGTAGTGGCTGGTATCCGGCCAGTTCTCAATGTGCAGCGAATGCGCTTCGTGCGCTCCCATGACTTCCTGCAGACACACAATGTCTGCGCCGACAGTTCTGACGGCTTCCCGTAGCTCAGGCAAAATAAAACGCCGGTTGAAGGCGGTAAACCCTTTGTGAGTATTAATGGTGAGCACATTGAATGAAAATTGAACTCTCGATCCGCTCATGGACCTCCCGTTGGCGTCACTTCCTAAATAAAATAGTGTAGTCGTCGTCACAAAAAGATGCGGTGTTACGGAATTTTCCGTAAAGTCCGGTACTCTTAACAATTAGTCGAAAATCCTTCAGGAGAATAGCCATGAGGTGGCAACAACGTGTTCGTGTCGCAACGGGTCTAAGTTGCTGGCAGATAGTGTTGCATTTACTGGTAGTGGCGTTGCTGGTAATGGGCTGGATGAGCGGCAGACTGGTGCATGTCGGCCTGGGATTGTGCGTCGTGTACGGCGTTACCGTTTTATTGATGCTTGCATTGCAACGTCACCACGAACAGCGCTGGCGCGACGTGGCTGATGTGCTGGAAGAGTTGACCACGACGTGGTATTTCGGTGCCGCCATGATCGTACTGTGGCTGCTGTCACGCGTGCTGCAAAACAACGTATTGCTGGCACTGGCGGGGCTGGTCATCCTTGCCGGACCCGCCGTGGTCTCGCTGCTGGCGAAAGACAAAAAGCTACATCACCTTGCGTCTAAACATCGCATACGCCGCTGATCCGGTCGTGGCCGCTATCACTAATAGCGGCCACAAGCTTCCCCAGACAATCTGCAGACTCGCATCTTTCAGGTAAATCTGTTTCGTGATGTCCGTAAAATGGCGGATCGGGTTTATCCACGTCAGATTCTGCAACCAGACCGGCATGTTTTCTACCGGTGAGACATAGCCCGAGAGTAAAATCGCCGGCATCATAAACACAAACACCCCGATAAACGCCTGCTGCTGGGTGGCGCACAGTGACGAAATCAGCAGACCAAAGCCGACCAGCGACAGCCCGTAAATTACCATCGTGAAATAAAACAGCCCCAATGAACCGGCAAACGGAATGTGATAAGCCCAGATACCAATCGCCAGCACAATGGTGGCCTGAAAAGTTGCCACAATTAACGCAGGCACCGCTTTGCCGATGAAAATCTGCCAGGTGGTAAGCGGGGAAACCAGCAGTTGATCCAGTGTGCCTTGCTCGCGCTCGCGGGCAACCGAGAGCGAGGTGACGATCATTACGCCGATGGTGGTGATCATGGCGATCAGCGACGGAACCACAAACCATTTGTAATCCAGATTCGGGTTATACCAGTTACGCACTACCAGCTCGCTGTTGTTCGGTTTCGGCTTGCCGTCCATCAGCTCCTGCTGATACTCCTTAACGATTTGCTGCAGGTAATTCGCGGCAATTTGTGCGCTGTTGGAGTTACGTCCGTCGAGGATAATCTGCATGGGAGCCTGCTGGAAGGTATCCAGATTACGCGAAAAATTGGCTGGGAAACGCACCAACAGCAGGGCTTTTTGCGTGTCGATGGTGGGCTGGATCTCCTGCGGACTTTTCAACAGAAGAACATGCGTAAAGGCGCTGGCGCGGGCGAAGCGCTGGGTAAGCTCAACCGAATGTTTACCGTTGTCTTCGTTATAGATAGCGATAGTGGCGTTGGTCACTTCCAGCGTTGCCGCGAACGGGAACAGGATAACCTGAATCAGCACCGGTAAAATCAGAATGGCTCGCGTCTGCGGTTCGCGTAATAGCGATTGCAGCTCTTTGCGAATTAATGTCCATAAGCGATGAAACATGCCTGTCCTCTCAGTCCAGTTTGTAGGCCTGATAAGCTAAGCGCATCAGGCATAATGCCGTATGGCGACGTGAACGCCTTATCCGGCCTACGGCTACAATTTCCATACACGAATTTAATCCAGCCGACGTTTGGTTTTAAGCCACGTCAGGCCGATAAACATCACCGCCGAAGCGATTAAAAACAGCACGTTGATAATCAGCACCACCGGAATATTGCCCGCCAGGAACAGGCTTTGCAGGGTGCTGACGAAATAACGCGCCGGAATAATGTAGGTTACCGCCCGGATAATCGCGGGCATGCTGTCTATCTGGAAGATAAAACCCGACAGCATAATCGAGGGCAGAAAGGCGGCGTTCAGCGCAACCTGCGCGGCGTTAAACTGGTTGCGGGTGATGGTGGAAATAAGCAACCCCATACCGAGTGTACTGAGCAGAAACAGGCTGGTAATGAAAAACAGGATCAGCAACGAGCCGCGGTAGGGCACGCCAAGAATAAACACCGACACCAGCATACACAGCAGCATCGCCAGCATGCCCAGAAAGTAATACGGGATCAGTTTGCACAGTAGGAGTTCGGCGCGGGTGACTTCTGTCGACAGCAGCGCTTCCATGGTGCCGCGCTCCCATTCGCGCGCCACCACTAATGAGGTGAGGATGGCGCCAATGACCGTCATGATGATGGTGACCGCTCCGGGAATAATAAAGTGCTGGCTGATGGCCGCCGGGTTAAACCAGTAGCGGGTTTGCACGTCGATCAAAGGTTTGAACGATTCCCCGCGATCTTCTGCCCGCTGTTGCTGCCAGATTTGCCAGATGCCTTCGACATAACCCTGCACAAAGTTGGCGGTATTCGGTTCGCTGCCGTCGGTGATCACCTGGATCGGGGCGACATCGTTAGGTCGCGCCATTTGCTGGGCAAAATCCACTGGGATCACCACCAGACCGCGAATGCGCCCGGCCTGCATTTTCTCAATCAGTTCCTGACGATTATCGCTGATAGTGGCGTCAATATACGGCGAACCGGTCATGGTATGGGTAAAATCCAGCGCCTCTTCACTCTGTTGTTCGAGCAAAATCCCTACCCGCAGCTTGCTGGAGTCGAGGTTGATCCCGTAGCCGAAGATAAACAGCAGCAGCAGCGGGATCACCACCGCAATCAGCCAACTGCTGGGATCGCGGACGATCTGGCGCGTCTCTTTCACGCACAGCGCGCGGACGCGACGCCAGGAGAGAGCGGAGTTACTCATGCGTATGCTCCTTATCCCAGTCATTGATTAGCGTGATGAACGCCTGTTCCATGGTCGGGTCCGGCGTGTCGCTGTCGGCAGCCTGAGCCTTCAGGTCGTCTGGCGTACCGCTGGCTATCAGTTTGCCGCGATACACCAGCCCGATGCGATCGCAGTATTCTGCCTCATCCATAAAGTGGGTGGTCACCATCACCGTGACGCCTTTTTCCACCATACTGTTGATATGCAACCAGAACTCACGCCGGGTGAGGGGATCGACCCCGGAAGTGGGTTCATCAAGGAACAGAATGTCGGGTTCATGCATCAGCGAGCAGGCCAGCGCCAGACGCTGCTTAAATCCCAGCGGCAGTTCATCGGTGGCATGGGAAGCGATACTCTTCAGGCCAAATGCTTCGCTCATACGATCGATTTTCTCTTTCTGCGCCCGACCGCGCAGGCCGTAGACGCCGGAGAAAAAGCGCAGATTCTGTTCAACCGTCAGGTTACCGTACAGGGAGAATTTCTGCGCCATATAGCCCAGATGCTGACGCGCTTTACCGGAGCTAACTTTCAGGTCCATATCCAGCACCAGCGCTTTGCCGGAAGTGGGGACCAGCAGGCCGCACATCATTTTAAAGGTGGTGGATTTGCCAGCGCCGTTGGGTCCTAACAGACCAAAAATCTCGCCGCGCTGCACGGCAAAGTCTACGTGGTCGGTAGCGGCAAAATCGCCAAATTTCTTGGTCAGCGCTTTGGCTTCGATCACCGTTTCGCCAGGCGTGCCTTCCACGGTATGCAGGATAGCGCCCAGTGGGGACTCCGATGTTCCGGCTCCGCCGAGTAAATCGATAAAGGCATCTTCGAAGCGGGGGGCTGTTTCGTTGATGGTTATCTCCGGCATGCCGTCAGCGTTTTGGATCTGCTGAGCAGTAGCCTCTTTTTTCAGGATTAAACGGACGGATTTGCCCTGAATCATTCCGTCGCTGACCAGCGGCAGTTTTAACGCGCGTTGCAGCAGTCGGCGGTTGTTTTCCTGTGGACTGCTCATCAGGAAGCTGCGACCTGCCATGGTTTGCGTAAGCTGGGTGGGATCGCCCTGGTATAACAGTTCACCTTCGTTCATCAGCAGCACATCACGGCATTGCTCTGCTTCATCCAGATACGACGTACTCCAGAGGATCAGCATGCCGTCCCCGGCCAGCTCGTGGACCATTTGCCACAGTTCGCGACGGGAAATAGGATCGACACCTACGCCTGGCTCATCCAGCAGCAACACTTTGGGTTCGCCAACCAGCGTACAGGCAAGCCCGAGCTTCTGCTTCATGCCGCCAGAAAGCTTGCCAGCCAGTCGTCCGGTAATGGTCCCAGCGAGGTGAATTCCAGGAGTCGGGCAAAGGTTTTTTCTCGCGCTTCACCGGTGACGCTGCGTAAGTCGGCATAGAGATTGAGGTTCTCCATGACGGTTAAATCTTCGTACAGACCAAATTTCTGCGGCATATAGCCCAGCACCGCATGTAGTGCGCTGTCGTCTTTGATGGGGTCAAAACCAATCACTTCAGCACTTCCGGCATCAGGTTTTAATAATCCCGCCAGCATTCGCATCAACGTAGTTTTGCCCGCGCCGTCCGGCCCGACAAGCCCGGTCACGTAGCCTGCATGAACGGTACAGTCGAGCGGGGCGACGGCCGGTTTTTCCATTCCGGCAAAGTTTTTCGTCAGCCCTTTAAGCGTAATGACGGCGTCATTCATGCCGTGCCTCATCGCCAAACTTTATCGTTACCGGCATTCCCTGGCGCAGCGCATCGTCCGCGTCGGTCACCACAATTCGCAGGCGATAAACCAGGTCGGTACGCAGGTCAGGAGTCTCGACCGTTTTCGGGGTAAATTCGGCGGTAGGAGAAACGAAGCCGATTTTGCCGTGATACGGTTTGTCCGGGCGGCCATCGGTATAGAGCAGGATCTCACGTCCTGGCTGCGCCTGGCTCAGATTTCGTTCGTCAACGTAAGCACGAACCCAAACCGGACGCGTGAGCGACAGCGTCAGTACCGTGCCCCCTTCGTTCAGCATGCTACCGGGTTCAACTGCACGGGTGAGAAGCGTGCCGTCAGACGGCGAGGTCAGCGTGGTGTCATGCAAATTCAGCTCTGCCTGTGCCAGCTCGGCCTGAGCTTGTTCGAGCGTGGCTTTTGCCTGCTCGATGTCCTGCACACGATTACCGCTGCGATACTGCGTGAGTTTATCCTGTGCGGATTTCAGCGAAGCTAACGCCTGATCGCGAGATGAACGGGCGTTTTCCAGATCGTTGGCTGAAATGGTGCGGCTTTTCCACAATCCGACCTGCCGATTGTAAAAGTTCTGTGCGTAATCATAGGCGGCCTGTGCCTGTTTGACTGCCGCCGCGGTTTGCGCGATCTCTTCTTCGCGATACCCTGCCAGCATCAGATCGTATTGTGCCTGTGCGGCGGCAACGTTGGCTTTTGCCTGCATCAATGCGTTTTCATACGGTGCGCGGTCCAGTTCACCCAGCACCTGACCGGCGGTAATCGCATCGCCTTCGTCAACCGCCAGCGAGGCCAGCCTGCCGCCGACACGAAAACTCAGGTTGACGCTACGGATATCGACATTGCCGTATAGCGTCAGGCCGTTATCTTGCCGACTCTGATACCACCACGTTCCACCGGCAATCACGGCAACGAGGGCCGCGATAACCAGCCCGAGAACGACAGGTTTTTTCATGACTCCAGACTCCTTTGCGTTAAACCTTGCAGAATAAGATCGATGTGACAGGTGATCGTTTGGTCAATCAGCGCGGTTTTATCCTCATCAAATTGTGACCAGCCTGTACGCAACAGAATGGTTTCTTTCCCCAGACGAAAAGCCAGCACCTCGCCGAGTATGGCGTGGGTGTGCAGAATCATTTGGGTATCATTGGCATCGCCGCCCGTATAGGCGGCAATCAGGCGCGTCAGATGTGTATGTAGCGGATTGATAACCTGGTCGTGCACCAGTTGATAAGCCGCGGTGGGGGAAAGCTGTTCGCGCGAGATAAATTTGCTCAGGTTAACGGTGTCGTCCTGAGTTAACAGCATGATCATATTTTTGCAGGCGCGCAGGATCAGTTCGCGCATCGCGCCACGGTCCGGCTCAGGCTGGGCGAATAAACGCTCGGCCTCTTCAGCGTGCGGGCGAAACTGTGCACCGATAAAATCCGCAATCCACTGGGCGCAGGCGAGATATAAATCCTCTTTTGAGCCAAAATAGTAGGTGATAGCCGCAATGTTTTGCCCGGCCTGTGCAGCGATATCGCGCGTCGTGGCGTGCAGACCATACTCACCGAATTGCGCCAATGCGGCGGCAATGAGCTGGTTCTTCGCCTGTTCACCTTTGGTTGTCATGGTGGGTGTATTCATGGCACGACTCTGATCTTAATCAATCGATTGATTAAGATTATGACTGATGTGCAGCCTTGTCCAGTCCGGAGCGTTATTTTCCAGTGAAGGGATAATTTATGCGGCACATCACAAAAACTGCTACACTCCGCCCCTTCATGACATTGTGGTTTTTGTCATCTCTATTGTATGTATCTCCCTGAAAACGACACCGGTAACGGTCAGGGCGGTTCGGAGTTGTTATGTCTTTTGATTCCCTTGGTTTAAACCCTGAAATTTTACGTGCCGTTGCCGAGCAGGGTTACCGTGAACCTACCCCTATTCAGCAGCAGGCTATTCCTGCCGTGCTGGAAGGCCGCGATCTGATGGCCAGCGCCCAGACCGGTACGGGGAAAACGGCAGGTTTTACCCTGCCGCTGTTGCAGCACCTGATCACCAATCAGCCGCATGGTAAAAGCCGTCGTCCGGTTCGTGCGCTGATCCTCACGCCAACCCGCGAACTGGCGGCCCAGATTGGCGAAAACGTCCGTGATTACAGTAAGTATCTGAATATTCGCTCGCTGGTGGTCTTCGGCGGCGTCAGCATTAACCCGCAGATGATGAAGCTGCGTGGCGGCGTAGATGTGCTGATCGCCACTCCGGGTCGTTTGCTCGATCTGGAACACCAGAATGCGGTGAAACTGGATCAGGTTGAGATCCTGGTACTGGATGAAGCTGACCGCATGCTGGATATGGGCTTTATTCACGATATTCGTCGCGTTCTGGCAAAACTGCCGGCAAAACGTCAGAACCTGTTGTTCTCGGCAACGTTCTCTGATGACATTAAATCGCTGGCCGAAAAACTGTTGCACAACCCGCTGGAAATCGAAGTGGCGCGTCGTAATACCGCGTCAGAGCAGGTTACTCAGCACGTTCATTTCGTTGATAAAAAACGTAAACGCGAACTACTGTCGCAGATGATTGGTCAGGGCAACTGGCAGCAGGTGCTGGTGTTTACCCGTACCAAACATGGCGCGAACCATCTGGCAGAGCAGCTGAATAAAGACGGCATCCGCAGTGCGGCTATCCACGGTAATAAATCTCAGGGTGCGCGTACGCGTGCGCTGGCTGATTTTAAATCCGGTGATATTCGCGTGCTGGTAGCGACCGATATTGCCGCGCGAGGTCTGGACATTGAAGAGTTACCGCACGTGGTGAACTACGAGCTGCCAAACGTCCCGGAAGACTACGTGCACCGCATTGGTCGTACCGGTCGTGCGGCCGCTACCGGCGAAGCGTTGTCTCTGGTGTGCGTCGATGAACACAAGCTGTTGCGTGACATCGAGAAGTTGCTGAAAAAAGAGATCCCGCGTATTGCAACGCCAGGCTATGAGCCAGACCCGTCCATTAAAGCTGAGCCGATCCAGAACGGTCGTCAGCAGCGTGGCGGCGGCGGTGGTCGTGGGCAGGGCGGAGCAGGGCGCGGACAGCAGCCGCGTCGTCAGGATGGCGGTGCGCCAAAAGCGAAGCCGCGTAATGGCGAAGGCAAACCGGCAGGTGATAAACCTCGTCCACCGCGCCGTCCGCGCAAACCGTCTGCAGCGCAGTAATTGCGAGCCCGGCCGAAAGGTCGGGCTTTTCTTTTTGCGACACGGGATAGAAAGTGCCACAATAGTGGCTGTTTATACAGTATTTCAGGTTTTCTCATGGCACTTACCGCCGCGCTAAAAGCGCAAATCGCCGCCTGGTACAAGGCGCTTCAGGAACAGATCCCCGACTTTATCCCCCGTGCGCCGCAGCGGCAGATGATTGCTGACGTCGCGAAAACGCTCTCCGGGGAAGAAGGGCGGCATCTGGCGATTGAAGCACCGACCGGAGTGGGGAAAACCCTGTCGTATCTGATTCCCGGTATTGCCATCGCGCGTGAAGAACAAAAAACGCTGGTGGTCAGTACCGCCAACGTCGCTTTGCAGGACCAGATCTACAGCAAAGATTTACCGCTGCTGCGCAAAATTATCCCCGACCTGCGTTTTACCGCTGCGTTTGGTCGCGGACGCTATGTCTGCCCGCGTAACTTAGCGGCGCTGGCCAGCACTGAACCCAATCAGCAGGATCTGCTGGCTTTTCTCGACGATGACCTGACGCCCAACAACCAGGAAGAACAAAAGTGCTGCGCCAGGCTAAAAGGCGATCTCGACAGCTACAAGTGGGACGGGCTGCGCGACCACACCGATATCGCTATCGACGACGGACTCTGGCAGCGTCTGAGCACCGATAAAGCCAGCTGTCTGAATCGCAACTGTCACTACTATCGTGAATGCCCTTTTTTTGTCGCCCGCCGGGAGATTCAGGAAGCTGAAGTGGTAGTGGCTAATCATGCGCTGGTAATGGCGGCCATGGAAAGCGAAGCCGTTTTGCCGGAGCCGAAAAACCTACTGCTGGTACTTGATGAAGGCCACCATTTGCCGGATGTCGCGCGCGATGCGCTGGAGATGAGCGCAGAAATCAGCGCCCCCTGGTATCGACTTCAGTTGGATCTATTTTGCAAATTAGTGGCTACCTGCCTGGAGCAGTTTCGCCCGAAGACCACGCCGCCACTGGCAAATGCCGAGCGTCTGAACGGTCACTGTGAGGAACTGTATGAGCTGATTTCATCGCTCAATAACATTCTTAATCTGTATATGCCCGCTACCCAGGAGGCAGAACACCGCTTCGCGATGGGCGAATTGCCTACGGAAGTGATGGAGATTTGTCAGCGTCTGGCAAAGCTAACAGAAATGCTGCGCGGTCTGGCGGAACTGTTCCTCAACGATCTCAGCGAAAAAACCGGCACTCACGATATCGTGCGTCTGCATCGGGTTATTTTGCAGATGAATCGGGCGCTGGGCATGTTTGAGGCGCAAAGCAAACTGTGGCGGCTGGCATCGCTCGCGCAATCGTCAGGCGCGCCGGTGAGTAAATGGGCGACGCGCGAGGTGCGTGACGGGCAGATCCACGTCTGGTTCCACTGCGTGGGGATCCGTGTGAGCGATCAGCTCGAACGACTGCTGTGGCGTAGCGTCCCGCATATTATTGTCACTTCCGCAACGCTGCGCTCGCTCAACAGCTTCTCGCGTTTGCAGGAGATGAGCGGTCTGAAAGAAAAAGCAGGGGACCGGTTTGTCGCGCTGGATTCACCGTTTAATCACGTTGAACAGGGCAAAATCGTCATTCCGCAAATGCGCTACGAACCGTTAATTGATAACGAAGAGCAGCATATCGCGGAAATGGCCGCCTATTTTCGTGAACAGCTGGAGAGTAAAAAGCATCAGGGCATGCTGGTACTTTTTGCCAGCGGTCGGGCGATGCAGCGTTTTCTTGAGCACGTTACCGATCTGCGCCTGCTGTTGTTGGTGCAGGGCGATCAGCCGCGCTACCGTCTGGTGGAGTTGCACCGCAAACGGGTGACCAACGGCGAGCGCAGTGTGCTGGTTGGGCTGCAATCTTTTGCTGAAGGTCTGGACTTGAAAGGCGACCTGCTGACTCAGGTGCATATTCACAAAATTGCTTTTCCGCCTATCGACAGCCCGGTGGTGATCACTGAGGGCGAGTGGTTGAAAAGTCTGAACCGCTACCCCTTCGAGGTGCAGAGCCTGCCTGCGGCGTCGTTCAATTTGATCCAGCAGGTTGGGCGACTCATCCGTAGCCATGGCTGCTGGGGAGAAGTGGTTATTTATGACAAGCGTTTATTGACCAAAAGCTATGGCAAGCGTTTACTAAACGCGTTACCCATATTTCCGATAGAGCAACCTGCTGTGCCAGACGTTATAGTAAAACCAAAAGAAAAAGCGAAACCCACGCGCCGCCGTCGGCGTTAACGATGCGAGCAACAGGCAAGGAGTTATCGATGGATTACCGCAAAATCATTAAAGAGATTGGGCGAGGAAAAAATCACGCGCGTGACCTGGACAAGGATACTGCTCGCGGACTGTATACCCATATGATGAATGGCGACGTACCTGACCTTGAGATGGGCGGGGTACTGATTGCGCTACGTATCAAGGGCGAAGGTGAAGCGGAGATGCTGGGTTTTTACGAAGCGATGCAAAACCACACCATTCGCCTGACTCCGCCGGTAGCCAAACCCATGCCGATTGTCATTCCCAGCTACAATGGTGCGCGCAAGCAGGCGAATTTGACTCCGCTGCTGGCGATTTTACTGCATAAACTCGGTTTTCCGGTGGTGGTGCACGGCGTCAGCGAGGATCCAACCCGCGTACTGACTGAAACCATTTTCGAACTGATGGGGATTACGCCAACGCTGCATGCCGGGCAGGCGCAGGCAAAGCTGGATGGTCATGAGCCGGTGTTCATCCCGGTGAGCGCGCTGTGCCCTCCGCTGGAGAAACAGCTGGCGATGCGCTGGCGCATGGGGGTGCGTAACAGTGCGCACACGCTGGCTAAATTAGCCACGCCGTTTGCTGAAGATGCCGCGCTGCGTCTTTCCAGCGTGTCCCACCCGGAATATGTTTCGCGCGTGGCGAAGTTCTTCGGCGATATCGGTGGGCGCGGCCTGTTGATGCATGGTACCGAGGGCGAAGTGTATGCCAACCCGCAGCGCTGCCCGCAGATAAGCCTGATAGATTCATCCGGTGTGCGAGTGCTACAAGACCGACAGAGCGAGATGCCTGACGAGCCGGTACCCCTACCGGTAGCAAAAGACCCGGAAACCACCGCGCGCTGGATTGAGCGTTGTCTGGCTGGCAGTGAGCCTGTTCCGGCATCGTTGAAAATCCAGATGGCCTGCTGCCTGGTGGCAACCGGTGAGTCCGCCTCACTGGCTGAAGGACTTGCCCGCGTCGAGCAAAGTTTCTAAACCATTTGTTATCCCGACGGGCCTGTTGCCTGGCCTGTCGGCTCTCTCTGTTCGGCAATGTGAAATTTCTGCACGTTTATTGACCTCCAGCGCACCGTGGCGCAGCATAGTTTGTTGAAAAATAAGAAACACAACAAACACGCGACACAACAGGAGATAACAATGAACAGTGGACATCGCTTCCATGTGCCAACGCTGCACGCCTTTATCCAGGCCGTTTTTCATCAGATGGGAAGCAATGATCGGGAGGCGCGGCTGGTGGCCGACCATCTGATAGCCTCTAACCTCGCCGGTCACGACTCCCATGGCATCGGTATGATCCCAAGCTATATTCGTTCATTCTCGCAGGGGCATCTGCAGATCAACCGTCATGCCAAAGTGGTAAAAGATGCGGGGGCGGTGATTACGCTTGACGGCGACTGTGCGTTTGGTCAGGTGGCAGCGCACGAGGCAATCACGCTTGGAATCGAAAAAGCGCGTCAGTACGGAATCGCTGCCGTGGCATTACATAATTCGCACCATATCGGCCGTATTGGCTACTGGGCGGAGCAATGTGCGGCGGCAGGTTTTGTCTCGGTACACTTTGTGAATGTGGTGGGGATCCCGATGGTCGCACCGTTTCATGGGCGCGATAGCCGTTTTGGCACCAATCCTTTCTGCGTCGTGTTTCCACGTAAAAATACCTTCCCACTGTTGCTGGACTATGCAACCAGCGCCATCGCGTTTGGCAAAACACGTGTGGCATGGCATAAGGGCGAGCCGGTGGCTCCAGGATGCCTGATTGATGTGGCGGGTGTTCCCACTACCGATCCTGCGGTAATGCAGGTTTCTCCGCTGGGGTCGTTGCTGACCTTTGCCGAGCACAAGGGGTATGCGCTGGCGGCGATGTGCGAAATTATGGGCGGTGCGCTTTCTGGTGGTAAAACCACACATGAAGAGAGCCTGCAGACCAGCGCGGACGCCATCATTAACTGTATGACCACCATCATTATGAATCCACAACTGTTCGGCGCGCCGGACTGCGACAACCAGGTCGCGGCATTTGCTGAGTGGGTGAAAGCGTCCCCGCATGCTGAAGATGCCCCGATCCTGTTGCCTGGGGAGTGGGAGGTGAACACTCGCGAGGAACGGCTGGAACACGGTATTCCGCTGGATGCCGGAAGTTGGCAAGCGATTTGTGAGGCGGCACTGCAAATTGGGATGCCAGACTCCGTGTTGCAGGAATTCTGTCAACGGCTGAAACAATAGGCAAAAAAAAGCCCGTCCAGTGGCGGACGGGCAAACAAAGGGTAACAAACAGGGTCAATGAGGGTTGGAGCATTGGGTCGTACAGGTAATCTTTCGGTTATTTATAGATAACCGCGGTGCCGCTCATTTTGTCTTTGCCGATAGCGGAAGTGATGCTGTACCCAGTTGCACCAGCAGCATTCGCTTTCTCAGCCAGTTTGGCTTCCAGGCCGTCCAGCGTAGTGGCGCCGTCAGCAGATACCACACCAATTTTGTTCATGTTTTGCGCCTGAGTAGAGGAAACCGGCTCGGCAGCGAAAACGCCAAATGACAGGGTGGACAGGGCGATGGCAGCAACAGCAAATTTGATATTTTTCATGATTAATCTCTCGCAGGGTTGTTCTGTTAGTCAGTGTTCTTTAAGAAGACGTTGTTCCGTCGATGTGATAAGTATCACGTTTTTTTTGGTGAGAGAAAATCGAATAGAATTGACGACATCAATCAAAAAAATTGAATGACAAATAACTTATTGAATATTAATAAATTCGAGTAAGGGATTTACAGTTCTTGTCATTGCGCTTTACAGAGAAGGCGACAACGGCACATTTTGCTACACAGGGTGCAAAAAAGCATGCTCGTAAAGGAAATCGTATGCGCTGAAACTTTTGGTAAAGATAAGTCAACGTAGCTGGCTGTCTTTCGAACCCCTGCGATTATATCCTGAAAATGCTGAGTTATGTGAATCTTTATCCTGTTGGCAGGTGATGCATAAGCGTACCCCTGGCACGGCCTCACGTCTGGCCTGAGGGATAGGATTGCCGCATTCTTCGCATTCATACAGACTTTCCCCCGTCGGTAACTCACCGCGAGCGCGGGCAACAGCATCTTCAATAGTATTGTTGATCTGTTCGTTAACCGCGTCGTCATTTGCCCATCCGGATGCCATGTGTACCTCCTGCTGATGTCTACAGACTAAGTATAGCGAAGGTGATGGCTGAAAAACGACCACGCGCCAGCAGTATCAGATTTCAGACCATTCACGCAGCAGGTTATGGTAGAGATTGAGTAATGACAGGATCTCGCTGCTCTCCCCATGGCGAGCCTTCAGGGATTGAATGTTTTTATCCAGTTCAAAAAGCATGGCGCGATTTTTGTCGTCACGGACCATCGACTGTATCCACATAAAAGACGCCACACGAACGCCATGGGTCACTGGCGTGACGCAATGTAGGCTGCTGGAAGGGTAAAGCACCAGATCGCCTGCCGGAAGCTTCACCGCATGCTGGCCGTAAGTATCGTTGACCAGCAGTTCTCCCCCTTCATAATCATTCGGGTTACTCAGGAATAAAGTTGCGGAAAGGTCCGTGCGCATCCAGCCGTTTTGCGGATGGCTACGCACCGCACCGTCAACGTGAAAACCGTAGGTCTCGTTGTCCTGGTAGCGATTAAACAGCGGTGTGGAGAGCGTTTTCGGTAGTGCTGCGGCGAAGAAAAGCGCGCTGTTATTTATCGCAGTCTGTACCGCCTGTTGTAAAACGCCGTAGCGTTCACTTTGCGTATTCACCTGCTGGTTGTTTTTAACCTGCGCCCCCTGAGCGCCGGTGGTTGCGCGGCCATCAACCCAGTCGGCAGCGTCCAGTTGTTCGCGAAACCAGGCTACATCCTGCGCCGACAGAACGCCGGGAATGTGGTACATCATCAGTGTTTCTCCTGAAAGTGGGGCTTACGCCCCACGCGATGGATTAGAAATGCATATTGGCGGTGAGCAGGAAAGTTCTTGGTTCGCCCGGATGATAACGGTATCCACTCTTGTTTATGGAGGATACATAATCGGTGTCGAACAGGTTATAGACGTTTAGCTGGAAATCGAGATTGCGATTCACGCGATAGCCCAGTTTGGCGTCAGCGACCCAGTAACCTTCAGTGTAGGATGGCGTACCCACCGCACCGTCGGAACCGCGATGCATACTGCCCACGTAGCGAGCGCCTGCGCCAACGGAGATATCATCGGTAGCCTGATACTGGTTCCACAGCGTGAATGCATGTTCCGGTGTATATGGCAGGGAAGAGGATCCATCTTGAGCAACGTTTTTACCGCTGTGGATGGTCGCGCGTTGCTGGGTGTAACCCCCAATAATCTGCCATGCGGGAGTGATGTTACCTGCTACCGAGAGCTCGTAGCCTTCAACGCGTTTCTCTCCGTACTGGGAATAAGTACCGTCGTCGTTCTGCTCAACTTCATTCTCAATATCTGTGCGGAAAATCGCGGCGGTTAACAGCAGGCGCTTATCCAGCACCTCCCATTTGGTGCCGATCTCGCTGGTTTTCGCTTTCTGCGGTTTGAAATCGGTACGGTTCGCACTGTTACCGCTGCCGCCCTGAGCAAGAGCAAAGTTGCTGCCGCCCGGCGGTTGCTGAGAAACGGCATAGTTGATGTACACGTTACCGTTATCGGTCAGGTGATACAGCGCGCCAGCTTTCCAGTTCACCAGATTGCCTGATTTGGCAGTATCTACAGTGGTGACCGGGGAACCTTTGGCCACGCCTGTCGGGCACGCGACTGCGCCGCGACCGGAAGCGCCACAAGCGGTGGCGCTGTCATATTCCGTGCGGTAATTGTCGAGGCGAATACCACCGTTCAGCTCGAATTCACGGGTAATTTGTAGCGTATCAAAAGCGTATACACCGAAGGTGTCTGTTTGCCCGTTAGCGTTGGCGCCGTTACGAGACAATCCGCCGATATTCACATTGCTGTCGGGGTGATAGATATTCACCGGTGGTGGGGTGATCGGCGCCACGCCATAGTTGGTTTGTGTTTCGCGCGTCAGCTCCACGCCGGTGCTGATGTCGTGACCGATGGATCCCGTGTAGAACGTTGAGGTCAGGTTGGTCTGGTTGGTCAAGATCTTATTGCTGACATCCTTGGTATTTGCCAGGCGTGACCAGGTCCAGCTGTCGACGCTGCTGGTGGGTTGGGTGATGTTAGACGCGCCGCCCATCACCGCCGTCATCAGATAATCCTGTTTAATGCGCGACCAGCGGGTGGTGTTGCGAATAGTGGTGCTGTCGTTCAGGTCATGTTCAAAACGCATCGTCGCGGTATCGGTTGTCGAATCGTCATAATCCGAGTTGGTACCGTAGAAATTATGCGTGTCCACTTTGCCTGAATGATTCAGTGCAGAAGTCCCCGCAGAAGGTGCGGAGTATCCCGGCAGGCCAATGGTAGGGATGCCGCCATCCGGTGTGTTGTGTTGGGTGACATGCAGATAGTTCAGGTACAGTCGGTTCTCAGTCCCTAAGCCAAAAGCGAGAGAGGGGGCCACACCGTAACGTTCATTCTTAACATTATCGCGACCAGCATCATGCGTTTTTTCACCCATCAGGTTTAAACGTGCGGCGGTGGTCTCGCCGATGACCTGGTTAATGTCCAGCGTACCACGGCGGAACCAGGCGCTACCGACGCTGGCCGATGCATCGATTCCTGAGTCGGTGCGTGGCTGCTTGCTGATCATATTGATAGAGCCAGTCGGTGCGCTACGTCCATAGTCGGTACCGGAAGGACCTTTGATTACTTCCACCTGTTCGGTATTGAAGGTGTCGCGCGTGACGCTGCCAATATCACGGATACCGTCGATATAAATACTGTTCGAGGTATCCGCACCACGCATGTAAACCGCGTCACCGGTGCTGGAGTTACCGTTCTCACCGGCGAAAAATGCGCCAACGCCCGGGACGTTTTTCAGCGCGTCGGTCAGATTTGTTGCGCCTTGATCCTTAATCACCTGCTCAGAAATCACCGTCATGGTGCGGGTTGTATCCGCCACCGGACGGGAGAATTTAGGGTCGGCAGACTGTGTTGGGGCGTACAGCGAAGGTTTGGCCGCTTCAACGATCAGAGTGTCTTCTTGTTTTTTATCCTGGTCGTCCGCAGCGACAGCCTGAGCTATAGGGGACAGGCCAATGCACAGACCGGCAAAAAAAGTCAGTGAGTGAAAGCTACTGGACGGCAAGTTGCGATTTTTATCCATGTTAATGAGTGACTTATTATTTTTTGAGTGGACGGTTTCACTCGCGCGAAGGGACATCTCTATGGATGTTATACCCTGCAGGCCTCGCGGAAATGAATGTGTAATTGATAATGATTTTGATAAGCATTACTAATCAGTGCGACGTTTTAGCATTCATTAATTCAAAAATAAATACATTTATTTACATTGGATTCAAAATGCCAACATATTGATTACAAATTGAACTGCAATGAAGTGAACAGCGCGCAGAAAACTGCATTCGGGATGAATGCAGTTGGGCTGAGAAGGGGTTACTTATAGATGGTTGCGGTGCCGTACATCTGATTTTTACCGCCTGCAGAATTAACGACAAAGCCTTTTGCGCCTTGCTCTTTCGCTTTCTCCGCCAGCTTGTCTTCCAGGTCGCTCAGATTAGAGGCGCCGGTAGCGGATACGGTGCCGGAAGCATGTAGCTGACCGGTTGCAGGGCTAGTGTTGGGCTGTGCAGCAAAGGAGGCAAATGTCATGCCGGAAAGTACGGTAGCAGCAAGTAATGTGAGGCATTTCTTCATGGTGATGTCCTCTGAAAAACAACAGGTGTGCCTGATAAGTTTAGGTCGTCAGCGGATGACATTTACCGCAAAAAATTGGTGATGAACTGTCTGTTTTTTGAACAATCAGCAAGGCGTCAAACAGGTGTAAAAAATCAAATTTCCTTGTTGTGTGTGTTTACCGCGTGGCGTTATGCGGGTATCTTACGCCGCTGTTAAAAGGAGAATGCTATGTCCCCCCAGAAACCGGGATTACACCCACGCAACCGCCACAATGGCCGTTATGATCTTGCGACTTTATGCCAGGTTACGCCCGAGCTGACGCAATTTCTCACCCTCACGCCCGGCGGCGAGCAGAGTGTTGATTTCGCGAATCCGCAGGCAGTAAAGGCGCTCAATAAAGCACTGCTGGCGCATTTTTATGCGGTGAAAAACTGGGATATTCCAGATGGTTTTTTGTGTCCGCCGGTGCCTGGTCGTGCTGACTACATACACCATTTGGCCGATCTGTTGGGTGAAACAAGCGGAACCATTCCGGCAAATGCGAGCGTGCTGGACGTGGGAGTGGGGGCAAACTGTATTTATCCACTGATCGGCGTGCATGAATATGGCTGGCGATTCACGGGTAGTGAAACCAGTAGCGAAGCGTTTAACAGCGCTCAGGCGATCGTCAACGCCAATCCGGGATTAACCCGTGCTATTCGTCTGCGTCGCCAGAAAGATGCAACGGCAATCTTCAACGGCATCATTCACAAAAATGAGCAGTATGAAGCCACATTGTGTAACCCGCCATTCCATGATTCTGCGGCCTCAGCCCGTGCCGGAAGCGAGCGCAAACGCCGTAATCTGGGACAGGACAAAGACGATGCGCTGAACTTTGGCGGACAGCAGCAGGAGCTGTGGTGTGAAGGCGGTGAAGTGGCGTTCATCAAGAAAATGATTGCTGAAAGCCAGGCCTTTGGTCGCCAGGTGATGTGGTTTACTACACTGGTTTCTCGCGGCGAGAACTTGCCTCCGCTGTACCACGCGTTAACGGATGCGGGCGCGGTGAAAGTGGTCAAGAAAGAGATGGCCCAGGGACAAAAGCAGAGTCGCTTTATTGCCTGGACCTTTATGGATAACGATCAGCGTCGTCGTTTTATGGCGCGTAAACGCTAAAGCGTTGGCTCGGTTGGCGGTAGCGGTTCGCTTGCCGCCGACGCGGGGCCATTCCCTGGTGCTGGTAACACTTGATATGTCTGTACCGGGGCGCGTATGTTGGCCAGATCGAAGTATTTCTTCACCTGGCTGTCGAGCGCAAAACGTACCGTCCACTGCTTCAGCGGCAAGGTGGTAAACGAGACCCGTAGCGTGAATGCCGTATTGGTTAATCCTACAATCCCGGCAAACGACGGCTCGCCGATAATCAGCCCGCGAATATCATCTTTTTCCATCACCGCAGCAACCGCGTCTTTCAACGCCTGATTTGCTTTATCCGCATCCTCATGGCGGTCTACGTCGTAATTGGCGACGACCGATCCAATTCCACGCACAAAGTTGGCGAAGGTCGTTATTGATGACCAGGGAATGATATGGTACGCCCCAGTGTCCTGACGCACGCCCACAGAACGAATGGACATTCGTTCAACCGTACCGGTGAGTGGGCCGATGGTCACCAGGTCGCCGGTGTTCATGCCATTTTCAAACTGAATAAAAATCCCGGTAATAATATCTTTTACCAGCGTTTGCGAGCCGAAAGAGATTGCCAGCCCCAGCGCCCCGGCCCCGGCCAGTAAAGGGGCGATATTAACGCCAATTTCGGACAGCACAATCATGATGGTGATCGTGCTGATGATCACCGCCAGCGCGTTGCGAAACAGCGTCAACAGGGTGCGGGTACGAGCGCTGGGTAGCGGGCGTCCGTGAATATCGGAAGCCAGACGATTTTCAATCAGGCTGGCAAGGATCGTCCAGCCGATGGCGGAGAAGAATAAAATCAGCGCGATACGGATCAGAATATCCACCGTTTTTTCTCCTGCGCCGTAATGCAGCCAGTTCCAGAAGTCGAACAGTCCCCAGGCATTCAATAGCAGCATCACCGCAACGCACACCGTCAGGATCCTGGCCACGCTTAACGCCGTCGACAGCCAGCCATTCAGCCGCTTTTGGAGTTCCGGATAGCTGCGCTGGGTGTGTGGCGAAAGGGTAATAGTTTTGGCTATCCAGCGGGAAAACATGCCGGAAACAAAGGCGGCAATTCCAATGATTACCAGGCTGCGCAGCGTAGCGCCCATCATGAATTTCAGGCTGTTGCCCGGATCAAACAGCGAAAAGAAAAACAGCACAATGAAATAGGCGCTGGCCAGCCAGTACCATACCAACGCAAAGGCGCGGATAAACAGGCTGAAAAAAGCTAACGATCTTTCTGCCAGATTCTGTAAATGCAGCGTTATCTCTTTCTTATTTCTGAAAATCAGGTACAGCGCCCATAGCGTGATACACAGCATGATGATGACGTTGGCCATCGCGCCGACCTGCACATTGACCTGATTGGAGATAATGGGAACGGCAACTATAAGCCCGTAACCAATCAAACTGCTTAATGAACTCAAACGCCGATTCCAGTAGCGCGCACCGGTATCCTGAATGTTAAACGGACGCAGTTCGGCCACCGTTGGGCAAAATATCAGACGCAGAATGGCTTTGAAGAATTCAATCAGGGCAAAGGCATTGAGAAACAGGCTTTGCTGAAAGGCGATGGTGCGACTGCCGGCGTTCATTCTGTCGCTCAGTATCTGCCCGACAAACAATGTCAGCGCCAGCAGAAGCAAATCAATAATGAATGCGCCAACGATCATCGCCGGAAGCTGCAGCCAGTTGCTGCGTTCGCGGTTTTTCCGCCGCGCCCATTGCCCCATTTTGCGATACAGCGGCAGCGCGCACAGGCGGATCAGCCAGTAAAACCCGAACACTGACGCCGCCAGCATTAAAAAATGAGTCAGGGCATTGGTGAACGTTTGCGGGTTAAAGGTCTTGTGCGGTGCATCGGTAATATTGCGATAAAGCTGGGCAAAGCGGCTGGAGAGCGCCTCACCGTAGTGTCGGGTGACATCGGTGACGTTTTCCAGCACCGTTTTTTCTTCCGTTAACGTGGGTGGGACAATGATTGGCACCGGTTCGGCTGGAGGAGTTGTCGCCACTTTGCGTAACTGATCGATCAGTTCTTTCCGCGAGGTGTCATTTTCCAGCACATCAGCCAGTGCGCCGTAGGCCGCTTTCTTCTGTTCAACATCCGGCTCCTTTGCCGGGGCGGTTTGTGCGTTGGTTGACGTTGGCGTGGTGACGCCTGGTATCGTCACTGCCTGAGTCGGAAGACTCAACAGACAAACAAAGATGAACAGGATCCAGCGCATGACTCCTCCCATGAGAAAATAAATTCAAAAGGATAAGTATAGATGTCAGAGCGGGAGGGAATTGAAATGAGAGGATTCTGGTGAAAAACCTCCCTTCGGGCGAAGGGAGGTTGAGCTATCAGGAAACGTGCTGCAAGAATTCTTGTAAGCGTTGGCTGGGGGGATTTTCAATCAGGGCCTGCGGATTACCGTCTTCGGCAATTCGTCCCTTATCAATGAAAATCAGGCGTGAAGCCACTTTTTCGGCAAAGCCAATTTCGTGGGTCACAATCACCATGGTCATCCCTTCTTCCGCCAAATCCTGCATCACTTTCAGAACTTCATGACGCAGTTCCGGGTCGAGTGCTGAGGTTGGCTCATCAAACAGCATCATTTTCGGTTTTACTGCCAGCGCACGGGCAATAGCCACACGCTGTTGTTGACCACCGGACAGTTCAGAAGGGTAGTGATGTGCACGTTCGGCCAGACCCACTTTTGCCAGCAGCTCTTTCGCCAGTTTCTCGGCCTGTTCTTTATTCGCCCCGCGTACGCGCTGCGGTCCGAACATGACGTTTTCCAGTGCCGTCAGATGTGGGAACAGGTAGAACTGCTGAAACACCATTCCGGCTTCCTGACGGATTAAGCGCTCGTCTACCTTCGGATCGTTTACTTTCAGACCATCGACGATCAGATCGCCGGAGGTTATCTCTTCCAGCTTGTTAATGCAGCGCAGCAGGGTAGATTTACCGGACCCGGACGGACCGATAATCACCACCACTTCGCCCTGCTGAATGTTCAGGTCAATATTGTGCAGCACCTGAGTTGGACCAAAGTGCTTAGAAACGTTTTTAAATTCAATCACAGGATTTTCATCCTTCTTTCCAGACGACGCAGAATGAAGCTCAGCACCAGCGTAATGATCAGATAGAACACCGCAACGGCGCTCCAGATTTCCAGTGCGCGGAAGTTACCGGCAATGATTTCCTGGCCCTGACGGGTCAGTTCAGCGACGCCAATGACAATAAACAGCGAGGTATCTTTAATGCTGATGATCCACTGGTTGCCCAGCGGTGGCAGCATACGACGCAGTGCGAGGGGTAAAATAACGTGGCGGATAGTCTCTGTGCGTGAAAGTCCAAGCGCCAAACCGGCTTCGCTGAAACCTTTATGGATTGAGAGCACCGCACCGCGGGTGATTTCCGCAATATAGGCCCCGGAGTTGATCATGATGGTGACAACGGCGGCGCTAAAGGGGTCAATGCGTAAATCGTTAAATGCCATTGGCAGAGCGAAGTAAATAAACATTACCTGCACAACGATTGGCGTGCCGCGAATGACTTCGATAAACACCAGCGCTACGTGGTTGGCGATCCAACCGCCGAAAGTGCGCGCAAACCCTGCTGCAAGTCCGATTATCAAACCGCCAGCCAGACCGAGGACCGAGATCCACAGGGTCATTTTGGCGCCTTCAATCAAAAGCGGGATGGCGGGCCAGATGGCACTCCAGTCAAACTGCATATGTCGTTCCTGTTACCGTGGTGTAAATATTCAAATGCCCGTTTTGCCGGATGTGCTGTGCTTATCCGGCCTACAGGTCTCAAAAATCCAGGCGTAGGCCCGGTAAGCATCACGCCACCGGGCAACGCTGCCGGTTATTATTTAGGTTCAGTACCGAACCATTTTTTGTAGATTTCGTTGTAAGTACCGTTCTCTTTCAGCGTTTTCAGCGCGCCGTTCACTTTTTCACGCAGGTCATCGCTGCCTTTCGGGAAGGCGATACCGTACTGCTGGGCTTCCAGCGATTCGCCTACAGCTTTGAACTGACCATTGCCAGCTGTTTTGATGAAGTAAAGAATGTTTGGTGTGTCGTGCAGTACAGCGTCTGCGCGGTTGGTGCCCAGTTCCATATATGCGTTATCGATATTCGGGAACTGACGCAGGTCTTTGGTTTTGATATTCGCTTTCGCGTAATCAACGGAACCGGTGCCGCTCTTAACTGCAACGACTTTACCGTCCAGATCTTTTACGCTTTTGACGTCGTTGTTATTCGCTTTCACCATCACTAACAGACCGCTTTTGTAGTAGCCGTCGGAGAAGTCGATCGCTTTTTTACGCTCATCGGTGATGGTGATACCTGCCAGTGCCAGGTCGATATTTTTGGTTTGCAGAGCCGGGATGATGCCGCTGAAATCCATCGGTTTCAGTTCATAATCCAGTTTCAGTTCTTTGGCCACGGCAGCCCACAGATCCACATCAAAACCAACGTATTTGTCACCCTGTTTGAATTCAAACGGTACAAACGCGGTGTCGGTTGCGACAACCAGTTTCTTATCTGCGGCATGGGAGGACACCGCAAAAGCCAGGGTAAGTGCAGCCAGTGAAACTTTTAATACAGACTTCATAGGATTTCCTTTTATATCCACGGGGCGATCCCCTGCGAGAACATATGGCTTAATGAAAAAATCGTGCCAATTTTGCAACTCATTGTTTTAACAAGAGGGTGTCTCGTTTTTCTGCACAATAAGTAGGGCATAGCGAATAATCTGCACTGTTTTGGGGCACTCATTTGGTGCGAACCAGTCACGGTGCAAACGGTATGACTATTTAGCGTAAAAATTGTTGATAAAACAATCTTTCGTTAACGATTGTGTGAGGTGATTATTACAAATAATTTACTTTGGAGTGACGAATGATCAATGTTATGCACCATAGATGTGCAAAACCCCCGCCGAAGCGAGGGTTATATAGGTAATTCTTATGTCTGCTGTTACTCAATGTTGGCTTCGATAAACCACAGGAATTTATCGAGGTCGCGAGAAGCTGCGGTAAAGATATCCGCGGTATCTTCGTCTTTTGCTTCGCTGATAGCTTTACGTACGCTGTTTGCAACTACGGCATAACGTTCGGCCAGCTCTTTTAAGTGGTCCTGTACGCTATGGATATCCAGCGGGTAACTTTTCAGAGGCGTTTTGCTGTTAATAACCTGAGTTGTGCCCAGTGCCACACCGCCCAACTGTACGGCGCGTTCAGCCATGGTGTCGAGGTGATCGGTAAGGGCTGTACGGAAGCCATCCAGCATTTCATGTACTGCAATGAAGTTTGCACCGCGCATGTTCCAGTGAGCCTGTTTGGTGATCAATGACAGGTCAATGAACTGGATTACTTGCTGATTCAGCAGTTCTACGGTCGCTTTCTTTTCGCTATCAGACACATCGTTGCGGGTATAAAGGAGGGCGGATGCTTTTGTTTTTACCAGTTTCGCGGTACTCATATTTTCATATCCTCTTGATATTTATGTCCCAACTCTTCAACGGAATTAAGTATAGCGCTAAATTTGGATTTTTGTTTCCGGTGTTGCCTATCACTTTAATAGCGAAGAAGAGGGTAAATATAAAATATCAAATAAAATCAATGTAATGAGTGTTTTGTTACTTGCGTGGTGTTATTTTTATGTTAATTTTAAGATTAAATGAAATATGCGGATGAGAAAATTATATTTATTAGAATTATTATCACGCAGATTTACAATTGGATATTCTGCATGATTATGCAAACCATGCAGAATAATACGTGGTTAATTCACGTCGACTTGTTTTATTTGTGGCTCTTTACGAATAGTGAGTGTAGAGCCCATTGATGCGACAATAATGGCGCCCAGAGCAAGCGTCTGGATAAGCGTCAGCGTTTCACCGAGGAAGATCATTCCGGAAACCGCTGCCAGCGCGGGTTCCATGCTCATCAATGTACCGAAAGTACGTGTAGGCAGGCGCGTCAAAGCAATCATCTCCAGCGAATAGGGAAGCGCAGTAGAGAGGACTGCAATGGCCAGACCTAACGGCAGAATGGACCAGTGCCACAGGGCATCTCCGGCCTGGAGTGCGCCGATTGGAACAAATACCAGTGCTGCAATGAATGACCCTACCGCGACGGTTGCCGGACCGTGTTCCGCCCCGGCTCGCTGCCCGGTAAGAATATAGATGGCCCAGCAGGCGCCAGCCCCCAGCGCCAGCGCTGCGCCGGTTAAATCTACGTGAGAAACGTCCTGACCCAGAGGCAGCAGGAACCAAAGCCCGAGCACTGCCAACGCAACCCAAATGAAATCCACCGGGCGTCGGGATGAAAACAGCGCTACCGCGAGCGGGCCGGTAAATTCCAGCGCCACGGCGATTCCCAGTGGGACGGTTTGGATTGACAGGTAGAAAAGGTAGTTCATCCCGCCCAGAGACAGGCCATAAAACAGTAGCGGCAGGCGTTGTTCTTTGGCGAATCGTAAATGCCAGGGCTTAAAGAAAGCGATAAGAATGAGCGTACCCAGCGCAAGGCGCAGCGCGGTAACGCCCGGCGCACCGACGAGTGGGAACAACGATTTTGCCAGTGATGCTCCGCTTTGAATGGAGGACATAGCAATAAGCAAAACCAAAATAGGCAACCAGACTGGCGCTTTACGTGACAACCCCGGCATCCTTTCTCCTGTCAAATGATGATTACACGTCTCCATCTGTGCCACGCTTCAGCATTGTTACGACGCAGATGACTTTATGTATAGAAAAGTAAAACAGCGAGTGTAATGGAATTACGCTCAACTGGTTGAGTATTCGTTGAAAAAAAAATTGCTCAGTTCCGTACAATGGCATGAAAATGATGGATTAATAATCTGTGTGATTAGGAATGTTCTGGATGAATGTGCCATATTGTGCGCGCAATAATGGTATTTTCAGTTGAAAAAGTGATGTTAATTGAAAGAGATAGCGGGTTTTTGAAATGTTCTGTTACATGAAAGACCCCATTAGACATCGCGAATCGCAAAGAGTTTCCCATCAATTTTTGGTATATTTAAAACTTAAGATTTACTTGAAGCACATTTGAGGTGGTTATGAAAAAAATTGCATGTCTTTCAGCACTGGCCGCTGTTCTGGCTTTCTCCGCAGGTACTGCTGTAGCTGCTACTTCTACCGTTACCGGTGGTTACGCTCAGAGCGATGCTCAGGGCGCAGCGAACAAAATGAACGGTTTCAACCTGAAGTATCGCTACGAGCAGGACAACAACCCGCTGGGTGTTATCGGTTCCTTCACTTACACTGAAAAAGATCGTACCGATGCTTCTGGCGACTACAACAAAACCCAGTACTACGGCATCACTGCTGGTCCGGCTTACCGTCTGAACGACTGGGCAAGCATCTACGGTGTAGTGGGTGTTGGTTACGGTAAATTCCAGAACGCAGCATCTCCGGCTGACAACCACAGCACCAGCGACTACGGTTTCTCTTACGGTGCTGGTCTGCAGTTCAACCCGATCGAAAACGTTGCTCTGGACTTCTCCTACGAGCAGAGCCGTATTCGTAGCGTTGACGTTGGCACCTGGATTGCTGGCGTGGGTTACCGCTTCTAATCACTTCGGTGATATGAAAAATCCGCCTCTTGGGGCGGATTTTTTTTGCGTGTAATGCAGGAAGGAATGTCGTTGTAGGCCTGATAAGCGCAGCGCATCAGGCATCGGTAGCAAAATGCCTTATCCGGCCGACAACGTATTATTTGGTTGAGAAAATATCGGTACCCAGATGGTTGTAATCCACCTTCTGCAGTTTGAAGTTGGTGATGTACACCGGCCCGGCTTTTTTCTCTGAGATAAAGCGGTAGTTGTTGGTGATTTCTTTTGCGCTTATCCCCGTCCACTGCGAGAAAAAGCTGAGGAAATCATTGGCGGAGCGACGGGCTTTAATCACCCGATGCGCTTTATCATCGCTCGACAGCACCATGAAAGGCACCTGGAAATTCTGCTGGAACTGATCGTCATGCGCCAGGTACTGCACCTCTTTCCCCCGCTCTTTAAACGCGAGGCCATGATCGGAGAAATAGACCATCGAGAAGCTATTACCGCTGTTACGTAACTGCTCGTAAAGCTGGCGCAGCAGGTCATCCGTCTGCGTCATGGTGTACAGATAACAAGATGTCTCTTTTGACTGGACGAAAGTCTCGTATTTACCCTGCGTTCGGTCACAGGCCTGCGGATGCGAGCCCATTAAATGCAGCACGATGAGCTGTGGCTGGGTGCGCTCGGTTGCCAGCACCTGGGCAGTCATCTTCAACAGCGCTTCGTCACGGGTGTTTTTATCCGCTTCGAAGTCACCGCTTTTGAGGAACTGAACCTCATCAGCGCGCTTCGCAATGCTGGCGATGGCCGTATCGTATTCACCAATCTGTCCCTGATTGGAAAACCACCATGTCTGAAAGCCCGCGCGGTTAGCCAGGGTGACAAAGTTATCCTGGAACTGGGGTTTATTATCCACTACCCGATTAAGCGTTAAGCCGAGCGATTTTTGCGTTGAACCGCTGGCAGCAATGTAATCCGCGAAGATATAGCCGTTAACGGAGCTGGCAAACGGGGTGTTATCCCAGTGACCGCCAAACGCGCCTAACGCATCGCGGCGGGCGCTTTCACCGATTACCACGACGTAGGTGTGATACTTCGGTTTAACGGCGGTTACCGTCCAGCTGTCTTTTACGCTCGACAGTTTCGCCATGCGCTCTTGTTCGTCGAGCACTTCGTTGTTATTGACGATAACGTCCTTGGCGAAACGGAAAACCGGATAGCCGGTATCTTTCAGCTTAAACACGCCGCCCCAGGCCAGGTTTTGTACCGGGGTAACAAAGAATGCGACAACGCTAAACAGCAAACAAATGCTGTCGAACTTATTCCAGCTGCGCTGCTGCACATCTTTTTTACGGCGTACGGCGATAACGCCAAGGGCAAAAATAAACACTCCAACCAGATAACTGTACCAGGGGAAGATGGTCAGGATCTCGGTTGACTCTTCCATATTGGTTGAGTGCAGCGCCAGCAAGGTATTGAAGTTCGGTGAACCATAAGCCTGGCCGAACGGAAAGTACATTGCTGCAATGAGTGAGCAAATGCCAATCAGTGCTTTCTGCGCGCGCGGCGCGCTACGCCACAGCAGCATCAATATGCAGGTGAAAGCAACGCTATAGAGCAGGCTAAGCGGATAGCCCAGTGCAAGGTTTATTAGCAGAGACTGTAAGAAATAGAGGCCAGTCCACGGACTAATTGCCCGGCTACGAGCAATGATTGAATCTTTGAGGGTTAAATTCATATGCCACTGTTACAAAAACGCCATGTGCTTACCCTGGCGCTAAGGGTCATTGCCTGCCTGAGAGAGCGAGAAGAGGGATAGGGTCCGCATCCGCGAGCCGCAATATACGCAGGGCTGCGAAAAGATAGAGTGTGTGCAAGAGAAGGTCAACTACTACAAAGAAATTGTTTTGCGAGGGACGTGGCAAAACTGACAAAAAGAAGGGTTATTGAGACGAAAACCACCACCGTACCCGAATGACGGCAGGAAAATGAAGCGGCGTACCGCGACGCCGCATTATTTTTCTGAAGGTTTATTCTGCTCTGGTTTGCTGTTAATCATGTCACACAGCATAGAGATCAGCATCAACCGTACTTTAAAGGGAGAGTGACTAAACACGCGTATGCACCTCTTAAATTCATTCATGTAAACCTCCTGACCTCACAATCCCATCAGTCCTTGAGGGATGTCTTTATTATATACAGATATAGCACAGGCTATATTATATAGCTATTGCTAAAACGTTAATTTTTTGTGCCCACGCAACTCTGGTTTACAATGAGCGCTCTCTAATCAGATGCCGTTAACGCGTCACAGTAACGAGGAAGCAGAATGAGTCGTCGCGCAGGTATGCCAACAACAAAAAAAGTGACGCAATTGGTGAATGTCGAAGAACACGTTGAAGGATTTCGTCAGGTCCGGGAGGCGCATCGCCGCGAACTGATTGATGACTACGTAGAGCTGATTTCCGATCTCATTATTGAGGTGGGTGAAGCGCGCCAGGTGGATATGGCCGCGCGACTTGGGGTTTCCCAGCCGACGGTTGCTAAAATGCTTAAGCGCCTTGCTTCAGTCGGATTGATTGAAATGATCCCGTGGCGTGGGGTGTTTTTAACCGCAGAAGGTGAACGACTAGCCCAGGAGAGCCGGGAACGTCATCAGATTGTGGAAAATTTCCTGTTGATGTTAGGCATCAGCCCGGAAATTGCCCGTCGCGACGCGGAGGGGATGGAGCATCACGTCAGTAAGGAAACGCTGGAGGCTTTTAGCCGGTTTACGCAACAGCAAGGAACTGGCTCTGAATGAGTTTTCCTTTATTACGTGCCTTACAGCGCGATCGTTTTTTCCAGCTGTTAATCATCGTTGGGGTTGTACTGAGTCTGTTCACGCCATTTACGCCCCGGTCCTGGCCAGGGGCAATTGACTGGCACACGATTATCACGCTTAGCGGCCTGATGTTACTGACCAAAGGCGTGGAGCTAAGCGGTTATTTCGATGTGTTAGGGCGCAAGATGACCCGCCGCTTCAAAACAGAGCGCCAGCTGGCGATATTTATGGTGCTGGCGGCGGCGTTGTTGTCGACGTTTCTGACCAACGACGTTGCATTGTTTATTGTTGTTCCGCTGACCATCACCCTGAAAAAATTATGTGCCATTCCGGTGAATCGCCTGATTATCTTTGAGGCGCTGGCGGTAAACGCCGGATCGTTGCTCACGCCAATAGGTAATCCGCAAAACATTCTGATGTGGGGACGCTCAGGCTTATCGTTTACCGCGTTTACCTGGCAAATGGCGCCGCTTGCGGGGGCCATGATGCTGACGCTGGTGGTGCTGTGCTGGTTCAGTTTCCCGCATAAAGCGTTGCACTATCATACCGGTACGCGCGCGTCTGACTGGCAACCACGCCTGGTATGGAGCTGTCTGGCGCTGTATATCATCTTCCTGGCGGCGCTGGAGTTAAAGCAAGAGCTGTGGGGTCTGGCTATTGTGGCGGCAGGGTTCATGGTGCTGGCGCGTCGCGTGATCCTCAGCGTGGACTGGACGTTGCTGTTAGTGTTTATGGCGATGTTCATTGATGTGCATTTGTTGACGCAGCTCCCGGCCTTGCAGGGGATTACCCACCAGATTGGCACGCTCTCAGCGCCGGGACTTTGGTTGACGGCTATTGGCCTGTCGCAGTTTATCAGTAATGTGCCGAGTACGATTTTGCTGCTGAACTATGTCCCGCCGACGCTGCTGCTGGCCTGGGCGGTTAATGTGGGCGGCTTTGGTCTGTTGCCGGGATCGCTGGCGAATCTCATTGCGTTACGGATGGCAAACGACCGACGGATCTGGTGGCGTTTTCATTGGTATTCGATACCGATGCTGATATGGGCGGCGCTGGTGGGGTATGGTTTGCTGCTGTTGATGTAATTGATGTGATGTGCCGGATGGCGGCTGGCGCCTAATCCGGCCTACTGCGTTGGTAGGCCCGATAAGCGTAGCGCCATCGGGCATATATAGCAGATTAGTTCAAACGAACCGGCATACCTGAACGGTTCTGTACCGCCTGCTCAACGACGGCCTGATCGACGTCAGACTGACCGGTGATGCTGGTAATGCTCTTGGTCAGGGTAATCGGTACGATTTCTCCGCCTTCGAACTGTGCTTCAGTCGTAGACAGTGGGTTATGTACTTCGATGTAACGGCTGCCGTCTGGTTCGGTAGTGGCTTTTACCGGCTCATCGATAAACTGTACGCGGGTGCCGACTGGCACATTTTCAAACAGGAATTTGATGTCGTCGTTACGCAGACGCACGCAACCGTGGCTGACGCGTAAGCCTACGCCGAAGTTAGCATTGGTGCCGTGGATAGCATACAGGCGACCGATATACAGCGCGTACAGTCCCATCGGGTTATCCGGACCTGCCGGAACAACGGCTGGCAGCGGTTCGCCCGCAGCGCGGTATTCCGCATGCATTTTCGCCGTTGGCGTCCAGGTTGGGCCCGCTTTTTTACGTTCTACTTTGGTGGTCCAGTTGATTGGCGTGTCTTTGCCCAGCTGTCCGATACCGATCGGCAGAACAATTACGGTGTTGGTGCCTTTCGGGTAGTAGTACAGACGCATTTCAGCGCTGTTGATAACAATACCTTCATGCACGGTATCCGGCAGGATCAACTGCTGAGGAATGTTCAGCACGGTGCCGCCTTTCGGCAGGAAGGTATCCACGCCCGGGTTGGCTTCCAGCATGTTAGACAGACCCATCTGATACTCTGCCGCAAAATACTCCAGCGGTTGGGTGTTGCCTTCAGGAATAGTAATGACCTGGTTTTGGCCAATCAAACGGCTACCATCAGTCGGCAGCGGGTACGTGACGGCTGAAGCGGTATTACAAAAACCAACTATTGCGAGTGCCGCCGCGAAAAGCGTTGTTAATTTCATATTCATATTCATGTATGCGAGATTCAGTGCCAGGCAGGCTAGTGGGTTGAGATTTATGTAGTGTTGGGCACGCATTATATGTGCAATCTGAGCAACAAGGAATTCGGATGTGTACTAAATCACATTTTTTTCCTTTTGGTTTCACTTTTTCCCTTCCGCATGAAGACGCGATCTTCTTGCAGACTTATGGCATAATAAGCGGTTTGTCACATATTTCTTTCTCTTTCAGGATACGCCAGTGTTAGTTTCCAGCAACGTCACCATGCAGTTCGGCAGTAAGCCGCTGTTTGAAAATATTTCCGTCAAATTTGGCGGCGGCAACCGTTACGGCCTGATTGGCGCGAACGGTAGCGGTAAATCCACTTTTATGAAAATTCTCGGCGGCGACCTCGAACCGACGCTGGGTAACGTTTCCCTCGATCCTAACGAGCGCATTGGTAAGCTGCGCCAGGATCAGTTCGCCTTTGAAGAGTTCACCGTGCTCGACACCGTGATCATGGGTCACGCTGAACTGTGGGAAGTGAAGCAGGAGCGCGATCGCATTTACGCTCTGGCCGAGATGAGCGAAGAAGACGGCTATAAAGTTGCTGACCTCGAAGTTCAGTATGGCGAAATGGACGGCTACTCTGCGGAAGCGCGTGCGGGTGAACTGCTGCTGGGCGTAGGTATTCCGGTAGAACAGCATTACGGCCCGATGAGCGAAGTCGCACCCGGCTGGAAGCTGCGTGTGCTTCTGGCGCAGGCGCTGTTCTCTAACCCGGACATTCTCCTGCTCGACGAACCAACGAACAACCTGGATATCGACACCATCCGTTGGCTGGAGCAGACGCTGAACGAGCGTGACAGCACCATGATCATCATTTCGCACGACCGTCACTTCCTGAACATGGTCTGTACGCACATGGCGGATCTGGACTACGGCGAACTGCGTGTTTATCCGGGTAACTACGACGAATACATGACGGCGGCAACCCAGGCGCGTGAACGTCTGCTGGCCGATAACGCCAAGAAGAAAGCACAGATTGCCGATCTGCAATCCTTCGTCAGCCGCTTTAGCGCCAACGCGTCTAAATCTCGACAGGCGACTTCTCGTGCGCGTCAGATTGATAAGATTAAGCTCGACGAAGTGAAAGCGTCCAGCCGTCAGAACCCGTTCATCCGCTTCGAACAGGATAAGAAACTGTTCCGTAACGCGCTGGAAGTGGAAGCGCTGGCGAAAGGTTTTGATGAAGGCCCGCTGTTTAAAAACTTCAACCTGCTGCTGGAAGTAGGGGAGAAGGTTGCCATCATTGGTGCCAACGGCGTGGGTAAATCCACCATGCTGAAAACGTTGGTTGGCGACTTGCAGCCGGACAACGGTACCGTTAAGTGGTCTGAAAACGCCCAGGTCGGTTACTACGCGCAGGATCATGAATACGAGTTCGAAAACGATCTGACCGTTTTCGAATGGATGAGCCAGTGGAAACAAGAAGGCGATGATGAGCAGGTAGTACGTAGCTTCCTTGGCCGTCTGCTGTTCAGCCAGGACGATATCAAGAAACCTGCGAAAGTGCTCTCCGGTGGTGAAAAAGGACGCATGCTGTTCGGTAAGCTGATGATGCAGAAACCGAATATCCTGGTTATGGATGAACCGACCAACCACCTGGATATGGAATCTATCGAGTCGCTGAACATGGCGCTGGAAATGTACCAGGGCACGCTGATCTTCGTTTCTCACGACCGTGAGTTCGTCAGCTCGCTGGCAACCCGCGTGATTGAAATTACGCCGGAACGCGTAATCGACTTCACCGGTAACTACGAAGATTACCTGCGTAGTAAAGGCGTCGAATAATTATCCCGTCGTGCTCGTGTTACAGGTGTGCTGGTTGCACCTGTAACACGGGATACTTAAGGGTAAGGGTATATAAAATTAAACAATCCCCAGCGCGCGTTTGCCGTGGATATTCAAATCCTCCAGCGTGAAGCGTCCTTCCCAGTTAGTTTCATAATCCTCCCGTGGAAAATCACCCGGCGACGCACCTTTTTCCAGCGCGGCCTTCACTTTGTGGGCGTAGGCCAGATTCTTTTCGCACATCGGTGCGGCAGGAATGTACATCACGTTACCCCAACCCTGCTGATTTTCCACCGGTGCGACGGAGTGAATCACATCACAATGCCACCAGACGGAGTCTCCGGCGTCCAGTTGTGGAATGCTGGTTAACGCTTCAATCAGCAGCGGATGCCATTGCGTGGAAATCGGCAGCACCCGGCCGGGCGCGACGCCGCAAAGTTCATCTTCTGGCACATCGTCAAGCAATGGGCGTAACAGCACATACGCCATCGCTTCAGGGATCGGGACCACATGCAACAATCCCTGACCTGGCAGCATATCGGACAGTGCAGTCCAGCCCTGGAAGGTACGGAAGACCGAACATTTGGTGGTGTTATCCACCGTGTACTCTTCTACCTCGGTGCGATGCGCCGCCTGCCATGGATCGTAATCTTCCAGCTTACCATTGAAAACATTAGCAAAGACCTGCTGATACGCCGGAAGAAGCCAGCGCTCCAGCGCGCCGGAATCCGTATGCGCGCCCAGCCCTTTGGACGTCGTTCCCGGCGGGCGACGGCGAATGCGGTCAGGGTAAATAACGCTGATATCCGGGTTAAACCATTGTTTACCTTCGCTTGTAAAGGTCCACAAACGATTGAGGAACGACTGTGCATTGGCCATTTCTTCACTCTGGCGGGCCTGCATCTGCGCCTGGGACCAGTAGATGGGGTAGATTTCAGGCCGTGATGCGCTCAGAGTACCGAAGAAATTATCGCCGGGTCCTTTATAGACGTCGTCAAAGTGGTTGCGGTCCAGATAGTCCAGCATTGAGCTGTCCCATCCGAGAGCCTGTTCGCGAGGGAAATGACCTTTAATGACTGCGCATCCGCGACGCTTAATTTCTTCACGCTGCTCTGCACTTACGTGGCCCGCTTTGATATCTGCATAAGATATCACCGGCCACACCGGGGCACCTTGCGCTTTGAGGGCGTTGATTTCCGCCACGCGGGTGGCGATAGCATCGCTCAACTGATTGAAGATCAACTGAACATCCCCAAGTTGTGCCCGCAGTTGCTGTTTCATCTGCCGGATTACCGCTTTGTGATCGGCGGGCAGCGTGTCGCTGGTAAAAGTAAAAGCCATATCCACCTCGCATTAACTTTCATTCGAAACTTAACTAACTTACAGATGATAATATAAGTTAAAATTTAGTTAACGCAAGTTTAAAACTTGATGGAGTGAGCAAAATAGAAAAAGTATGAAAACCGGGATGAGGGATACCCCGGTTGGCAGGATTAGACGTTAAAAGGGGAGGTGTTATCCAGCACAGCCTGAATTACGTTCAGCGCGCCCTGATGGTTATTGTCGTCGGTCTGATAGCGAGCAATCGCTTTGATATTCTCTGCCGCGTTGGCCATGGCGAAAGAGTAGTGCGCCATTTTCAGCATTTCCGCGTCGTTTCCGCTATCGCCAATGGCGACTACGTTTTGCGGTGACAGGTTCCAGCGTTTAAGCAGGCGGCTGATCCCGTTGGCTTTATGTAGGCCCGGAATGATCAGATCGATAAACCCGAAGCCGCTGGTGACGGGCTTCATGATGCCGTCCAGAGCAGCATGCAGGTGATCGATAACCAATGGGATTTGTTGGTCCGGTAAATTTAGCGAGAACTTGAACAGCACATCGTCGATATCCTGATAATCCTTTACGGGTTTCAGGCGATGGTAGTGTTTTGACATCAATGCGACAAAGGACTCTGGCGCATTTTCGCTAACGTAAGCGCTTTGCAGCCCGCAAGCCACAAAGTTGAGCTGCTTATCTTTTAGCAGTTCACCAATGACAATACGGGATTCGTGGCGGGTAAGCTCGCCGTGAAACAGTTGCTTGCCATGTTCAAAGACCAAAGCCCCGTTCTCAGCGACAAAAGAAATTTCCTCTTTGAGCTCCGGGAAAAAGGAGATCAACTGGTAATACTGGTTGCCGCTGGCCACGACAAATTCGATATTTCGTTTTTTCAGTTCCTGATACTGCGCCATAAAACGTGCACGATCGTATTTCTTGGCGTCGTCGAGAAAAGTTCCGTCCATATCGGTGACGATAACTTTGATGGTCATAAAGATAGGCTCCTGGCGATTACTGCAACCAGAAACATTCTAATAACAATGTGACCTGTAGCACAAATTTAATTTCGAATGAAAGTAAAAAGCCGGGTGGTAGCTTCGCCTTACCCGGCTATGGAGAGAGTCGTTGTAGGCCGGATAAGCGTCAGCGTACCCGGCTACGGGGAGAATCGTTGTAGGCCGGATAAGCGTCAGCGCATCCGGCAATGGGTAGGGTAGCGTGCCGGATGGCGGTGTGGAATCTCATCCGGCCGACAATATTGTTTACAGCATATGTTCAGTACGCGCGATGATGTCGTCTTGCGCATCCGGAGAAAGCGCAGTGAAGAAGGCGGAATAACCTGCTACACGGACCACCAGGTCACGATATTGATCCGGGTGTTTTTTGGCTTCCAGCAGCGTTTCACGGGAGACAATGTTGTACTGAATATGCCAGCCTTTGTGCTCTTCGAAGAAGGTACGCAGCAGGATCATCAGCTTTTGCTTATCGGATTCATTTTCCAGCGTGGCCGGGTTGAGCTTCTGATTTAACAGCACGCCGCCGAGAATCGAACCGGTCGGCAGTTTACCCACCGAACCAATTACCGCCGTTGGGCCGAGATGGTCCGTACCGGAAGCCGGGCTTGCGCCTTCTGCCAGCGGAGTGTGTGCTTTACGGCCATCCGGCGTTGCCATCGTTGCTGCGCCGAACGGCACGTTTGCCGAAATAGACGAGGTCCCGGCGTAGTAATTGCCGCCAACCGGGCCACGTCCGTAACGCGGATTATGATATTGTTTCAATTCATCGATATAGGTCTGATAAGCGCGGGCCAGTAGCGTATCAACGCTATCGTCATCGTTGCCGTATTTCGGCGCGCCGTTGATCAGTCGTTGGCGTAACTGCTCATGGGTCAGACCGTCAAAATCATCGGCCAGCGCAGCGGCCAGCTGTTGTTGACCAATAGCGCCCTGTTCAAAGACCAGTTTCTTCACTGCTGCCAGGCTGTTACCGAGGTTGGCAATACCCACCTGCAAACCCGATACCCAGTCATACTTCGCGCCGCCTTGCTTAATGCTTTTCGCCCGTTCAATGCAGTCGTCTACCAGCGCGGAACACAGAATATCGTGCACGTTCTCTTCCAGCATGGTGTCGACGACATACTCAATTTCTATGGATTTACGCGTGTAGTAGCGGATCTGCGTATCCCAGGCATCCATCACTTCGTCGAAATTGTTGAAGTTACCAGCCGAGAGCGCTTTTTCCTGTGGCAGAAAGACTTTGCCACTGGTGGCATCGCGCCCACCTTCCAGTGCCGCCAGCATCACGCGGGCAAAGTTAATAAAGCTCATGCCGGTGCAACGGTAGCCCCATTTCCCGCCAACTGCGGTTTCGATACACCCAATGGCCGCATAGTCATAGGCATCCTGCGGTTCAATGCCCAACTTAATGAATTCCGGTATGACGATTTCATCGTTGTTAAAGGCAGGCATCCCGAAGCCGCAGCGGATCACCTGCACGCAGGCATCAAGGAAGTCATTACTCATCCCCGCGTGATAACGTACGCTCAGGTTTGGCTGCGTAGAACGCAGACGGCCACAGGACTCCAGAATCGCGTAGGAGAGCGGGTTGACGGCATCCATCGGCTGGCCGTTGACCAGGTTTTGACCACCAATGGTCACGTTCTGATACAGCGGACTGCCCGCCGAGGCTTTCGAATGGGAGCCGGAACGGATTTTGTTCACTTCCAGCAGTTTCAACCAGCAGCTGTGCAACAGTTCAATAGCGTGCTCACGATCAAGACTCTGGTTCAGTTCAACGTCACGACGATAGAACGGGTAGAGGTATTGATCCATACGACCAAACGACACCGAGTGACCGTTTGATTCAATTTGCAGGATCAGCTGGATGAAATAGCACAACTGCAATGCCTGCCAGAACGTTTTTGGCGGTTCATGGGCGATAACATCACAGTTTTCCGCCATGGTCAGCAGTTCATCTCGACGGCTGGTGCGGGTTTCCGTGGACGCCATTTTACGCGCCAGCGCGGCAAAGCGCTCAATGTGAAGACTGACGGCTTCCAGCACGATATCAATCGCTTTCAGGAACTGATCGCCATGGAGGTCTTCCAGACATGTCAGATTGATGCGGGAGCGACGTTCATCGACTTTGTGACGCAGTCCGTCGAGACCTTTTTCCAGCAGCAGCGGGAAGTTTACCGCCAGGTGTGCGTCGCCGGAGGTCATGTTACCTTCGGCTTTGATAATGCCGGTTTCCAGCAGCCCTTTCTGCTCATCAGTGAACATCCCGTAGCAGCGATCCTGCACGGTTTGACCACGCCACCATGGGCACACCTCATGCAATACACGTTTGTTCTCTTCGCTTACCGCAAAGCCTGCGCCCGGTCTGTCGGCGAGGTCGTCGATCTCTTTTTCAATCCAGGAGACGGTGTATTCCGGGAAAATAGGCGCGGCACGCACTTCGCTTGCCTGGTTACCAATGATCAGTTCGTCATGTTTGATCCAGATGGTGCGTTCCGCCAGATGATGGGCTAGCGCCAGTGCGCGACGTACCGGGATAGGCTTATCCAGGTGTTGCTGATACATCTCGGTATAGTGCTGGGCGCGCTCGGTACAAACCGGTGGTTTCACGATGTGGATCAGGGCCGTTTTATGCGCTTTGATACGGTCGCTGAGTGTGTCCAGTTTCAGAGTGGTCATGGCAATTATCCTCGTAGGGTCGCAGTTAAACCTTTAAGGCTGGCGTACTGCTGGGCAAATTCGAGCAGTGCTGGCGCATCAAGCGGTTTATCCGGTGCGTTGTAGGGTTGACTGAGTAAGTGGTATTTGTTGATGCCCAGGGTGTGGTAGGGCAAGAAATGGATCTCACCGACGTGAAGCTCATCGGCGGCAAAATCGGTAATGGCCTGAATAGCGGCTTCGTCTGCGTTGAATCCCTGAATCAGCGGTACGCGGATAATCATTTTTTTACCGGCGGCAGCCAGTTTTTTTAGATTTTCCAGTACGCGAGAGGCACGCCCATCGGTCCATTGTTTAAACGGCGCATCTGCAACGTGTTTTAGATCTGCCAGAAACAGATCGACGTCAGGTAATGATGGTTCAATATACTTCCACGGGACATGCAAACAGGTTTCCACCGCGGTATGAATGCCTGCGTCGTGGCTGGCTTTGAGCAAAGCAGCTGCCAGCTCTGGCTGCATAAACGGTTCACCGCCGGACAGGGTGAGGCCTCCGCCACTGCGGTCGTAAAACGGTTTATCTCGCAATACGGTGGCCATGATATCGTCCACGCTTTTTACCTCTCCGCAGACGGTTAACGCCTGAGTCGGACAGCAGTCGGTCAGTACGGTGAGAGCGTCATCGGTCAGTTTTTCGCGATGAATAAGTAATCCGCCCAGCGCCCGTTCAATCACCGCGGGTGCAGCCTGAGCACAGAGATCGCAACCGTCGAGGCACAAACGCGCGTCATAAAGCAGGTCCTGCGTGCGGGCGCGGCTTTCCGGATTCTGGCACCACCGACAGCCCAGGGAGCATCCCTTAAGGAACACCACGGTACGAATACCGGGGCCATCATGCGTGGAGTAGCGCTGGATATTGAAAATCATAAGCGACCTCTCTTCTTTCGTATAAAGATTAAATTACTTTCGAATGAAAGTTATATTGACATGCGTCAACTAACCGTGAGGTTTCGCCGTGCTACCTTTTATTCATGCTAATTATTCGTTTGAGGAAAGGTTATGGAACTCTATTTAGATACGTCTGATGTTGATGCGGTAAAAGCTCTGGCGCGCATTTTCCCGCTGGCAGGGGTGACCACTAACCCGAGCATTGTGGCGGCAGGGAACCAGACGCTGGAAGTACTACTGCCGCAACTGCAGGAAGCGATGGGAGGGCAAGGGCGTCTGTTTGCTCAGGTGATGGCGACCACCGCCGAAGGGATGGTCAGCGATGCGCGTAAGCTACGGGCAATCATTGCTGATATCGTGGTCAAAGTGCCGGTGACAGCAGAAGGTCTGGCGGCTATAAAATTGCTGAAAGAAGAAGGGATCCCGACGTTGGGTACTGCGGTATACGGTGCAGCTCAAGGGTTATTGGCTGCTCTGGCGGGTGCGGAATACGTTGCGCCTTACGTTAACCGCGTGGATGCGCAAGGAGGGGATGGCATTCAGACGGTGACCGACCTGCAGACGTTACTGAAAATGCATGCCCCGCACGCCAAAGTACTGGCGGCCAGTTTTAAAACACCGCGTCAGGCACTGGATTGTCTGCTGGCGGGCTGCGAGTCCATCACGCTACCGCTGGACGTTGCTCAGCAGATGATTAGCTCTCCGGCGGTTGATGCTGCCGTCGCGAAGTTTGAGCACGACTGGCAGAGTGCATTTGGACGCACGTCGATCTGATGCTGTTGCCGGATGGCGCTAACGCTTCCCCGGCCTACGTTGGAGCCGTTGTAGGTCGGGTAAGCGTTAGCGCCACCCGACTTTTTTACTGCCCGCAAACCTCACACCCCGGGTTGCGCATCAGCTTCATTTCGCGAAACTGACAGGTCATGGCATCGTACATGACGATTTTTCCGGATGCCGGTTTACCGTAGTTTGCCAGTAGCTTAATGGCTTCCATCGCCTGTAACGATCCGATCACGCCGATCAGCGGGGCCATCACTCCGGCTTCTACGCAGGTCAGGGCATTTTCACCGAACAGACGACTCAGGCAACGGTAGCAGGGCTCACCGTCCTGGTATGTAAATACGGTAATTTGTCCTTCCATGCGAATAGCTGCACCGGAAACCAGCGGGACTCTGGCGGCAAAACATCCGGCATTCAGCTGATTGCGGATGCTGACGTTATCCGTACAGTCCAGCACCAAATCGTGTTCGGCAATAAGCGCGTGAATCTCGCTATCGTCAAGCAGCGCATTCACCGGCGTAATGGCGATATAAGGGTTAATCCGCGCTAGCGCGTCACGGGCGGATAGCACTTTGGGTTGCCCGACGGTTGCATCGCTGTGCAGCGTCTGGCGTTGGAGGTTCGACACGGAGACCGTGTCAAAGTCGAGCAGGGTTAAATGCCCGACGCCAGCGCCCGCAAGGTACTGAGTTGCTGCGCATCCCAGTCCCCCCAGACCAACGACCAGTACCCGCGCATCTTTGAGCGCTTCCTGACCTTCGAAATCGAAGCCGCGCAGAATGATTTGCCGGTTATAGCGCATCATCTCCTGGTCGCTGAGTTCCGCCATTACAGGCCTCCAAACAGTGCGTTAAACGGCTCGACCTCAACCCATTCTCCGGCCTCAACGTTACCGCGATCGCGCTCCAGCACGATAAAGCAGTTGCCCTGGCTAAAGGAGCTAAAAATATGCGAGCCCTGGTGTCCGGTGGTGGTGACTTCCAGTTCGCCTTCCGCGGTACGCTGCAATACACCACGTTGAAAATCCAGACGCCCTGGCGTTTTCTTCAGGCGTGAGGCTGTGCGCACGCGCTGGCGCGGAGGTAACCCACAGGCGGTGTTGCCGCTGAGTTTCGCCAGCAGCGGTTGCACCAGCTGATAAAAGGTGAGGGCCGCAGAAACCGGATTACCCGGCAGGCCGCAAAACCAGCTGTTGCTCAGTTTACCAAACGCGAACGGTTTACCGGGTTTGATGGCCAGCTTCCAGAAGGCAATTTCTCCCAGCTCTTCCAGAATGGTTTTGGTGTAATCCGCTTCGCCTACCGAAACGCCACCAGAGCTGATGACGACATCGGCCTGGCTGTCGGCTTCGATAAACGCGGCCCGCAGCGCGTTGGGATCGTCGCGAATAATTCCTAAGTTGATCACTTCGCAGCCCAGTTGCTGCAGCATCAGGTGAACGGTCAGACGGTTTGTGTCATAAATCTGCCCGTCGCCCAGCGGTTGACCCGGCAGTTGCAGCTCATCACCGGTGGAGAACAACGCCACGCGAACTTTGCGAACGACCGGTACTTCGGCAATGCCGAGCGAGGCCAGAACAGGAAGCTCGGCGGTTGTCAGACGAGTTCCGGTAGGGAATACCACCGCGCCGTTTGCGATATCTTCACCGCGCAGACGAATATTTTGTCCGCTGCGGACCTCGGCGGTAAAACGCACACCGTCGTCAGTTTGTTCCGTTTGCTCCTGCATCACCACCGCTTCACAACCGGCAGGCACCGGGGCACCGGTCATAATGCGGATGCAGGTTCCCGCAGGCCACTCGCCGTGGAATGGTTGACCAGCAAAGGCTTTGCCAGCCACCGCAAGAGGCTGGTCTGATTGTAAATCGGCTAATCGCACCGCATAGCCATCCATTGCCGAGTTATCGAATCCCGGCACATCAATCGGGGAGATGACGTCGGTGGCCAGAATGCGGCCAAAGCATTGAACCAACGGCAGCGTTTCGACGGCGGTGAGTGGGGTAATACGCGAAAGCATCTGAGAGAGAGCCGTTTCAAGCGGCATCAGTCCGGCGGTAAATTCCATGAGAAGACTCCTGCGGGGCAAAATCGAATCCGCTCATTATGTCAGAAAATGGACGCGGACAGTATGCTACCTCAGGCTTAGGATCCGATCTGAGACAGGTTTTCTGCCAGAGAATAGCGCTACAGGAAAAATGCAGTATAGACTCATTATTTCTGCTTTTTTCCAGGAGGCTAAATGGCTGCGACTATCCCGAATTCAATTCGACAACAGGTGAATGCCGCCAGTGCACTGATTGCGCGGATTATCGAGGGCGACCTGGTTGCTGTTCATTTGTATGGCTCTGCTGTTGAAGGTGGCTTAAAGCCCCAAAGCGATATCGATTTACTGGTTACCATTAGGCAGCCACTGAATACCCGGCAAATAAAAGATCTGATGCAGGGGTTTCTGGAAATATCAGCACCGCCTGGCAGCGTTGATAGCTATCGGGCGCTGGAAGTGACCATCGTGGTCTATTCACAACTTGTGCCGTGGCAATTCCCACCGTCAAGGGAAATGCAATTTGGCGAATGGTTGCGTGACGATATTCGCGCGGGAATTTTTGAACCGAGACAGGTGGATCCTGATCTTTCCATCCTGCTGACCCAGGCCCGGCGCGTCAGCGTAGCGTTGTTCGGTGAACCCGCTGAGACGTTATTCAACGTCATCCCTTTTAGCGATGTCTTGCAAACGTTTCGGCATATCCTTGATATGTGGCAGAAACCGGGCGATTTAGAGGGTGACGAGCGAAATATCATCCTTACTCTGGCGCGTATTTGGTACAGCGTAGTTACGGGCAATATTGTCGCTAAAGATGAAGCCGCCTCCTGGCTTATACCGCAATTACCCCATGAGTATGCTGATACGCTGCAAGCCGCACGTGCGGAATACCTGGGGTTAACCAAAAAGAACTGGGCTGCGTCTATGCCGTCTGTTGAACGCTTTGTGTTTTATGCAAAAAAACAGATTGCCGATCGGCTTGAATAATATATTCAACGATGTTGGAAGATACTCTTTCTGTTTAACTCATCTAAATAACCTGATGGGATGGGGCGTGAGGTACGGGCCTTTACCTTTACATGACGTCTGCATCTTTCTATATTCAAAAATCGAATCAATAAGTCACAGAAATTCTGATATTTATAACCCCGGTACCTGCCACCTGATGGACGAAAAAAATGGGTAAAGCAGTCATTGCAATTCACGGCGGCGCAGGGGCTATCACCCGTTCGCAGCTGAGCCAGGAGCAAGAGTTGCGTTATATACAGGCGCTGTCGGATATCGTTGAAACCGGCCAGCGGATGCTTGAAGACGGTCGTAGCGCACTGGATGTCGTTACCGAAGCCGTGCGCTTACTGGAAGAGTGTCCGTTGTTTAATGCCGGAATTGGCGCGGTGTATACCCGTGATGAAACCCATGAACTGGATGCCTGTGTGATGGACGGTAACACGCTTAATGCGGGAGCCGTCGCCGGAGTCAGCCATTTACGCAATCCGATTCTCGCGGCGCGCCTGGTAATGGAACACAGCCCACACGTCATGATGATCGGTGAAGGGGCTGAAAACTTTGCCATTGCGCAGGGTATTGAGCGCGTATCAGCGGATATTTTCTCGACGCCAGAACGCTACGCTCAACTACTGGCGGCGCGAACAGCGGGAGAAACGGTACTGGACCATAGCGCGAGCCCGCTGGATGAAAACAACAAAATGGGTACCGTGGGGGCGGTCGCGTTAGATATGTTTGGCAATCTGGCGGCCGCAACATCGACCGGGGGGATGACCAACAAATTACCTGGGCGGGTGGGTGACAGTCCGTTGGTCGGCGCAGGCTGTTATGCCAATAACGCAAGTGTGGCAGTCTCCTGCACCGGAACTGGGGAAGTCTTTATTCGTGCGCTGGCGGCCTATGACATTGCGGCGTTGATGGACTATGGCGGCCTGAGTTTATCCGAAGCGTGTGAACGCGTAGTGATGGAAAAATTACCGGCGCTTGGCGGCAGTGGCGGTTTAATTGCTATCGATCATGAGGGCAATGTCGCCTTGCCGTTTAATAGCGAAGGCATGTACCGCGCCTGGGGATACGCAGGCGATACGCCAACCACCGGTATTTATCGGGAAAAAGGAGATAGCGTTGCCACACAGTGATGAGCTTGATGCCAGCGACGTGCTGGCAGTCAGCAATCTGAATATTGCCTTTGAACAGGAGCAGCAGCGTGTCAGCGCAGTGCGTAATCTGTCATTTCGCCTGAAGCGTGGCGAAACGCTGGCGATTGTTGGTGAGTCCGGTTCAGGAAAGTCGGTGACGGCCTTGTCGCTGATGCGTCTGATTGAACAAGCAGGCGGCGAGGTAAGCTGCGATGAAATGCTGCTGCGACGCCGCAACCGGCAGGTTATTGAGCTGGGTGAACAGAGCGCATCACAAATGCGTCACGTGCGCGGTGCGGATATCGCGATGATCTTCCAGGAGCCTATGACATCGCTCAATCCGGTGTTTACCGTGGGCGAGCAGATTGCCGAGTCTATACGCTTGCACCAGGGCGCCAGTCATGAAGAGGCGATGGTAGAAGCGAAGCGGATGCTCGATCAGGTGCGTATCCCCGAGGCGAAGGCGATTTTATCGCGTTATCCACACCAGCTTTCCGGCGGTATGCGCCAGCGGGTGATGATCGCCATGGCACTGTCGTGTCGCCCTGCGGTTTTAATTGCCGATGAGCCGACGACTGCGCTGGATGTCACCATTCAGGCGCAGATCCTGCAACTGATAAAAGTGTTGCAGCAGGATATGTCGATGGGAGTGATCTTCATTACCCACGATATGGGCGTTGTGGCGGATATTGCAGACCGCGTGCTGGTGATGTATCAGGGCGAGGCGGTAGAAACTGGCAGCGTTGAACAAATTTTTCACGCTCCCCAGCATCCCTATACCAAAGCGCTGTTGGCAGCCGTGCCGCAGCTTGGGGCGATGAACGGGCATGAGCTTCCGCGCCGTTTCCCGCTCATTTCATTGCACGATCCCAGTCATGTAGAACCGCAGACCGAGCAGGACACCGTGGTTGAAGGCGAGCCTATTCTGCGGGTACGTAATTTGGTGACGCGTTTTCCTCTGCGCAGCGGCATTCTAAATCGCGTGACTCGCGAGGTGCATGCAGTGGAAAACGTCAGCTTTGACCTGTGGCCTGGAGAAACGCTCTCACTGGTGGGGGAGTCGGGCTGCGGGAAATCCACCACCGGGCGGGCGCTGCTGCGCCTGGTTGAGTCTCAGCGTGGGGAAATCATTTTCAACGGACAGCGTATTGATACCCTTGCTGCCAGCAAGTTGCAGCCGCTGCGTCGGGATATTCAGTTTATCTTCCAGGATCCGTATGCCTCGCTCGATCCGCGCCAGACCGTGGGATATTCCATTCTGGAGCCGCTACGGGTACATGGGTTATTGCAGGGCGATGCGGGATCAAAACGGGTTGCATGGTTGTTGGAACGCGTAGGCTTGCTACCTGAGCATGCTTGGCGCTATCCGCACGAGTTTTCCGGCGGTCAGCGTCAACGTATCTGTATTGCACGGGCATTGGCGCTCAATCCCAAAGTGATTATTGCCGATGAATCTGTCTCGGCGCTGGATGTTTCAATTCGCGGGCAAATCATCAATCTGATGCTCGATCTGCAGCGAGAATTGGGTATCGCATACCTGTTTATTTCCCACGATATGGCGGTAGTGGAACGGATCAGTCATCGTGTGGCGGTAATGTATCTGGGGCAGATCGTTGAGATAGGCACTCGTCGGGCGGTGTTTGAAAATCCGCAACATCCGTACACTCGCAAGCTGATGGCGGCAGTTCCGGTCGCCGATCCATCCCATCACCGTCCCCAGCGCGTGCTGTTGTCGGACGATATCCCCAGCAATATTCGTAAACGTGGCGAAGAGATTTCCCCCGTATCACTCCAGTTAGTTGGTCCGGGGCATTATGTTGCGCGTCCGCTACCAGAAAATGCGCTTTCGCGTTTATAACAGGCAGGCAGGGTTTAAGGAGAATAACATGACAAAAATTGTTGCTCGAAAATGGCTGGTTGCTGTGGGAGTGGCCTCTGCACTGGCCGCATCGCCTGGCTGGGCCGCCAAAGATGTAGTGGTGGCCGTGGGATCCAATTTCACGACGCTCGACCCCTATGACGCGAATGACACGTTGTCACAGGCGGTAGCGAAGTCGTTTTATCAGGGGCTGTTTGGTCTTGATAAAGAGATGAAACTGAAAAATGTGCTCGCGGAGAGTTATACGGTTTCTGATGATGGGCTGACCTATACCCTTAAGCTGCGCCAGGGCGTGAAGTTTCAGGATGGAACCGACTTCAATGCCGATGCGGTAAAAGCTAACCTCGATCGGGCCAGCAACCCGGAAAACCATCTGAAACGTTACAACCTGTATAAGAATATCGATAAAACCGAAGTCGTTGATCCGTCGACGGTGAAGATTACGCTGAAACAGCCGTTCTCTGCCTTTATCAATATTCTGGCGCACCCGGCAACGGCGATGATTTCTCCCGCCGCGCTGGAAAAATACGGTAAAGAGATCGGTTTCCATCCTGTGGGGACCGGGCCGTACCAGCTTGATACCTGGAATCAGACGGATTTTGTGAAGGTTAAGAAGTTCGCGGGCTACTGGCAGCAAGGACTGCCAAAGCTGGATACGATTACCTGGCGTCCGGTGACCGACAACAACACGCGTGCGGCCATGCTGCAAACTGGGGAAGCGCAGTTTGCCTTCCCGATCCCATACGAGCAGGCGTCGCTGTTGGCGAAGAACAAAAACCTGGAACTGGTGGCCAGTCCGTCTATTATGCAGCGTTACATCAGCATGAACGTCACGCAAAAACCGTTCGACAACCCGAAGGTGCGTGAAGCGCTGAATTATGCCATCAACCGCCAGGCGCTGGTGAAAGTGGCTTTTGCTGGTTACGCGACGCCGGCAACCGGCGTTCTCCCCCCGTCGATAGCCTATGCGCAAAGCTATACGCCGTGGCCCTACGACCCGGCGAAAGCGCGCGAACTGCTGAAAGAAGCAGGTTATCCGAACGGTTTTACCACTACGCTATGGTCTTCGCATAACCACAGTACCGCGCAGAAAGTGCTGCAATTTACCCAGCAGCAGCTGGCGCAGGTGGGCATTAAGGCTCAGGTAACAGCGATGGATGCCGGCCAGCGCGCGGCGGAAGTTGAAGGGAAAGCGCAGAAAGAGAGCGGAGTACGGATGTTCTACACCGGCTGGTCGGCGTCTACGGGGGAAGCTGACTGGGCGCTGTCACCGCTGTTTGCATCACAAAACTGGCCGCCAACTTTGTTTAATACGGCGTTCTACAGCAATAAGCAGGTGGACAGTGATTTAGCGGCAGCGTTGCAAACTAACGATCCGGCGCAGAAAGCGAAGCTGTACAAAGACGCGCAGGATATTATCTGGAAAGAGTCGCCGTGGATCCCGCTGGTGGTGGAAAAACTGATTTCGGCGCACAGTACACGGTTGACCGGGTTCTGGATTATGCCGGATACCGGATTTAGCTTTGATGATGCGGATTTAAAATAAGCTATTCATTCGGCCCCTTAGCACAGGGGCCGACGAAGGGAGCCTGATGCTTAACTATGTTTTCAAGCGCCTGCTGGGGTTGATTCCAACTCTGTTGATTGTTGCGGTGCTGGTATTTTTATTTGTTCACCTGCTACCCGGCGATCCGGCCCGGCTGATTGCCGGACCGGAAGCTGACGCCGAGGTTATTGAACTGGTGCGCAAGCAGCTGGGTCTGGACCAGCCGCTGCATGTTCAGTTCTGGCATTACATGACCAATGTGTTGCAAGGCGATTTTGGCACCTCGATGGTTTCTCGTCGCCCGGTATCTGAAGAGATAGCCAGTCGTTTTATGCCATCACTATGGCTGACTATTGCCAGTATGGCGTGGGCGGTATTGTTTGGTATGACGGCGGGGATCATTGCTGCCGTATGGCGCAATCGTTGGCCGGACAGATTAAGCATGACGCTGGCGGTCACCGGGATCTCGTTCCCGGCGTTTGCGCTTGGCATGCTGCTGATGCAGATATTCTCCGTTGAACTCGGTTGGTTGCCTACCGTGGGCGCAGACACCTGGCTTCACTACATCCTCCCGTCTATTACGCTGGGCGCGGCGGTGGCTGCGGTGTTAGCCCGATTTACTCGCGCCTCGTTTGTTGATGTGCTTAGCGAAGATTATATGCGCACAGCGCGGGCTAAAGGGGTGAGTGAAACCTGGGTGGTGTTAAAACATGGTCTGCGTAATGCGATGATCCCGGTGGTCACCATGATGGGACTACAGTTTGGCTTTTTGCTTGGTGGATCAATCGTGGTTGAGAAGGTGTTCAACTGGCCCGGGCTTGGGCGACTGTTGGTGGACTCCGTCGAAATGCGCGACTACCCGGTGATTCAGGCCGAGGTGCTGTTGTTTTCTCTGGAATTTATTCTTATTAACTTAGTGGTGGATGTGCTCTACGCTGCCATTAATCCGGCTATCAGGTACAAGTAAGGATGCGATTTTTTAACTGGCGCCGACAGGCGATTTTAAATGCGATGCCCCTTGTTAAGCCAGAGCAGATACGCACACCGTGGCATGAGTTCTGGCGTCGGTTCCGTCGACAGCACATGGCGATGGTCGCTGGGCTGTTTGTATTGCTCCTGATCGTGGTAGCGATTTTTGCCCGCTGGATGACGCCATTTGATGCCGAGAATTACTTCGATTATGACCGTTTGAATGATGGGCCGTCGATGCTGCACTGGTTTGGCGTTGACTCACTGGGACGGGATATCTTTAGCCGCGTGCTGGTTGGTGCGCAAATCTCGCTGGCGGCAGGAGTCTTTGCCGTATTTATTGGCGCGGCGATTGGTACGGTACTGGGGCTGCTGGCGGGATACTACGAAGGCTGGTGGGATCGACTGATCATGCGAATCTGCGATGTGCTGTTCGCCTTTCCGGGGATATTGCTGGCGATAGCCGTGGTCGCCGTGCTGGGCAGCGGTATTGCTAACGTGATCATTGCCGTGGCCATTTTCTCCATTCCAGCCTTCGCGCGCCTGGTGCGTGGGAATACGCTGGTGCTGAAGCAACAGACGTTTATTGAGTCTGCGCGCAGTATTGGTGCCAGCGATGCGACCATCATCTTCAACCATATTCTGCCTGGAACGGTCTCATCGATCGTGGTCTTTTTTACCATGCGAATTGGCACGTCGATCATCTCTGCCGCAAGCCTGTCATTTCTGGGATTAGGCGCACAGCCGCCGACGCCGGAGTGGGGGGCAATGCTTAATGAAGCGCGCGCTGATATGGTGATCGCGCCGCACGTGGCGATTTTCCCGGCGGTAGCGATATTCCTGACAGTGCTGGCGTTTAACTTACTGGGAGATGGTCTGCGCGACGCGCTGGACCCGAAGATAAAAGGATAAACCGTAGGCCTGATAAGACGCTTCAGCGTCGCCATCAGGCATTGCCGGATGCGGCATAAATGCCTTATCCGGCCTACGTTGGGTTACGCTAATTAAACGCGGGTGCCCCACAGATCGTATTCATCTGCGTTTTCGACCTTCACGCGGATGATATCGCCAGGTTTCACCTTGGTTTCACCATTCAGGTATACCGCGCCGTCGATTTCTGGAGCATCAGCCATGCTACGACCAATTGCGCCTTCTTCGTCAACTTCATCAACGATAACCAGAATCTCGCGGCCCACTTTCTCTTGCAAACGTTCAGCAGAGATCTGCTGCTGCAATTGCATAAAGCGGTTCCAGCGTTCTTCTTTCACCTCTTCCGGGATTTGATCCGGCAGGTCATTAGCGCCAGCGCCTTCTACCGGGCTGTATTTAAAGCAGCCCACGCGATCCAGACGCGCTTCCTTCAGGAAGTCGAGCAACATCTGGAAGTCTTCTTCCGTTTCACCCGGGAAACCAACAATGAAAGTGGATCGCAACGTCAGTTCAGGGCAGATTTCACGCCACTGCTTGATGCGCGCCAGCTGTCTGTCCACGGAGCCCGGGCGTTTCATCAGTTTAAGAATACGCGGGCTGGCATGCTGTAACGGGATGTCCAGATACGGCAGGATTTTCCCTTCCGCCATCAGCGGGATCACATCATCAACGTGCGGGTAGGGGTAGACGTAATGCAGTCGCGTCCAGATCCCCAGTTTTGATAACTGTTCGCACAGATCAACCATGCTGGTTTTGACCGGCTCGCCGTTATGGAAACCGGTACGATGCTTCACATCTACACCGTACGCTGAGGTATCCTGAGAAATTACCAGAATCTCTTTCACGCCCGCATCGACCAGACGCTTGGCTTCGCTAAGGACGTCGCCAATCGGACGGCTCACCAGATCGCCGCGCATGGAGGGAATAATGCAGAACGTGCAGCGGTGGTTACAGCCCTCGGAAATCTTCAGATAGGCGTAATGGCGAGGAGTCAGCTTGACGCCCTGCTCAGGAACCAGACTCTGGAACGGGTTGTGTTTTGGTTTTGGCACATAGTGGTGAACGTGCTCCAGAACCTGTTCATAGCTATGCGGCCCGGTGATTTCCAGTACCTTCGGGTGGACTTCACGGATCTGATCGACTTTCGCGCCCAGACAGCCGGTGACGATCACCTTACCGTTCTCGTTCAGCGCTTCGCCAATTGCTTCCAGGGACTCCTGAACCGCACTGTCGATAAAGCCGCAGGTATTAACGATAACCATATCCGCGTCGTCGTAGCTTGGCACAACATCATAGCCTTCGGTACGAAGTTCGGTCAGGATGCGCTCAGAATCGACGAGGTTTTTCGGACAACCTAGTGATATAAAACCAATTTTTGCCATTTTCTTATACTGTACATTGCTCGTAATCGGGGGATTATACAGATGCCTTCACGGTACATCTATATCTGATCAGCATAAGACGGAGAGAATAAAGAGTGATACCTATAAAGAGTAGATCGGTCAGTGAAAGGTGTTTAGTGAGTCTAATTCCGGCTTTAAGTGCCGCTTCTTGGCTATAGACACTCATTATCGTAAATTTTATCTCGTCGAGCGTTACTAATGAGGTTAAATTTGAAAGATATTGTTTTGAAGTCGAAACTTGAAATGGCTAAAACTCTTTATGCTAATGGTGTGAGTTTATATTATATCTCGCTTGCCACAGGCTTAAGTTGGCGTGTATTAATGACAGAATTAACGTTTATCGCCAGTCATGAAAATATTCGACAAAAAGCTAACGCTCACGTACCCAAACTTTAAATAATTCACCTGTCTATTACCATCCTACAAAATTTGAAAGGTAACGTTAATATGTATATTTCGCCACTTCCGGTCGCCACGGACTCTGATGTTGATAAACTTAGAGATGATATTGCTAATAAACTTTTATTCACTATTGGCAAAGATCCCGCAATCGCCACGAAACGGGAGTGGCTTAATGCGACGTTATATGCGGTACGCGATCGGATGGTCGAGCGCTGGCACCGTTCTAATCGGGCGCAATTCTCTCAGGATGCGCGCCAGGTATATTATCTGTCGATGGAATTTTTAATTGGTCGTACGCTATCCAATGCGTTGCTCTCTTTAGGTATTTATGACGAAGTCAGAAGCGCGCTGGAGGCAATGGGGCTTGAACTGGAAGAACTGATTGACGAAGAAAACGATCCCGGGTTAGGTAATGGTGGTCTCGGTCGTCTGGCGGCCTGCTTCCTTGATTCACTGGCGACGCTTGGGTTGCCGGGATGTGGATACGGTATTCGTTATAATTACGGTATGTTCAAACAAAATATCGTTAACGGTGTACAAAAAGAGTCGCTCGATTATTGGCTGGAATACGGTAATCCCTGGGAGTTCAAACGTCATAATACGCATTATAAAGTACGTTTTGGCGGGCGTGTTCAACAGGAGGGGAATAAAACCCGCTGGCTTGAAACCGAGGATATTCTGGCCGTGGCACATGATCAAATTATTCCAGGTTATGCGACGGACACGACTAATACGTTACGCTTGTGGAACGTGCAGGTGAATAGCGAAGTTAATGCGGGCAAACTGAATCAGCAGGCCGACTTTGCTACTGAAGTGGAAAACAAATACCACTTCGATCGTATCTCGCGGGTTTTGTACCCTGATGATTCCACCGATGCGGGGCGTGAATTGCGTTTACGCCAGGCCTATTTCCTGGCCTCGGCGACGATCCAGGATATTCTGAGTCGTCATTATCAGTTGCACAAAACATACGACAATCTGGCCGATAAAATTGCGATTCACCTTAATGATACGCATCCGGTACTGGCGATCCCTGAGTTGATGCGTTTATTGGTTGATCATCATCAGTTTAGCTGGGATAACGCGTTTGACGTGACCTGTCAGATTTTTTCTTATACCAACCATACGTTGATGAGTGAGGCGCTGGAGACCTGGCCAGTAGAAATGCTAAGTCGAATTTTGCCGCGCCATTTGCAGATTATTTTTGAGATTAACGATCGTTTTCTGAAGACATTACAGGAACGTTATCGTAATGACAGCGATCTACTGAAACGTGTGTCGTTAATTGATGAGTCCAATGGTCGTGTGGTGCGTATGGCCTGGCTGGCGGTAGTTGTCAGTCATAAGGTAAACGGCGTGTCGGCATTGCATTCAAAACTGATGACTGAATCACTGTTTGCAGACTTCGCGCGTATATTTCCCTTGCGTTTCACCAACGTAACCAATGGTGTGACTGCGCGTCGTTGGCTGGCGCTGGCGAATCCACCGCTTGCCAAAGTGCTGGACGAAAATATCGGTGACAGCTGGCGGACTAAATTAATGCAGTTGGGCGAGCTGAAGCAGTTTATAGATTATCCGTCGGTGAATGAGGCAGTGCATCGTGCGAAACGTGAAAATAAGCAGCGGCTGGCGCACCATATTGCCACCCACTACGGCGTGGTGGTGAATCCTGATGCGCTGTTTGATGTGCAGGTGAAACGCATCCACGAGTACAAGCGGCAACTCATGAATGTGCTCCACGTTATTACACGCTATAACCGAATTAAAGCCGCGCCGGATGCCAACTGGGTACCGCGAGTGAATATCTTTGCCGGAAAAGCAGCCTCCTCTTATCACATGGCAAAACAAATTATTCGCTTGATTAACGATGTGGCGCAGTTAGTCAATAACGATCCGCAGATTGGCGGCAAACTGAAAGTAGTATTTATTCCGGATTACAGCGTCAGTCTCGCTCAGCTAATTATTCCGGCAGCCGATCTGTCAGAGCAAATTTCCCTGGCCGGGACGGAAGCCTCCGGGACCAGCAATATGAAATTCGGTATGAATGGTGCGCTCACTATCGGTACGCTCGACGGTGCGAATATCGAAATGCGCGAATACGTTGGGGAAGATAACATCTTTATCTTTGGCAATACGGCTAATCAGGTTGAAACTCTGCGACGTGATGGATATGACCCGAGGCACATCTTTGAAAAGGATGAGGAACTTCATCAGGTGCTGACGCAAATCGGTACAGGGGTGTTCAGTCCGCAGGAGCCAGGGCGTTATAGAGACGTGTTGGATTCATTGATTAACTTCGGCGACTACTATCAGGTATTGGCAGATTATCGCAGCTATGTAGATTGTCAGGATGCGGTGGACGAGTTGTATCGTACTCCCCGGGAGTGGACGACAAAAACCATGCATAATATTGCTAACATGGGGTATTTCTCGTCGGACAGAACGGTTCAGGAATATGCCGACCATATCTGGCGCATAGCAAAAATACGCGTGTAGCCAGTATTTCTAACGCTCAGCCTCTCTGGTTTTCATAACAGGGAGGCTGTTTGCAAATCAGCCAGAATAGGTGAGAGGATTTTGTGGGTATTGCTTTCTTTGCGCGATGAGGCAAACACGCTAAATTGTGGCAAGGGAAACGGAGTGTTTATTTTTTTTAGTCCATACAGCTGAGCGTGTGTTTCAAATACCTTTTCCGGGATCACCCCTAAACAATGGGTATTGGACACAATTGTCAGAATCGCCGTAAACGATGAGGTAAGCAGGCAGCGTTCTCCGGTTCTGAATTTTTTATCCACAATACTGCGATGATAAATGATTTTCTCATTCTTAGTATTGTAACCGACCAGGTTAGCGTTTCTGAATTGCGCTTCACTGATGGTGCTACCATATAAAGAATTATTCTGCGAGGCCGCCAGTACCAGGCGCATATTGCATATTTTCTGGCATGAAAGACTTGCTGACTCTACGGCAAAGGTAGAAAAAACGGCATCTGCCTGACGCATATTCAGCAGTTCAATAATACTCTGTTCATTCAGGTCGGCGGTAAGGTGCAGGAGGCTGATATCGGCGTCAGTCTCGATTATTCTGGCGGTGACATCTGGAATAACGATAGGGGAAATAAAAGATTCCGTATAAAGCGTTAACCTTTTTTTGGTGGCAGGCGTGGAAAGCGGCATCAGCGTTGACAGCTTATCGATAATTGGGATTGTATTATCATACAGTTCATCAGAATAGACCGTCGGTAACAGTGCATTCCCGCTACGGACAAACAGATTATCCCCCATCATTTCGCGCAGTTTTCTTAATGACTGGCTGACGGCGGAAGGTGAGATGTTCAGCATGTCAGCGACTCTGGAAATGCTACCCACGCTATAGATCAAACAGAAAATGGTCAGCAGATTGAGATCTATTTTTGATAGTGTGCGTATCTTTTCTGCATCATTTGCTTTCGACATAGACCCCTCATCATCAACACCATGGCAGTAACCACATCAGGTATAGCAAAAAAAGTCAGGCGAGTCAGACACTGGGCGCTTTCGATAAGCGTACCGGATGAAGTTGTAACATTGTAAATTAGGTTAATCAATTGGGCTTTATTGATGTAGGACATCTATTTGTTCAAAAAACAACCATACTATTAAGTTGCACCATAGTTGGAAAGAGGAGGAACAAAGTATGGTTGTTGACAGACTGAGAACCGATCTTCTCAACAAATTGATAAACGCCCGTATCGAACTTGCCGCTTATCTGCAGTTGAGAAAAGCGAAAGGCTACATGTCAGTAAGCGAGAGCGATCGCCTGCGTGATGTTTTTTTTGCACTGAATCGCGAATTGCATGAGCAATCACAGCTTCACGGTATGCATCTTGATCAGGAAGAGTGGAATGCCCTTCATCGTGCTGAAGGGGCGTTAGCCGCCGCCGCGGTTTGTCTTATGAGTGGACATCACGATTGTCCAACGTTTATCGCCGTTAACGCAGAGAAACTGGAAAACTGCCTGACAACGCTGACGCTAAGTATCCAGAGTTTGCAATCTTACCCAACGCTGGAACACGTCTGAATCAGGGGGAGGGCGCTCCCCCTTTTCGTCAAGATTATGTAAATGTAGCGGGATAATTCCCCTTGCTGGCTACGCTTTATGCAGAGCCATTAAGGAGGTGTTATGCGTCGACTCTTTCTCTGTGCTATTCCACTTGCGCTATTTTCCACTTATGCCGCCGCGGTAAAAGTGGAAGTGCTGCAAACTAAACTCGATCACCCATGGTCACTGGCTTTTTTACCCGATAACCGCGGTATGCTCATTACGCTCAAAGGTGGACAGCTTCGACTCTGGCAGCCTGATAAAGGGCTTTCCGACCCGCTGACCGGCGTACCCAAAGTTTGGGCAAATGGTCAGGGAGGACTGCTTGATGTGGCGTTAGCACCGGATTTTGCACAATCTCGCCGGGTATGGCTAAGCTTCTCTGAAGCCGACCGCGAAGGCAAAGCGGGCACCTCGGTAGGCTACGGGCGATTGACTGACGATCTCAAACATCTGCAAGGATTTCAGACCGTTTTTCGCCAACAGCCAAAGCTTTCCACCGGGAAACATTTTGGTGGACGTCTGGTATTTGATGGTAACGGTTATCTGTTTATTGGCCTGGGGGAGAATAATCAACGCGCTACCGCCCAGGACCTGGATAAATTGCAGGGTAAATTAGTCCGACTGACCGACGAGGGAAAAATTCCGCCGGATAATCCGTTTGTGAACATGGCGGGAGCGCGGGCAGAGATTTGGTCGTATGGCATCCGCAACCCGCAGGGGATGGCGATGAATCCGTGGAGTGATGTGCTGTGGCTCAATGAGCATGGCCCACGCGGAGGCGATGAAATCAATATCCCCGAGAAAGGGAAAAACTATGGCTGGCCTATCGCGACCTGGGGTGTTAACTACAGTGGTTTGAAAATTCCCGAAGCAAAAGGTCAAATTGTTGCAGGCACGGAACAACCCATCTTTTACTGGGAAAAGTCGCCGGCGGTTAGTGGAATGGCTTTTTATAATAGCGATACCTTCCCGCTGTGGCGGCAGAAGTTGTTCATCGGCGCGTTGAAAGATAAAGAAGTGATCGTGCTGAGCGTTAAGGGGAATACGGTCACTGAGGATGGTCGTCTGTTGCAGGAAAGGGGGCAGCGGATCCGTGATGTGCGCGTCGGACCAGACGGTTATTTGTACGTGCTAACCGACGAGTCCGACGGGGAATTACTGAAAGTGAGCCCCTGATTTGGTTAGCTGACCGGGATCATCACGATTTTTTGAAACGCCGGTCGCTCAGTCAGTTGTTGATACCAGCGTTCCAGATGCGGGCGCGGGGTCCAGCTCAGACCAACGTTGAACAGGTTATAGATGAACGGTGCAACAGCGATATCCGCCGTGCCAAATTCAGCCTCGGAGAACCATGGCTGGTCTGCCAGCGCGTTATCCAGAATGGCAAACAGGTTATCGCAAACTTGTTTACTTGCCTCAATGGCCGCCATATCGCGCTGATCGGCAGGTGTTCTGACCAGACCAAATAAGATAACCCGATGCGCAGGGCTTAGCGTCTGATTTGCCCAGTCCATCCATTTTTCACCGACTGCGCGCGCGGCCGGGGCGTCAATCCACAAACGTTTTTGTCCGTACTGAGCGGCCAGATAGCGGACAATGGTATTGGATTCCCACAGGACAACGTCTGTTTCATCATCGCGTAGCAGCGGGACCAGTCCGTTCGGGTTCAGTGCCAGATAGTCGGCATCGCGGTTACCGCCATGCTGTCCGCCCGCCAGAATTTGGTTATACGGCAGTTCCAGTTCCTCGAGCGTCCACAATACTTTTTTTACGTTGGTCGAGTTATTGCGACCCCACAGTGTAATCATAGTAACCCCGCAAATTAATTGAGCAGCTTTATGGCTGCAGATGCCATTTGACTAGCTCACATGGTGGGGTAAACCTAATATTTACGCAACAAAGTCTAAAAAAATCGTGCCAGGAGCAGCGCAGCGCGGCGTTATTGCATAAACTTTAAAAACTTTACCAACTTACGGTTTCTTTAAGCTCGTTAGTGCGTTATTACTCACCGCACTTATTTTACACGTCATCCATCAGACTTTTTCTGCATGGGTTGGTCGAGGTCGCTTGGCCGGTTTTGTGTAAACACGGTGTGGTATGACGTGGTTTTTTGGAATGGATACTCGGGTGGCATTTATGACGCAATACTTCTCTTCACTTCGCAGCTTTGCTGCAGGTTCTGCACTCTTAATCCTTTTGGCGCCGACCGTACAGGCGGCGGAGCAACCGACGGCCCCGCCGAGCGTGGACGCGCGCGCGTGGATTCTGATGGATTACGCCAGTGGTAAGGTGCTGGCGGAAGGTAATGCTGATGAGAAACTGGATCCTGCCAGTCTGACCAAAATCATGACCAGCTATGTGGTTGGGCAGGCGCTGAAGGCCGGAAAAATTAACCTCAACGATATGGTCACCGTGGGCAAAGACGCCTGGGCGACCGGTAATCCAGCCCTGCGCGGTTCGTCGGTCATGTTCCTCAAGCCCGGCGATCAGGTTGCGGTGTCCGATCTGAATAAAGGCGTTATCATTCAGTCAGGTAACGATGCCTGTATTGCACTCGCTGATTACGTTGCCGGTAGCCAGGAATCCTTTATTGGTCTGATGAACGGCTATGCGAAAAAACTGGGGCTGACCAACACGACTTTCCAGACGGTACACGGCCTGGATGCGGCAGGACAGTTCAGTACCGCGCGTGATATGGCGTTGCTCGGGAAGGCGTTAATCCACGATGTGCCGGAAGAGTACGCTATTCACAAAGAGAAAGAATTTACCTTCAATAAAATCCGCCAGCCGAACCGCAACCGTCTGTTGTGGAGCACCAACCTGAACGTGGACGGTATGAAAACCGGGACCACTGCCGGGGCGGGATACAACCTGGTGGCCTCCGCGACCCAGGGCGATATGCGCCTGATCTCCGTGGTGCTGGGAGCAAAAACCGACCGCATTCGTTTCAATGAGTCAGAAAAACTGCTGACCTGGGGTTTCCGTTTCTTTGAAACCGTTACGCCGATCAAGCCGGATGCGACTTTCGTTACCCAGCGCGTCTGGTTTGGCGATAAGAGTGAAGTGAATTTGGGCGCTGGAGAAGCGGGTTCTGTGACCATTCCGCGTGGCCAGCTCAAAAACCTGAAGGCCAGCTTTACCCTGACTGAACCACAGCTAACTGCACCGCTGAAGAAAGGTCAGGTTGTGGGCACTATCGACTTCCAGTTGAACGGAAAATCCATTGAACAGCGTCCGTTGATGGTGATGGAAGATGTGGAAGAGGGTGGTTTCTTTAGCCGCATGTGGGACTTTGTGATGATGAAATTCCACCAGTGGTTTGGTGGTTGGTTCTCTTAATCTTATCTATTGCCGGATGGCGCAATCGCCGTCCGGCAGTATCTGTTAGTACTTCAGCGTGATACGTTGTGCTTTAGCGTACTCAACAAATGCCTCGTCAGGACGGCTGTCGCTGATGATGGTATCAAAGCGTTTCAATTCCCCCATCCTCGCAGGGCGCACCTTGCCAAACTTGCTGTGATCGACTACCAAAACGTGATGCTGCGCCATCGACATCGCCCAGTGCTTCACCGGCAGTTCTTCCAGATTAAAACAGGTCGCGCCTTTCTCGATATGAACACCTGCCGCAGAATAAAAGGCGATATCCGGACAGAGGTTGTTCAGCGTTTCCTGGAAATCGAGTGGTTTAAAAATCGCGTTACTGGCATGGAATTCACCACCACACAGAATGACGCGGCACTGCGGTTTTTCCTGCAGCACCAGAAACGTATTCAACGAGTAGCAGATTGCAGTGAAGGGCAGTTCATTGTCGATCGCTTCAATGATCCACGGCGTGGTCGTACCGCAATCGAAAAAGATGGTCTGATGCGCCTGCACGAGACTCGCCGCCTGCTGGGCAGCACGACGCTTTTCATCAACCAGACGGGATTTTTGATCGCTGATTAAATAGTGGTTAGCGCTGCGGGGTTCCAGAACAATATAGCCCCCGAGCAGCACGACGGGAGCATCATGATTATTCAGGTCGCGACGAATGGTCATCTCAGATACGCCCAGCAACGTCGCGGCTTCTTTGAGGTGTAATTTATCGCTGCGTTTCAGCACCTGCAGTAATTGACCAATACGCTCGTCGCGTCGAGTTTCCATAGTTCCCCTGGAGAATAGAATAAGTGCTCAGTTTCGCGCTTAATACTACTCTTTTTACCGCGGGTTAGTCACGTACCCAACCTTTACGGATGGGGAGAGCGAAGCAGGTGCGATAGCACGTCTGCAAGCCGAGGTACAAGCTTGTGCCGAACCGTTGCCAGATCATCTGGGCGCTCAGACAGCCGATCAACCCGGCCAGTAATCCGCCCAGCATATCCAGCGGCCAGTGAACGCCAAGGTAAACTCGTGACCAGGCAATCGCCACGGCGACAACCATCAGCAGAGCACCCGTCCACAAGCGATGCCAGAACAGGAAGGCCAGAGCAAAGGTAAAGATAACCGTACCGTGGTCGCTCGGGAAAGAGTCATCTGCCGCATGGTGCAGGAAGTTATAACCGATGTGGTTAACGAACGGACGATCGTGGGGGAAAAGATGCCCCATCAGCCATGAAATCGTCAGCCCGACGATGAGCGCAATCGCCATTTTGATGACCAACTGACGCTGGAGCGTAACCTGACCACGAGGTCCCCAAAGCCAGAGCACAACGGCTAACAGCGGCACAATGCTGATCAGATCTTTGGCAATGAAAATGGCGAGCGAAATTGCCCATTGCGCAGAGTCGGGTGTTGCATTGATCAAGTAAAAAAGCGAATTGTTCAGATTTTCCAGCATAACGTCCAGACTCAGTGTAATCGTTAAATAGACCCATTTGGGGAGAGCATAAAATTGCTTTCACGGGATAAAAAGCGGTCTTGTCTTATTTGCCTGTTAAATGACGATTTTTAAGACAATTAATGAGACTTATTGAGCATGATAGCGGTCTCAACTTAAATTAACCTTAAAGCAAAATGTTCTTGAGCAAATGAGTGTAAAAATGTGCGCATTTTGCTTTCAAATCACATAATTCACTATCACCAGTACGGCGCATTTATTACACTTTGCGCGATTTTTCTATAGTTAAGAGATTGCATGCAGAACCGTTTATCTTCAGGCGTCCGTTTGGGGCGTCAGGCATTACTTTTCCCGCTCTGTCTGGTGCTTTACGAATTCTCCACTTATATCGGCAACGATATGATCCAGCCCGGAATGTTGGCGGTGGTGGCGCAATATAACGCCGGATTAGATTGGGTACCTACGTCCATGACCGCCTATCTGGCAGGCGGCATGTTTTTGCAGTGGTTGTTAGGACCGCTGTCGGACCGTATTGGTCGTCGCCCGGTAATGTTAACCGGTGTGATCTGGTTCATCGTTACCTGCCTTGCAACCCTGCTTGCACAGAATATTGAGCAATTTACCTTCCTGCGCTTTTTGCAGGGGATAAGCCTGTGCTTTATTGGTGCGGTGGGTTACGCCGCCATTCAGGAATCCTTTGAAGAAGCGGTCTGCATAAAAATTACCGCGCTGATGGCAAACGTGGCGCTGATTGCGCCACTGCTGGGTCCGTTGGTAGGCGCAGCCTGGGTACATGTTCTGCCGTGGGAAGGGATGTTTATCCTGTTTGCTGCTCTGGCGGCCATCTCCTTTTTTGGTCTGCAACGCGCGATGCCGGAAACGGCAACCCGGCTTGGTGAAAAGCTGTCCATTAAAGAGCTGGGCAAGGATTATAAGCTGGTGCTGAGGAACGTGCGCTTCGTTGCAGGCGCACTGGCGTTGGGTTTTGTCAGCCTGCCGTTACTGGCGTGGATTGCGCAGTCCCCGATTATTATCATCAGTGGTGAACATCTCAGCAGTTACGAATATGGTCTGTTGCAGGTGCCGATTTTTGGCGCGTTGATTGCTGGTAACCTGGTGCTGGCGCGTCTGACTTCGCGAAAAACCGTGCGTTCGCTCATTATCATGGGCGGCTGGCCAATCGCCGTTGGCCTGATTATTGCCGCTGCGGCCACGGTGGTGTCATCCCATGCATATCTATGGATGACGGCGGGTTTGAGTATCTATGCGTTTGGCATTGGCGTGGCGAATGCGGGGCTGGTGCGCCTGACGCTGTTTGCCAGCGAAATGAGTAAGGGTACTGTTTCTGCCGCAATGGGTATGTTGCAGATGCTGATTTTTACCGTCGGTATTGAGCTGAGTAAACACGCGTATCTGCTGGGAGGGAACGGCTTGTTCAGCTTGTTCAATCTGGCAAGCGGCGTACTGTGGCTGATTCTGATGGTTATCTTCCTGAAAGATAAAAGGGTAGGGAATTCCCGGGAAGGCTAAGGTCCGGATTTCCGCAATCCAGCGCAGATAAGCATAATGACGCCGATAAATTCAGCATTATGTTGATAATAGAATCACGCTGTAGGCCGGATAAGCGAAGCGCCATCCGGCGGCCTGTAGCAAATTGCCGGATGGCGGCGTAAACGCCTTATCCGGCCTACCGCTCACCAAAGATCTTAACTGACCAGTATTACGGTTGTCTGGGCCTGGCGACAACTTAGTGGTGGTCGTCAATCTGATGTTCGATAACCATCCCTTCACCGACGCTTGCCACATGTCGCGCATAAGGATGTGCGCGATAGACAGGGGCCGGAGCAGGCGCTGGAGCAACATATACCGTTTGTGGTGCGGTAGTTACGCTGACCGCCTGCGGGACGCTGACGGAAGAGGGCACTACCACCACTTTATAACCGCTGGGGACATCAACGGTAACGCTCTGTGCAAATGTTGTCCCCGCAAAGCCCAGCAACAATGTCGCCATTAGTACACTTTTCTTCATGATCCGCTCGCCTGAAATATTCACTGGAAGTAATAATCCAGCGGGTTAATTTGAGGCGGATTATGAATAGATCATGCCATCATTTTGTTGCCGTCTGTGCTGAGCCGTTAATGCGTAAACGGTGCTTCATTCCTTAACACGCGGTCAATAATATCCAGAACGCCCTCTTCGTTGTTCGAGCCTGCGCGATATTTTGCCGCCTCGATCACCGGCTCATGGGCGTTGGCCATTGCAAAACTAAATCCTGCCTGGCGCAGCATCTCAATATCATTTCCGCCATCGCCAAATACAACAACTTCATTGTCGTTAATATTCCAGCGTTGTTGCAGCAGGCGCAGGCCGTTAGCTTTATGCACGCCGGGAATTATTAAGTCGATGCTGCCGTAGCCGGTATGCACTGGTACCATAATATCGCCAATCGCCTCGTGGAGATCGGCCTGTACCTGTGGAATTCGGTCGTCGGAAATATTCAGCCCGAACTTGAAGAAAACATCGTTGAGGTTGTCAAAATTATCTACAAATTCAAGACGATGATAATACATGGCGGAAACGTTCTTATGCTCATCGCTGTACTGTTTCAACGTATAGGCGCTGTTTTTACCACAGGCAATAATGTCGATATCGGCGCGGGTCAGCAGATGATCTACGATGGCATGGAAATCGTCTTTAGCCAGTTCGCCGTTAAAAACATCTTCTCCTTCACTGACCACCCAACCGCCGTTTTCGGCGACAAATGAGATTTCATTGGCCAGTTCGGGGAAAAAGGAAATCAACTGATAATATTGGTTGCCGCTGGCGACTACAAAGCGGATCCCTTGTTCTTTCATCTGGCGATATTGCGCCATAAAACGCTCGCGGTTATAGGTTTTTTGGTCGCTTAAAAATGTGCCGTCCATGTCGACCGCAATTAATTTGATACTCATTAGCTGTTCTCCATCACCGTAGTATTTTTGAGATCCGGTTTCGCTACCGCTTTCGCGACGACGGCGGCGACAAGCACCAGCGCCAGCACCACCAACATAGCGCTGCGCAGGCCATAGTGTTCACCCAGATAGCCCAGAAGCGGCGGTCCAACAAGGAACGCCAGGTAACCGGTGGTCGCCACGACGCTGACGCGGGTCGGGGCATCGGGGCCGGTGTCGCTGGCGGCTGAAATGGTCAGCGGGAAACCGAGCGATGCGCCGAGTCCCCACAGAATAACGGACACACCCGCCACCCAGGAGCTGTCGACAAAAATAATCAGGCTAATCCCGAGAGCGCCTATCAGCGCACTGGCGCGCACCACCGCAACGCGGCTGTAACGGTCGATGAACCAGCCACCGGTAAATCGCCCAACGGTCATACCCAGCGTAAAACCGGCATAAATCAGCGAGCCTGATGTCGGGCTAAATCCATGTCCGTCCACCATTAACAGTGGAAGCCAGTCGTTGGCGGAACCTTCAGCAAATGCCATCGCCAGCACTACAACGCCGATCAGCAATAGCTGGATATCACGATAAAAAGGCAGTCCTTTTTCACCGGAGTGAGAACCGTCAGCGGCATTTTTGCCCGTGCCGTCAGGAATAGCTTTGATGGCGATGAAAATAGGTGTGATAGCAACCATTGCAGCCAAAAGAATATGCGCGGTAGCCGGGACGCTGAAGGCGGTAAGCATCATTCCAACTCCAGCCCCTGCCAACGTTCCCAGGCTGTAAAAACCGTGCATCATCGGCAGCACGGTTTTGTTCATTTCGCGCTCAACTGCCGCACCTTCGACGTTGATGGCAACTTCTGCCGCGCCAAAGCTGGCGCCAAATACGCTCAGGCCAAACGCGAAAAGCCATGCGGAATGCAGCCAGAGCGCTACGCTGAGGATCGCCATTCCGAGGACTGCACAAGACATGGTGGTGCGGATGACCTTACGCGTGCCAAATCGTTTCACCAGCCAGGCCGAACAAAGTATGCCACTCATCGAACCAATAGAGAGCCCAAACAACACTGCACCCATTTCGGCAGTGGAGATGGAGAGGATATCTCTGATGGCAGGGGTACGCGTTGCCCAGGAGGCCATTAATAATCCTGGTAAAAAGAAGAACGTGAACAGCGCCCAGGTGCGACGTCTTAAGGCTTTGCGTGATGAGATGCCAGTCATGAATTCGAGCCAAAGAAAAGAGGGAAGGAGACAACATTAGCAAGACTGTGTACATTTGTACACAAATGCAAGAAGAGGAAATGTAGTGCGACGTGCAAACGATCCGCAGCGGCGGGAAAAAATAGTTCAGGCGACTCTGGATGCAGTAATAGCTCATGGTATTCATGGGGTTACACACCGTAAAATCGCTATGATTGCCGAGGTGCCACTGGGTTCTATGACCTATTACTTTTCGGGAATTGATGAGCTTTTGATGGAGGCATTTGGCCGTTTTACTGACAGGATGATGCTGCAGTATCAGGACTTTTTTGCCGATGTTAAGGATGCGTCGCAGGCTTGCCATGCCATTACCGATATGATTTACGGCTCTCAGGTCACAACGCCTGATAATATGGAGCTCATGTATCAGCTGTATGCTTTTGCCAGCCGTAAACCAGCGTTGAAAACGGTGATGCAGAACTGGATGCTACGCAGCCAACAAACGCTGGAGCAGTGGTTTGACCCGGTTACGGCGCGGGCGCTGGATGCGTTTATTGAAGGAATGACGCTGCATTTTGTCACGGACAAAAAACCGCTGCAGCGAGAAGATATCTTGCTGATGGTGGAGCGTATTGCAGGGATACCCGCGACAGTCAGCTGTGCGTAGCGCCTCCGGTAATATTCACTACCGTCGCGGTCATGGCGCTGGCATGGTCTGAAGCGAGAAAGGTCATGACCTCAGCGATTTGTGCAAGCGTAGGCAGGCGCACGAGCATGGTACTTTGCGCCGCACCCCCTAACCATTGATCGACGGTTAAACCCATTGACTGTGCTTTGGCGGAGAAAATTTCTCCGGTATAGGAGCCAGCTGCAACAGCATCCACAATCGCATGCGAGCGCACGCCGACGACCCGGATATTTGCCGGTCCTACCTCGCTGGCGAATGCTTTAATAAAAGCCTCTGTTCCTGCACAACCAACAATATGACCCAGATGACCAGGCATCGCCATCGGGGCCGCGGGGGCAACAACGCTGAGAATGACGCCCGCACGATTGCCGCCCATGTGCGGCGTTACGGCTTTAGCGATATTGAACTGCGCCGAGAGGAAAGGGGTGATGCCGCTCATAAACTCAGAGAGGGATAATGCGTCAATGCGTTTGCCCTGTTCGTGCATAAATCCCGTTGTGTTAACCACCACATCTATTCCACCGGTTTGCTGCGCAAGGCGGGTAACTTCCTTCGATGCGTTGTGCTCGTCGAGTACATTGGTGATAAAGGTTTCGACTGTACCACCTGCCGTTCGGATAATACTGGCCGTCCGATCAAGTTTTTCCTGGCTGCGAGCACCCAGACACACATGGGCTCCTTCGCGCGCCATGGCCTGCGCAACCGCACTACCAATAGCCCCGCTGCCACCAAAAATTACTGCGACTTTGCCAGTAAGCAACATGACTAACCCCCATCCCCGATAAAGCACCGTTTTAAAGTATGTGCCATAACCGGCATGCTGCAAATTTGGGAGGAGTTTCAGAGGTGGAAGACGATGAACGCAAATTTCAGGCAACAAAAAACCCATCAACCTTGAACCAAAACGGCGGGGTTGATGGGCTCCACAAATTGGGGACATCAAAGAAAAGCAGTGGCAATAGTTATGACTGACGCCTTGAAGAAAAGTTCTGCTTACCTGCAAAAATTTTTCAATTAAGGGAATATTTCAGCGCTAACCAAGGCCTGGCCAGACAATGACTATGAGTGTCCCCGCTAATGTCAGCAGAACGTTGGCAATCGCGTAGGTCCCGGCATAACCTAACGCAGGGATGTTGCTGCGTGCGGTGTCGCTGATGATTTCCATTGCCGGAGCACAGGTACGTGCGCCCATCATGGCACCAAACAGCAGGGCACGGTTCATGCGCAATACGTAAGCACCAAACAAGAAACAGATGACAACCGGAACCAGGCTGACTACCAGACCGGCAATCAACATTTGACCACCGACGGCACCCAGGCCATTACCAATGCCGCTGCCTGCGCTTAAACCGACGCCTGCCATGAATACCATCAGGCCAAACTCTTTCACCATATTCAGCGCACCCTGTGGGATATAGCCAAATGTGGGGTGGTTGGCTCGCAGGAAGCCCAGCATGATCCCGGCGAACAGCAGTCCAGCCGCATTCCCAATGCCGAAGCTGAAATTACTGAACTGGAAGGTGATCATCCCGATCATCAGACCGATGATAAAGAAGGCGCAGAAGGCCAGCAGATCGGTCACCTGACTGTGAATGGAAATGAAGCCGATACGATCGGCAATGGTTTTCACGCGACGAGCATCACCGCTGACCTGCAACACGTCGCCTTTATTGAGTACGACGTTGTCATCAATAGGCATTTCAATCTGGCTACGGATCACGCGGTTCAGGAAACAACCATGGTCGGTTAGTTTCAACTGGGCCAGGCGACGACCAACGGCATTGTGGTTTTTCACCACAATTTCTTCAGTAACGATGCGCATATCGAGCAGATCGCGATCGAACACCTCTTTACCGTTACGGAAGCTGGGATCGAGGCGAGCATGGGCGTCCGGATAACCCACCAGGGCTATCTCATCGCCCATTTGCAATACCGCATCACCATCCGGGTTGGCCAGAATGCCGTTGCGACGGATGCGTTCAATGTAACAACCGGTCTGGCGATAAATACCCAGTTCGCGCAGATTTTTGCCATCGGCCCATGCCACTAGCTCAGGGCCAACGCGATAGGCGCGGATCACCGGGAGGTACACTTTACGATTGGCGTCGGTGTCCAGACCTCGTTCACGCGCGATTTGTTGGGCGCTGGTTTGCAGATCCTGATGCTGCAGTTTCGGCAAATAGCGCGCACCAACAATCAGGCTGACCAGACCAATCAAATAGGTGAGGGCGTAACCCAGGCTCAGGTTATCGAGAGCACTTGAAAGTTGTGTCCCTGTCATTCCTGAATGGCGCAAGGTATCACCCGCGCCGACCAGCACCGGCGTTGAGGTCATCGAGCCAGCCAGCATACCCGCCGTCAGGCCGATGTCCCAGCCAAATAGCTTACCCAGCCCCAACGCGATCAGCATTGCGCTACCGACCATCACCAGGGCAAGCATTAGATAATTTTTCCCATCGCGAAAAAAAATCGAAAAAAAGTTGGGACCGGCTTCGACGCCGACGCAAAAAATAAACAGCATAAAGCCGAGATTTAATGCATCGGTGTTAATACTAAAGTGCTGCTGACCTAATAATAGGGAGACCACTAAAACGCCAATGGAATTACCGAGTTGGACTGAACCCAGACGTAATTTGCCCAGACACAGGCCCAGAGCCAGGACCACAAATAATAACAGGATGTAATTCCCATTTAACAAATCTGCGACGTTTATATTCACGGAGACTAACTTCTTGTTTACTAGTAAGCTATTGAAAGAAATGGCAATTTACGCTAATGTTTTTGCCAGAAATTAAGGGGCGATAGCATCGTACACAGCCCCGAATAATGCAGCATAACAATATATGCGGTTAGTTTAATCTCATTACGTATCAACGGCTATAAGAATCGTGTGGGTGTGTTTTTGGCATGGAATGCCGAGTTACTTTATCTGACTGGACGCCTGCGGGCGAAAAGAGTGTTCGATAGAGAATGTGTCAGGAGGAACGATTGAAACATAAGCAAAGTTGGGCGAGTGCGGTCTGCTGCTTTGTGCTCTTTATTGTGGTGTGTCTTTCATTAACGCTGAACGTGAAAGGGGCATTCAGAGCGGCAGGGCATCCTGAGGTCGGATTGTTGTTTTTTATCTTACCTGGTGCTGCAGCAAGCTTTTTTTCCCATCGTCGGGAAGTGCTCAAACCCCTGCTTGGTGCAATGTTGGCGGCGCCGTGCTGCCTGTTACTGATGCGGTTCGTTTTTATGCCGACGCGTTCATTGTGGCAAGAGCTGGCGTGGTTGTTTAGTGCGGTGTTTTGGTGCGCACTTGGCGCATTATGTTTTTTATTTATCAGTAGCTTATTCAATCAGCATCAACGGCGGAAAAAGAACTGATGACGCCCTCAAGGTGAGGGCGTAGAAACCGCTATCAGGCGAACAGATTCATGTTCTCTTTTGCCCAAGCTTCAAAATCCGTGCAGCCGCCGATGTGTTTTTGATCGACAAAAATCTGCGGAACGGTTTCAACTGGCTTACCTACCGTCTTTTCCAGATCTGCTTTGGTAATTCCTTCAGCATGGATATCAATGTAGCGGAAGTTAAAATCGTCATGCTCACTGCTTAATTTTTCTGCTAATTCTTTTGCGCGCACGCAATACGGGCACCCTGGGCGACCAAAAATAACGGCAAACATCTCTTTCTCCTCGAACTTATCAGGCCGGATGGCAATACTGGTTATGATGCCGCGATTTGTGACGGATGGAAAGCAGGTTCAGCCTGTTGCTTTGATATCCTCAAGCTATATCTGTTAAACACGGCAAGCCGGAACGTTTTATAATGGAAGCCATTTCGCCGGGAGGCCGCGTATGCGCACAATTGGTGTATTACCCAAAAGCGTATTGATGCTGGAAATAATTGGGATGGTTTTGTTATCGCTGGCGCTGCTATCGCTTAACGATTACCTCACCTTGCCCGCACCGCTTAACAGCCCGTTAGCCTGCGTGGTGATGATATTTCTGGGCGTACTGCTGATGCTCCCTGCTGCGGTGGCGTTGATGTGGCGTGTTGCTCAACTGCTGGCACCGCAACTGATGTCTCGCGCACCCGGTGATTCAACTGATTCAGACAGAGACAAAAGAGATGACTCCAACCATTGATTTACTCCGCAGCCACCGTTCTATTCGCCATTTTACTGATGATGCCATTTCGGATGCACAGCGAGAGGCGATTATTGCCGCCGCTCAGGGAACGTCAAGCTCCAGTTTTCTACAGTGCACGACGATCGTTCGCATAACGGATAAATCCTTGCGTGAATCACTGGCTACCTTATCTGGCGGTCAAAAGCATGTGGCACAGGCCGCTGAGTTCTGGGTGTTTTGCGCTGATTTTAACCGCCATTTGCAGATTTGCCCTGACGCGCAACTTGGGCTGGCGGAACAGCTGCTGCTTGGCGTGGTTGATACTGCAATGATGGCGCAAAATGCGTTGACGGCGGCAGAGTCGCTGGGACTTGGCGGCGTGTTTATTGGCGATTTGCGTAACAATATTGAGCCGGTCACCGAACTGCTGAAGCTTCCGCAACATGTTCTGCCGCTCTTTGGATTGTGCCTCGGCTGGCCTGCGGATAACCCGGATATCAAGCCGCGCCTGCCCGCGTCGCTTGTGGTGCATGAAAACCAATACCAGCCACTCAACAGTGATGTGTTGGCGCAATATGATGAGCAGCTCGCGCAGTACTATCTGACCCGAGGCAGCAATACCCGCCGCGACACCTGGAGCGATCATATTCGCCGTACCATCATTAAAGAAAGTCGCCCCTTTATCCTGGAATATTTGCATAAACAGGGATGGGCCACGCGCTAAAGATTTTAACCCAGTGTATGATACGCCAGCTTTTACCAGGTCATTCAGAGAGGTGCAGGGTGAAAATTGCCATTTTGTCCCGGGACGGAACGCTCTATTCTTGTAAACGCCTGCGTGAAGCGGCGATGCAGCGCGGTCACCTGGTTGAAGTTATCGATCCCCTTTCTTGCTATATGAACATCAGCCCGGCGGCATCCTCTATTCATTACAAGGGCCGTCAGCTTCCCCATTTCGACGCGGTGATCCCGCGGATTGGTTCCGCGATTACCTTTTATGGGACGGCGGCGCTGCGCCAGTTTGAGATGCTGGGTAGCTATCCGTTGAATGAATCAGTAGCGATTACGCGAGCGCGCGATAAGCTGCGTTCGCTACAGCTGCTGGCGCGTCAGGGAATTGATTTACCCATTACCGGAATTGCTCACTCTCCGGACGATACCAGCGACATGATTGACATGGTTGGCGGTGCGCCGTTGGTGGTGAAACTGGTTGAAGGCACCCAGGGTATTGGCGTGGTGCTGGCGGAAACGCGGCAGGCTGCAGAAAGCGTGGTAGATGCGTTTCGTGGGGTGAATGCCCATATCCTGGTTCAGGAATATATCAAAGAAGCGAAGGGGCGCGATATCCGCTGTTTCGTGGTGGGCGATGAAGTAGTGGCCGCCATTGAACGACGGGCTAAAGAGGGCGATTTTCGTTCTAATCTCCATCGCGGTGGTGTGGCGACTATTGCGAGTATCACGCCGCGCGAAAGAGAAATTGCGCTCAAAGCCGCCCGGACGATGGGCCTGGACGTTGCAGGCGTTGATATTCTGCGCGCTGATCGAGGGCCACTGGTCATGGAGGTTAACGCGTCTCCGGGGCTGGAAGGCGTGGAGAAAACCACTGGAATAGACATTGCCGCGAAAATGATCCAGTGGATCGAGCGCCATGCTACTCCTGAATTTTGTCTTAAAATCGGCGGCTAAGCGCAATATCGATTGCGATCGTGGTATGACACGCTCTTTTTGCGTAAGCTGTGCCGGTATTTTTTTCATCAATAGAGGTCGCACATTATTATGACATCACTGGTCGTTCCCACTCTGGATACGTTGCGTCAATGGCTCGACGACCTGGGCATGAGTTTTTTTGAATGCGATACCTGTCAGGCGCTGCACTTGCCACACATGCAGAATTTTGACGGCATCTTTGATGCAAAAGTTGATTTGGTCGATAACGTCATTCTGTTTTCTGCGATGGCGGAAGTCAGACCTTCTGCATTGCTGCCACTGGCAGCCGATCTGTCTGCGATCAATGCCAGTTCACTGACGGTGAAAGCGTTTCTGGATATGCAGGATGATAATCTGCCAAAGCTGGTGGTTTGCCAGTCTTTATCCGTTACGCCGGGCGTAACCTTTGAGCAGTTTGAATGTTTTGTTCGCCAGAGCGAAGAGCAAATATCGATGGTGATCCTCGAAGCCGGAGCGCATCAGCTGTTATTTAATGCTGAAGAAGATGCGCAAAACAGTACCGCTGAAATTCATTTCCTCCATTAATTCTTCCTGAATCTGGACATATATTGCGCAGCCGCTGCCAGAGCGGTTGCGTATTGCCTGTTTTTATTCTGCATTTAACCTTTCATTAAAGAATTATTCACCTAGATTCAGCGCCTTCCGCTTTATGTCATAGACAATTCCTGCATAAAAAATTGATAAAAGACGTTTTTTAATCTGGGCTATATCCACAATTCCTGGCTAAAGTTATTCTTGCGAAGCTTACCAACGTCATCATTTAAACAGCCCCTTGTGACCAGACCTGTGGCCACAATGTGTGTTGAATGCATAGGCGGATGCCAGCGAGCAACAGCGGCATGAGGAGAGGTCTCTCTTTTCATCGGTGCCGCATGAAAGAATATGCACGTTTCTTGCATATCATTAGAGTGTGACATTTTTGTTCGTTTGTTAACGAACTTTCAGAAGGAAAGAGATTATGACCGCCTTAAATAAAAAATGGTTATCAGGCCTGGTTGCGGGTGCTCTGATGGCCATCTCTGCCGGCACGCTCGCTGCTGAACAAAAAACGCTGCATATATATAACTGGTCTGATTATATTGCCCCGGACACGGTGGCTAATTTTGAAAAAGAGACCGGAATTAAAGTTATCTATGACGTATTTGATTCCAATGAAGTACTGGAAGGTAAGCTCATGGCTGGCAGCACCGGCTTTGATCTTGTCGTTCCTTCTGCCAGCTTCCTTGAGCGTCAACTGACTGCGGGCGTATTCCAGCCGCTGGATAAGAGCAAATTGCCGGGCTGGAAAAATCTTGATCCTGAACTGCTGAAGCTGGTGGGTAAACACGATCCGGACAACAAGTTCGCGATGCCGTATATGTGGGCTACGACCGGTATTGGCTATAACGTGGATAAAGTCAAAGCGGTGCTGGGGCCGGATGCGCCGGTTAACAGCTGGGATTTGATCCTCAAACCGGAAAATCTGGAAAAACTCAAAAGCTGCGGCGTCTCTTTCCTCGATGCGCCCGAAGAGGTGTTTGCCACGGTGCTGAACTATTTGGGTAAAGACCCAAACAGTACCAAAGCGGATGATTACACCGGACCGGCAACTGACCTGCTGTTGAAGCTGCGCCCAAATATTCGCTACTTCCACTCCTCGCAATATATTAACGACCTGGCAAACGGTGATACCTGCGTCGCGATTGGCTGGGCAGGGGACGTATGGCAAGCGGCAAACCGTGCGAAAGAAGCGAAAAATGGCGTCAATATCTCCTTCTCAATTCCTAAAGAAGGTGCAATGGCGTTCTTTGACGTATTCGCGATGCCTGCCGATGCGAAAAACAAAGATGAAGCCTATCAGTTCCTCAATTACCTGCTGCGCCCTGATGTGATTGCGCATATCTCCGACCACGTGTTTTATGCCAATGCCAACAAAGAAGCGACGGCTCTGGTCAGCCCTGAAGTTCGTGACAACCCGGGTATCTACCCGCCTGCAGATGTTCGCGCCAAGCTGTTCACACTGAAAGTACAGGATCCGAAGATCGATCGTGTACGTACCCGCGCATGGACGAAGGTAAAAAGCGGGAAATAAACCGATGTTTGGGACATGACCCGGCAGGATTTTTGCCTGCCGGGCAGCGTTGAACCCGGACACATATAACCCGGCAATACGCACCGTTATGGTGCGTTATTTGCACCGTTTCTTTGTTTTATGCCGGAGAGCACCTGAGTGAATGATGCAACCCCACGCCCACAAGCGAAAATCCGCAAGGCGCTGACCCCGCTGCTTGAAATTCGCAATCTGACCAAGTCATTTGACGGTCAGCACGCCGTTGATGACGTCAATCTTACTATCTACAAAGGTGAAATATTTGCTCTGCTCGGCGCGTCCGGCTGTGGCAAATCGACTCTGCTACGGATGCTGGCGGGATTTGAACTGCCGACTACCGGGCAAATCATGCTGGATGGCGTCGATTTAGCGCATGTCCCGCCTTATCTGCGTCCGATTAATATGATGTTTCAGTCCTATGCCCTGTTTCCGCACATGACGGTGGAGCAGAACATTGCCTTTGGCCTCAAGCAGGACAAGCTGCCGAAGGCTGAAATCGCCAGTCGGGTGAATGAGATGCTGGGACTCGTGCATATGCAGGAGTTCGCCAAACGAAAACCGCACCAGCTTTCCGGCGGTCAGCGTCAGCGTGTGGCACTGGCGCGTAGTCTGGCGAAACGGCCAAAACTGCTGCTGCTGGATGAGCCGATGGGAGCGCTGGATAAAAAACTCCGAGACCGCATGCAACTGGAAGTGGTGGATATCCTTGAACGCGTCGGGGTTACCTGCGTGATGGTGACACACGATCAGGAAGAAGCCATGACGATGGCGGGCCGTATCGCGATCATGAACCGTGGCAAATTTGTCCAGATCGGCGAGCCGGAAGAGATCTACGAGCATCCGACTACGCGCTACAGCGCAGAGTTTATCGGTTCGGTAAACGTTTTTGAGGGACTGCTAAAAGAACGCCAGGAAGATGGTCTGGTGATTGAGTCTCCTGGACTGGTGCATCCGCTGAAAGTGGACGCCGATGCGTCTATTGTCGATAACGTCCCGGTATACGTTGCGCTGCGCCCGGAGAAAATCATGCTCTGCGAAGCCCCTCCGCCAGAGGGTTATAACTTCGCGGTAGGCGAAGTGGTACACATTGCCTATTTGGGCGATTTGTCGGTGTACCACGTACGTTTGAAAAGCGGCCAGATGTTGAGCGCCCAGCTACAAAATGAGCATCGTTATCGCAAGGGATTACCAACCTGGGGTGACGAAGTCCGTTTATGTTGGGATGCGGACAGCTGTGTGGTGTTGACGGTTTAAGGAGCGAAGATGAGTACACTTGAACCTCCGGCACGCGTGGATAAAGCAGGGCGATTCACGCTGTTTATGTCGCGGCTGCAAATGAAGCACGGGCGCAAGCTGGTGATCGCGCTGCCGTATGTGTGGCTGCTGCTCCTGTTTCTGCTGCCTTTTCTGATCGTCTTCAAAATCAGTTTGGCTGAAATGGCGCGCGCTATTCCTCCCTATACGGACCTCGTTTCATGGGCTGACGATCAGCTATCCATCACGCTCAACTTAGCCAACTTCCTGCAGTTAACGGACGATCCGCTCTATTTCGATGCCTACCTGCAATCGTTACAGGTGGCGGGAATTTCGACAATCTGTTGCCTGCTGCTGGGATACCCGCTGGCATGGGCCGTCGCGCACAGTAAACCCTCAACGCGTAATATTCTGCTGTTGCTGGTGATCCTGCCGTCCTGGACCTCGTTTTTAATTCGCGTATATGCCTGGATGGGGATCCTAAAAAACAACGGCGTGCTGAACAACTTCCTGATGTGGTTGGGCGTCATCGACCAACCGTTGACGATTTTGCACACCAATCTGGCGGTCTACATCGGTATTGTTTACGCCTATTTGCCCTTTATGGTGCTGCCGATTTATACCGCGCTGACCCGTATCGATTACTCGCTGGTGGAAGCGGCGCTGGATTTAGGTGCCCGGCCGCTTAAGACCTTCTTTAGCGTGATTGTGCCGTTGACCAAGGGCGGGATTATCGCCGGGTCAATGCTGGTATTTATTCCGGCTGTTGGCGAGTTTGTGATCCCGGAACTGTTGGGCGGCCCGGATAGCATCATGATTGGTCGCGTGCTGTGGCAGGAATTTTTCAATAACCGAGACTGGCCGGTGGCTTCTGCTGTCGCGATTATTATGCTGCTGCTTCTGATTGTGCCGATCATGTGGTTCCACAAATATCAGCAAAAAAGCGTGGGGGAACACGGATGAATAACTTACCGGTCGTTCGCTCGCCGTGGCGTATTTTTATCCTGGTAGTGGGCTTTACCTTCCTGTACGCGCCGATGCTGATGTTGGTTATCTATTCGTTTAACAGCTCGAAGCTGGTGACGGTCTGGGCGGGGTGGTCAACACGTTGGTATGGCGAGCTTTTTCACGATAGCGCGATGATAAGCGCCGTCGGCATGAGTTTAACGATTGCTGCGGGTGCTGCGACGATGGCGGCAATCCTTGGCACCATCGCCGCCGTGGTAATGGTGCGCTTTGGTCGTTTTCGTGGTTCGAATGGTTTCGCCTTTATGATCACCGCGCCGCTGGTCATGCCGGATGTCATTACCGGTTTGTCGCTGCTGCTGCTGTTTGTTGCGTTGGCTCACGCCATCGGCTGGCCGGCGGATCGCGGCATGCTGACCATCTGGCTGGCGCACGTCACTTTCTGTACGGCGTACGTAGCGGTGGTGATTTCTTCACGCTTGCGCGAACTGGATCACTCCATTGAGGAAGCGGCGATGGATCTCGGCGCCACGCCGCTGAAGGTCTTTTTCGTCATCACCCTGCCGATGATTATGCCGGCGGTGATTTCCGGTTGGCTATTAGCCTTCACGCTGTCACTCGATGATCTGGTTATTGCCAGCTTTGTCTCTGGTCCTGGCGCCACAACGTTACCGATGTTGGTGTTCTCCAGCGTACGTATGGGGGTGAACCCGGAGATCAACGCCCTGGCGACGCTGATCCTTGGTGTGGTAGGAATTATCGGATTTATCGCGTGGTATCTGATGGCGCGAACAGAAAAACAACGGATCCGCGATATCCAACGTGCAAGACGCGGCTGAAAAAACTAAAATCTGCCAACCTGTCTATACGGCGCAGCTGTGGTGGTTGCGCCGTTTTCATGGAAGACGACGCGTTGGGATTTTTTAAGAAATCATCCACATCACATGCTCGCTTAAACGTCCCTGCTTTAGTGCAGGTGGCGGCGCTGGCTATTATCATGATCCGCTGTCTCGATCTGTTGATGATTTTTAATACGCTTGGGTTTCGTGGAACCAGTGAGTTTATTCATCGCAGTGTGCAGACCTGGAATTTGACGCTGGTGTTTCTGGGCAGTCTGGTGCTGCTATTTATCGAAATTTACTGCGCATTTTCGCTGGTAAAAGGACGGAACTGGGCACGCTGGATCTATCTGTTGACCCAGATTATCGCCAGCGTCTATCTGTGGGCGGCTTCGCTGGGCTACGGATATCCAGAACTGTTCAGCATTGCGGGGGAGTCCAGACGCGAAATTCTGCATACGCTGGTGATGCAAAAACTGCCGGATATGCTGGTATTGCTGCTGCTGTTTGTTCCTGCGTCCAGCAGGCGGTTCTTCCGTTTGCAATAACGTGTATAATCTTGGCCCCCGGTTAATTTGTAGGTCTTTGTATGCAGTGCGCACTATATGACGCCGAACGCTGCCGCTCCTGTCAGTGGATAACACAGCCTGTCGCCGATCAACTCTTCGAAAAAACAGCCGATCTGCAGAATCTGCTGGCCGAGTATCCGGTCGGAGAATGGTGCGCGCCGGTCAGTGGTCCGGAAAGCGCGTTTCGTAATAAAGCCAAAATGGTGGTCAGCGGCAGCGTGGAAAAACCGCTGCTGGGAATGCTGCATCGTGACGGTACGCCTGAGGATTTGTGCGACTGTCCGCTCTATCCTGCGTCTTTTGCGCCCGTATTTGCCGCGCTTAAGCCGTTTATCGCTCGGGCGGGGCTGACGCCCTATAACGTGGCGCGCAAACGCGGGGAGCTGAAATATCTGCTGTTAACGGAAAGCAGATTCGATGGCGGTATGATGCTGCGTTTTGTCCTGCGTTCTGACGCAAAACTGGCACAGCTGCGCGCGGCGCTACCCTGGTTGCAGGCACAACTCCCACAGTTAAAAGTGATCACTGCCAATATTCAGCCGGTGCATATGGCGATCATGGAAGGGGAGACAGAAATCTTCCTGACGGAACAACAGGCGCTGGCGGAACGCTTTAACGATGTGCCGTTGTGGATCCGCCCGCAGAGTTTCTTCCAGACCAATCCGGTGGTAGCGGGGCAATTATATGCCACGGCGCGTGACTGGGTGCGTCAGCTTGCGGTTAATCATATGTGGGATTTGTTTTGCGGCGTCGGGGGTTTTGGTCTGCACTGTGCTACACCGCAAATGAAACTGACGGGGATTGAAATCGCGCCAGAGGCGATTACCTGCGCGAAGCAGTCAGCGCAGGAGCTTGGATTGCAGAATCTGCATTTTCAGGCGCTGGATTCAACCCAGTTTGCTACCGCTCAGGGCGAAGTACCTGACCTGGTGCTGGTGAATCCGCCGCGTCGCGGGATTGGAAAGCCGCTGTGCGATTTTCTCTCCCGCATGGCACCGCATTATATCGTTTATTCCAGCTGTAATGCGCAAACCATGGCGAAGGATATTCGTGAGTTGCCCGGGTATCGCATTGAACGCGTCCAGCTTTTCGATATGTTCCCACACACCGCGCACTATGAAGTGCTAACGCTGCTCAGCCGACAATAACTGCCATGCCTGATGGCGCTTCGCTTATCAGGCCTACGGAGATATTCAGGGCTGTAGCAATGTAGGCCGGATAAGGCGCTTGCGCCGCATCCGGCAAATGCAACATGCGAAAAAAAAGCCCGTACTTTCGTACGAGCTCTTCTTAAAATATGGCGGTGAGGCGGGGATTCGAACCCCGGATACGTTGCCGTATACACACTTTCCAGGCGTGCTCCTTCAGCCACTCGGACACCTCACCATATTGTATTGCTGCCTGACCGCTTGGGGGCAACGGGGCGCTACTATAGGGAGTTGCGCTAAAACGGTCAAGCAGAATTTACGTGTTAACTCTCGTTTGGTTACGCAATATACATATTCCTCCGCCCAGGCAGGCGCGGAGGAAAGGATTAGCGCTGAGAGTCCAGTTTTTCGCCGCTGGTCACGACTTCCTGAGCTTTGCTGTAGCTTTCGATCAGCAACTGATAAGCCGGGAAGACTTTGGTATACACTTCCGCCCATTCGGCGGCGTCTTCACGGTTCCAAGTGCCCTGAATTTCAGAAGCGACTGCGGCGGTATCCATCGGCACGACGCCAGCCTGAACAACACGAGCCAGGGTGATTTCCTGCGCCATTTTGCTGTAAGTACCGGAAGCGTCGATCACAGCGAAAACCTTATAGCCTTCCGCAACCGCGCTGATAGCCGGGAAAGCCATGCACACGCTGGTAATTGTACCGGCGATAATCAGCGTTTTACGACCCGTTGCTTTGACCGCTTTCACGAAGTCTTCGTTATCCCAGGCGTTGATTTCGCCTTTACGCGCCACATATTGGGCATGCGGCGCATTGGCGTGGATCTCAGGGATCAGCGGGCCGTTAGGTCCCTGCGGTACGGATGCCGTGGTAATCACCGGCATCTTCGCCAGAGTCGCCATTTTAGCCAGCGCGGCGGCACGCGCACGCAGTTCTGGCATTGGCATGTCGCCGACGGTCTGGAACAGCCCGCTCTGATGATCGATAAGCAGCATGACGGAATCATTCACATCGATGACCGGACGTGAACCATTAAAGTTTGCAGGACTGGACATATTCTTCTCCTTCGATTCAGATTTGGCCAAAGCGGCCGGAGTTAAAATCGCGTACGGCTTCAGCGATTTCTTGTTTCGTGTTCATTACAAACGGACCGTAACCTACAATCGGCTCGTTCAACGGTTCTCCAGAAAGCAGCAGCACGCTGGCGTCGCTGGAGGCTTCAATATGCAGCGTTTTTCCCTGCTGGCTCAGCACCACCAGTTGCGCTTCGCTGGCAGACGTAGTGCCGTTTACGGTGATATTCCCTTTCAATACAACCAGGGCAGTGCTCCATCCTTCCGGCTGTGACAACGTGAGCTGATGATTACGTTGCAAACGCATATCCCAGACGTTCAGCGGCGAGAAGGTATGTGCCGGGCCTTTTGTATCCTGATAGCTGCCCGCAATCACACGAACGCTCCCTGCTTCATCTGGCAGGGTGACAGTGGGGATCACATCGCTGCTGATGCCCTGGTAACCCGGAACGGCCATTTTGTCTTTTGCTGGCAGATTGACCCACAGCTGTACCATTTCCAGTTCGCCACCCTGACGGGTAAATTCAGGTGAATGGAACTCTTCGTGTAATATTCCTGCTCCTGCGGTCATCCACTGCACGTCACCGGGGCCGATAATGCCGCCGCGACCGGTTGAATCACGGTGTTCAACTTCGCCGCTGTAAACGATGGTCACCGTCTCAAAACCACGGTGAGGGTGTTCACCTACGCCGCGTTTTTCGTTACCCGGCGTAAACGTATGTGGACCGGCGTAATCCAGCAGCAGGAACGGACTTAGCTGTTCAGCATGAGACTGGTAAGAAAACATCGAGCGAACCGGAAATCCATCGCCAACCCAGTGTGGGCGAGGTGCGGTGTAGACGCCTGTTACTTGTTTCATATGTGTCTCCTCTGTGGCGTAATCTTGATGTAAATAAGCTTATATTCATGACAGCGAGCTGAGTAGTAGCTAAAATAGTCCTCACTGTCTCATTAATAGGACAATAAAATGACAAAGCCGGATCTCAATGATTTTGCATGGTTTGTACATGTTGTAGAGGAAGGGGGATTCGCGGCGGCGGGTCGGGCGCTTGATGAACCGAAATCAAAACTAAGCCGACGGATAGCGCAACTGGAAGAGACGCTGGGAGTTCGACTGATTCAGCGAACCACCCGCCAGTTTAACGTGACGGAAGTTGGGCAAACCTTTTACGAACACTGTAAGGCGATGCTGGTGGAAGCGCAGGCAGCGCAGGATGCGATTGCCGCGTTACAGGTTGAACCGCGTGGCGTGGTGAAGTTGACGTGTCCGGTCACGCTGCTGCATGTGCATATCGGGCCAATGCTTGCCCGTTTTATGGCGCGTTATCCTGACGTATCAGTGCAACTGGAGGCCACTAACCGCCGCGTGGACGTGGTTGGAGAGGGTTTGGACGTGGCGATTCGCGTCAGGCCCCGACCATTTGAGGATAGCGACCTGGTGATGCGTGTGCTGGCGGACAGGGGGCATCGTTTGTATGCCAGCCCGCAGTTAATCGAGCAAATGGGAACGCTACATTCTCCGGCGGAGCTGACGCGTTGGCCTGGCCTGAGTCTGGCGACGGGTAAACATGTGCATCGTTGGGAGTTATTCGGGCCGCAGGGCGCACGTGCGGAGGTGCATTTCACGCCGCGTATGATCACCACCGATATGCTGGCGTTACGTGAAGCCGCAGTTGCCGGTGTGGGGGTAGTTCAACTTCCACAGCTGATGGTAAAAGATCAAGTAGCCGCGGGTGAACTGGTGGCATTGCTCGACGGCTGGGAACCGAAGCGAGAAATAATTCACGCAGTCTTTCCATCACGCAGGGGATTATTGCCGTCAGTACGCACATTAGTGGATTTCTTAACGGAAGAATATGCGCGGATGATTGAGGATTAAATACCTGACCTTGGCCCACAAAAAAGGCCGGTTAAACCGACCTTTTATTATCTGGACGCCATTCGGGCGTTAAAAACAATCAGCGACTACGGAAGACAATGCGGCCTTTGCTCAGGTCGTACGGGGTCAGCTCAACAGTCACTTTGTCGCCCGTCAGGATGCGGATATAGTTTTTACGCATTTTACCGGAGATGTGTGCAGTAACCACGTGACCGTTTTCTAACTCTACGCGGAACATGGTATTAGGTAACGTATCGAGAACGGTACCCTGCATTTCAATATTGTCTTCTTTGGCCATCTAATCCTCTGGGGTATCACTACCGTAATTTGAACCGGCAAGATAATGCCGAAGTTCTTTTAATAAGTAAAGATTTGTGCGTTTAAAACACAGCAAATCGGGTTTGGCGCATTACTCTAACCACACACGGCAAAGCCGCACTTAAAGCGCAACGTGTAAGGGAACGAGGAGATAAACGATAGGCGTTGCCTGACGCGAACTGTTCCTTAACGGCGGCGGGGTAATGGGCTAAACCAACTCTGCGCGACAATTATAACACCCCGACAAAAAATGTGCCGAAAACATTCACCTCTGAGGCGAAAATAACGTCCTGGGAACCCAGAAATGGCTCGGTAGCCGCTGCTGGCGCAGTCTGCTCAGGTGTTCAAGGTACTCCCGACGTGGGGTTTCGACGGCGCCCAGCGAAGCTGTGTGGCTATTTAATACCTGGCAGTCGATTAATTTTCCGCCCTGACGGATAAATTCAGCGCAAAAAACAAGCAGTGCGGTTTTGGACGCATTTTCCTGACGGCTGAACATTGATTCGCCACAAAATAGCGTACCTTGCGCCACGCCATACATACCGCCCACTAATTCATTTTGTCGCCATACTTCAATGGAGTGCGCATGGCCCAGCTCGTGCAGGCGATGGTAGGCGTCCACTACATCATGCGTTATCCAGGTGCCTTCTTCCCGGTCGTTCGCGCAGCCTTCAATCACCTGACCGAACGCGTAATTGAGCGTCACGCGATAAGGTGAGTTTTTATGAAAACGTTTCATGCTGCGGCTGAGATGAAATTTCTCGGGCCAAAGAATGGCGCGTGGATCGGGCGACCACCAAAGGATGGGGTCGCCAGGTGAAAACCACGGGAAAATTCCGCGCTGGTAGGCCATTAACAGTCGGGCTGGACTGAGATCGCCGCCAAGCGCCAATAAACCGTTAGGCTCGCGTAAAGCGCCTTCCGGTGAAGGGAAGGCTATAGAATGGCGGGACAATTGCACCAGGCGCATGACAGCGAAACTCCACTACGCGAGTTTGATCGTTCAATAATAGCTTACAGACGTTGCTTAAACTGGTAATAACGCCCCTGCCGGGCTAACAAATCTGCGTGATTACCTTGCTCAATAATGTGTCCGTTGTCCATCACTATTATTTGATCAAAACGTGACAAGCCGCGCAGACGATGTGTCACCATCAGTACGGTTTTATCGCGCATGACATCGCCAATTAATTCAAGCATTTGGCTTTCTGTTGTGGCATCAAGCCCTTCGGTCGGTTCATCCAGCAGCATCAGTGGGGCATCGTGCAATAAGGCGCGAGCGATAGCCAGACGACGGAGTTCGCCGCCAGAAAGCTGACGACCGCCTTCGCCTAACCAGGCATTGAGTCCATCACCCTCTAGCAGTTTGTCCAGACCGACGCGGCACAGCATTGCGGATAATGTGTCATCACTGGCGTGCGGTGCTGCCAGCAGCAGGTTATCGCGAAGCGTCGCGCTGAACAGGTGCACGCGCTGTGGCACGACGCTAATGCTCTGGCGCAGCGTGGTTTCACTGAGGGCTGAAATCGGCTGCTCATTAATCAGAATTTCGCCGTGCTGCGGATCCCATGCGCGGGTCAGCAATTGTAGTAACGTTGACTTACCGCAGCCGGTGCGACCGAGAATCGCAATGTGTTCACCGGGCTGAGCCTGCAGCGAAAGGGTGTTGAGTGCTTTTTGTGTTTGCCCCGGATAGCTGAATGAAACATCGTGTAGCGTGAGAGTGACCTGCTCAGAAACTGGAGAACCGGCATCCGGGAAGGTGACTTCTGGCTGTTGTTCGGTCAGTTCGGTGATGCGCAGCGCAGAGGCAATAACCTGTCCGAGATGCTGAAACGCCCCGGTGACGGGTGCCAAAGCTTCAAACGCGGCCAGCGCACAGAAGACAAACAGCGCGATCAGTGCGCCAGGCTGGGTATTGCCACCCACGCCGCCTGAGGCCATCCATAACATTACAACCACTGCCAGTGCGCCGACTAACAGCATGACCGCCTGTGATAGCGCCGTTAATTCAGACTGACGTCGTTGGGCTTCGTGCCACTGCAACTCGGTGGCTTCCATTTGGGCGCGGTAACGTTCACTGGCGCCAAAGATGGTCAGTTCAGCCTGGCCCTGCAGCCAGGATGTTAACTGCTGACGATACTGCCCACGTAAATGCGTCAAGCTTTGCCCGGTGCTTTTACCTGCCTGATAAAAGAGTGGGGGCAAGATAAATAAGGTCAGCAGCATAATACCGCCGAGAGTGATAGCCAGCGTGAAATCGAGAACGCTCAGCCCCAGCGTGACCACCATGATGACGACAAAAGCGCCCACAAGCGGGGAGAGCACGCGCAAATAGAGATGATCGAGCGTGTCGACATCTGCCACTACGCGGTTAAGCAATTCACCTTGTCCATAACGGGACAGGCCAGCAGGGGAGAGCGGCAGCAGTTTGCTGAAGGTATAAATACGCAAATGTTGCAGCACGCGGAACGTCGCGTCGTGGCTGACCAATCGCTCGAAATAGCGGCCCGCGGTTCGGGTGATTGCCGCACCGCGTACCCCGGCAGCAGGGAGCATATAGTTAAAACTGTAAATCCCGGTGACACCCACCACAGCAGAAGCCGACAGGAACCAGCCGGAAAGCGTCAGCAAACCAATACTTGCCAGCAGTGTGACGATCGCCAGAACGATCCCCAGGGTTAACATCCATTTGTGACGTTTATACAGCGTCAGATAAGGTAGCAAAGCGCGCATTTAAATGTCCTCCTGACGATGAGCCAGTAATGTCGCAAACGCCCCGTTGGCTGCGCTAAGTTCGGCATAGGTGCCTTGTTCAACGATCTGTCCGTCCTGCATCACCCAGATAACGTTCCAGTCGGCAAGATCTTCAAGTTGGTGTGTCACCATCAGCGTGGTCTGGCGGCGTGATGCTGCTTTCAATGCCTGCATCACGCGTTGTTCGCTGTGTGCATCAAGGCTGGCGGCGGGCTCGTCAAGCAGCAACAACTGACATGGATTGAGTAAGGCGCGAGCCACGGCAACGCGCTGCGCTTGTCCGACAGAAAGTCGAGCAGCCTGATCGCCTACTGGTGTATCCACACCCTGTGGCAGAAGTGGTAAAAACTCACTGACCCAGGCGCTGTCGAGTGCGGCTTGCAGCTGTTCTTCGCTGGCATCGGGGCGAGCGAGCAGCACGTTATCGCGTAACGTGGCGGCAGGGAGCTGCGGATTTTGTCCAACCCAGGACAGCTGTTTGCGCCAGCAATCAGGCGACAGGTCGCGCAGCTCAAAGCCGTTAATCCGCAGCGATCCCTGATAAGAGAGAAAACCGGACAGGACATTGAGCAACGAACTTTTGCCGGAGCCGCTGCGGCCAACCAGCACCGCGCGTTGGCCCGCTGGCAGGGTAAAGTTGAGCGGACCTGCAAGCACTTTACCTTCCGGCGAGGTGATGACCAGATCTTCTGCTTCAATTGAAACTGCGTCTTTTGTAGTCAGCTCAATATCGCCACGCTCAGGATGTGCAAGCGGGGTTTCCATGAAGGTTTTCAGACTGTCTGCTGCACCAACGGCTTGTGCTTTGGCGTGATAAAACGTGCCCAGATCGCGCAGGGGTTGGAAAAATTCCGGCGCCAGAATGAGCGCCAGGAAGCCAGCTGCCAATGTGACGCCAGTCCCGTAGTGGCCAAAATCGAGTTCACCGAGGTAGGAAAAACCGAAGTAAACCGCGACCAGTGCGATGGACAGGGAGGTAAAGAACTCAAGGACACCGGATGACAGAAACGCCAGGCGCAGGACTTCCATGGTGCGCTGGCGGAAATCCTGTGACGCTGCGCGGATGCTTTCTGTTTCAGCTTCACCGCGGCCAAAGATTCTTAGCGTTTCCATGCCCCGCAGGCGATCGAGGAAATGGCCACTGAGGCGAGCAAGAGCCTGAAAGTTGCGGCGGTTAGCATCGGCTGCACCCATACCAACCATCGCCATAAATAACGGGATCAACGGGGCAGTTCCAAGCAGAATAAGGGCGGCTACCCAGTTTGACGGGAATACCGCCGCCACGATCAATAAAGGGACGCATACAGCCAGCGCCATTTGCGGCAGATAACGTGCATAGTAATCATGCATGTCATCAATCTGTTCCAGGATTAGCGTAGCCCAGCTCCCGGCTGGTTTACCCTGTATCCAGGCCGGACCCGCCTGTTGCAGGCGATCCAGAACCTGGCGGCGAATCTCAAAGCGGATATGTTGGCCAGCATGAAACCCGACGCGTTCGCGTAACCAGACGACCCATGCCCGCAGGATGAAAATCAATACCAGCACAATGAAAGGGAGCAGAAGCGCCTCTCTGGGGATATTGTCCATGATCATATGGTCGAGAATTCGGGCCATGAGCCAGGCCTGAGCGACAATTAACAGGCCGCTCACGAACCCCAACAGGCGTGAAATGTTCAGCCATCGTTGGGAAATTACACTTTGCTGTTTTAACCAGCGGGTCAGCTCTTTTTGACGGGTTTTATTCATTGCACGCTTAGCAGGTGAGTTATTGGAATTTTTGGGCAGGACAATGTTACAACGAGGCAAAAATAAAGGCGACTTATAGTCGCCTTTTTTACTTTTGTTACTGATTTGTAAAACTTATTTGCAAGCGTCTGCCAGACCGTCGAGATAACGCTCTGCGTCAAGCGCAGCCATACAACCGGTGCCTGCTGAAGTGATCGCCTGGCGATAAATATGGTCCATCACATCACCGGCGGCGAATACACCCGGAATGCTGGTTTGGGTGGCGTTACCATGAATACCGGACTGAACTTTGATGTAGCCATTTTCCAGTTCAAGCTGACCGTCAAAAATGGCGGTATTCGGGCTGTGGCCGATAGCGACAAACAACCCTGCAACGTCAAGTGACTCGACGTTGTCAGTGTTTTGCGTATCGCGCAGGCGCAGTCCGGTTACGCCCATTTGATCGCCGGTCACTTCTTCCAGTGTGCGGTGGGTATGCAGCACGATGTTGCCGTTTTCGACTTTATCCATCAAACGCTTGATCAGGATTTTCTCGGCGCGGAAGCTGTCGCGACGGTGAATCAAATGCACTTCAGATGCGATATTCGCCAGGTACAGCGCTTCTTCAACAGCGGTGTTGCCGCCGCCGATCACCGCAACTTTTTGGTTACGGTAGAAGAAACCGTCGCAGGTCGCGCAGGCGGAAACGCCACGGCCTTTGAAGGCTTCTTCTGAAGGCAGACCCAGGTAGCGTGCTGACGCACCGGTGGCGATGATCAGTGCGTCACAGGTGTATTCACCGCTGTCGCCGGTCAGACGGAAAGGGCGGTTTTGCAGATCAACTTTGCTGATATGATCAAAAATAATTTCAGTTTCAAATTTGGTCGCATGTTCGTGCATGCGTTCCATCAGCAATGGGCCTGTGAGATCGTGCGGATCGCCAGGCCAGTTCTCCACTTCTGTTGTTGTGGTCAACTGACCACCTTTTTCCATACCGGTAATCAGTACCGGTTGCAGGTTCGCGCGTGCAGCGTAGACCGCAGCGGTATACCCCGCAGGGCCAGAGCCCAGAATAAGAAGTTTACTGTGTTTGGTTGCGCCCATGAGATCCCCATAGTTGTTAGCAGGCAATGAGCAGGATTGTAGGGAATTTACAGGCGTAAAAAAAGAGTATGGCGATTTTGTTAACAATATGTGTAATAGCGGGAACCGATGAACGGCAGAATTAGTCGTAATACTATAACGATTTCTACTTAAAATCGGTCAGTTATAAGGTGATAAAATGACGATTTTCCATCACTGCGAATGAATAACTGGCATGTTGTACTAAAAATCGATGTTTTGCTTTGACAATCCCCTGCTGTTTTGCGAAAACATTCAAGGAAGAAAAAAACTGTGTCATGTATGTGCTGCATAATCATGCATGTAGATACCATGTTTACCGTGTTAGCGAAATCTACGCATGGTGTGGACAGATGCCATTCGTGATGTCGATAGCCGCCGACAGGCAACGGTCTTCTCACCATAAACCCAGACATTGCGAACCGAAAATCCCTCTGGGTTGCGGTTTATTTTGATGGGTAGCGACTCTGAACAGTGATGTTGGTAGAGTCAGGCAGGAGTAGGGAAGGAATACAGAGAGACAATAATAATGGTAGATAGTAAGAAGCGCCCTGGCAAAGATCTCGACCGTATCGATCGTAACATTCTTAATGAGCTGCAAAAGGATGGGCGTATTTCTAACGTCGAGCTTTCTAAACGTGTGGGACTTTCACCAACGCCCTGCCTTGAGCGTGTGCGTCGGTTGGAAAGACAGGGTTTTATTCAGGGCTATACAGCGCTGTTAAACCCGCATTATCTGGATGCATCACTTCTGGTTTTTGTTGAGATTACTCTGAATCGTGGCGCCCCGGATGTGTTTGAACAATTTAACTCTGCAGTACAAAAACTTGAAGAAATTCAAGAGTGTCATTTGGTTTCCGGTGATTTCGACTATTTGCTGAAAACACGCGTACCGGATATGTCGGCATACCGTAAGCTGTTGGGGGAAACCCTGCTGCGTCTGCCTGGCGTGAATGACACACGTACTTATGTAGTAATGGAAGAAGTCAAACAGAGCAATCGTCTGGTAATTAAGACGCGCTAACACGGAACAGGTGCAAAATCGACGCAGTTTGATTACACTCCTGTTAATCCATACAGCAACAGTGCCGGGGCAACCCGGTGCTGTTGTCCGTTTTAGCATCGGGCAGGAAAAGCCCGAAACCTGGAGAGCCGTTTTTGAGCCAGGAATACACTGAAGACAAAGACGTCACATTGACGAAGTTAAGCAGCGGGCGCCGACTTCTGGAAGCGCTACTGATCCTTATTGCCCTTTTTGCCGTCTGGTTGATGGCTGCCTTACTCAGCTTTAACCCTTCGGATCCCAGTTGGTCGCAAACCGCGTGGCATGAGCCTATCCATAATCTGGGTGGAATACCTGGAGCATGGCTGGCGGATACGCTGTTCTTTATTTTTGGCGTCATGGCCTACACCATCCCCGTCATCATTGTCGGTGGCTGCTGGTTTGCCTGGCGACATCAGGCCAGCGACGAGTACGTCGATTATTTTGCCGTCTCGCTGCGCATTATTGGCGTTCTGGCGCTGATTCTCACTTCCTGCGGGCTGGCCGCAATTAACGCCGATGACATCTGGTATTTCGCCTCTGGCGGCGTGATCGGCAGTCTGCTCAGCACCACGCTACAACCATTGCTGCACAGCAGCGGCGGCACGCTGACGTTGTTGTGCATTTGGGCAGCGGGATTAACACTGTTCACCGGTTGGTCATGGGTGAGCATTGCGGAAAAACTGGGCGGCTGGTTACTCAATATCCTGACGTTTGCCAGCAACCGTACCCGCCGCGACGATACCTGGGTCGATGACGAAGAATATGAAGACGAAGAAGAGTCTGTCGACGCCGCTGATGGCAAACCCCATGAATCGCGCCGAGCTCGTATCCTGCGCGGTGCGTTAGCGCGCCGTAAACGTCTGGCGGAGAAATTTACCAACCCGCTTGGTCGTCATACCGATGCGGCGCTGTTTTCCGGCAAACGCATGGATGATGAAGACGAAATTGAATACAGCGCCCGTGGCGTGGTTGCCGATCCTAATGATGTGCTGTTTTCCGGTAATCGCGCGACGCTGCCTGAATATGACGAACTTGATCCACTGCTTAACGGCCACTCGGTGACCGAGCCTGTGGCTGCAGCAGCTGCAGCTACAACAGCCGCTCAGGCCTGGAGCGCACCGGTCGATCCGTTACTGCAAACGTCACCCGTGACCAACACTGTTATGGAGCAACCGGTCCCAACTGTGGCCTGGCAACCCGTGCCTGGCCCGCAAACCGTTGATGCCGCGATTGCACCAGCGCCTGAAGGTTATCCGCAGCCAGCCCAGTACGCGCAACCTCCGGTGCAGCAGCCGTATGAGCCATGGCAACAACCGGTTGTGGAGCAGAGTCCGCAGCCGCAATATTACGCACAGCAGCCCGTTGAACCTGTTTATACGCAGCCTGTCGCGCCGCAGCCGGAACCTGTTTATCAGCCGGAGCCCGTGCTGCAACCTGTCTATCAACAGGATCCGACCTCTCAACAGAACACCGCATTCCAGCAGCCTGGTTATCAGCCGGAGCCTGTGCAGCAACCTGTTTATCAGCAGGATCCAACTTTTCAACAGAGCACTACGTTCCAGCAGCCTGTGGTTGAACAACCAACAGTGGTGGAACCTGAGCCGGTGGTTGAAGAAGTTAAACCGACTCGTCCGCCGCTCTATTACTTTGAAGAAGTCGAAGAGAAACGTGCGCGTGAGCGTGAGCAACTGGCCGCATGGTATCAGCCGATTCCAGAACCTGCTCAGGAGCCTGAGCGTGTTAAGCCGTCTACGCCATCTATGCCGACGCCTGCATCCATACCACCCGTTGAGTCTGTTGCTGCCGTTGCACCGCTGGCCGCTGGCGTAAAAAGCGCCGCGTTAGGGGCAGGTGCCGCTGCCGCAGCACCTGTCTTTAGCCTTGCAGGCAGCGGTACGCCGCGTCCGCAGGTGAAAGAGGGCATTGGCCCGCAGTTGCCGCGTCCGAATCGTGTGCGCGTGCCTACTCGTCGTGAACTGGCTTCATATGGCATAAAACTGCCGTCACAGCGTATGGCTGAAGAGAAAGCGCGCGAAGAGCAGCTTGATACAGATGCGTACAGTGACGATGAAATGGATGCAATGCAGCAGGACGAGCTGGCACGTCAGTTCGCTCAGTCGCAGCAGCATCGTTATGGCGAAGAGTATCAGGACGATACCCACCAGACTGATGACGAAGATTCAGCCGCAGAAGCGGAACTGGCTCGCCAGTTTGCTTCTTCTCAGCAGCAGCGTTATTCCGGTGAACAGCCTGTCGGAGCGAATCCGTTCTCCCTTGATGACTTTGAATTTTCGCCAATGAAAACACTGGTGGATGAGGGTCCGCATGAGCCGCTGTTTACGCCTGGCGTAATGCCGGAGCCCGCGCCGCAGTACCAGGAACCAGTTGCACCGCAGCAGCACTATCAGCAACCGGCGCAGCCAGTTGCACCGCAGCAGCACTATCAGCAACCGGCACAGCCAGTTGTACCACAGCAGCATTATCAGCAACCAGCGCAGCCTGTTGCACCGCAGCAGCACTACCAGCAACCGGTGCAGCCAGTTGCATCGCAGCATTATCAACAGCCAGCGCAGCCAGTTGCACCGCAGCAGCATTATCAGCAGCCAGCGCAGCCTGCTACACCGCCGCCGCAGGATAGTCTTATCCATCCGCTGCTGATGCGTAATGGGGATAGTCGTCCGGCGCACCGTCCAAGCACGCCGCTGCCATCGTTAGATCTGCTCACGCCGCCGCCGAGCGAAGTTGAGCCGATAGATACGTTCGCACTGGAACAAATGGCACGTCTGGTGGAAGCGCGTCTGGCGGATTTCCGCATTAAAGCCGATGTGGTGAACTATTCTCCTGGCCCGGTGATTACCCGCTTTGAGCTTAATCTGGCTCCAGGGGTTAAAGCAGCGCGTATTTCTAACCTATCACGAGATCTGGCGCGTTCATTGTCGACCGCGGCGGTACGTGTGGTCGAGGTTATTCCAGGCAAACCGTATGTCGGACTGGAGTTACCGAACAAAAAACGTCAAACCGTCTATCTGCGAGAAGTGCTGGATAACGCTAAATTCCGTGATAACTCATCTCCGCTGACTGTGGTGCTGGGCAAAGATATTGCGGGCGAACCGGTGGTGGCCGATCTGGCTAAAATGCCGCACCTGCTGGTGGCAGGGACAACCGGTTCCGGTAAGTCTGTTGGGGTGAACGCCATGATCCTCAGCATGCTGTACAAAGCGCAGCCGGAAGACGTTCGCTTTATCATGATTGACCCGAAAATGCTGGAACTTTCTGTTTATGAAGGTATTCCACATCTGCTGACTGAAGTTGTGACCGACATGAAAGATGCCGCCAATGCCTTGCGTTGGAGCGTCAATGAAATGGAACGTCGCTACAAACTGATGTCGGCGCTTGGCGTGCGTAACCTTGCCGGTTATAACGATAAGATTGCTGAAGCCGCCCGTATGGGACGTCCGATTCCAGACCCATACTGGAAGCCGGGCGACAGCATGGATGTTCAGCATCCGGTGCTGGAAAAACTGCCGTATATCGTGGTGTTGGTGGATGAATTCGCTGACCTGATGATGACCGTTGGCAAAAAGGTGGAAGAACTGATCGCTCGTCTGGCGCAAAAAGCGCGTGCGGCGGGTATCCACTTGGTGCTGGCAACCCAGCGACCGTCAGTTGACGTTATCACTGGTCTGATTAAAGCGAACATCCCGACGCGTATCGCCTTTACAGTGTCCAGTAAAATTGACTCGCGTACCATCCTTGATCAGGGCGGCGCGGAATCGCTGTTGGGTATGGGTGACATGCTTTATTCTGCACCAAACTCGACGATCCCTGTACGTGTACACGGCGCCTTTGTACGCGATGAAGAAGTTCACGCGGTAGTTCAGGACTGGAAAGCGCGCGGCCGTCCACAATACGTTGATGGCATTACCTCTGACAGCGAAAGCGAAGGCGGCGGTGGCGGCTTTGATGGTGGCGAAGAACTGGATCCGCTGTTCGATCAGGCTGTGAACTTTGTTACTCAGAAACGCAAAGCCTCAATCTCCGGCGTCCAGCGTCAGTTTCGTATCGGTTACAACCGAGCGGCGCGCATCATCGAACAGATGGAAGCGCAGGGAATAGTCAGCGAACAAGGGCATAATGGTAATCGTGAAGTGCTGGCTCCGCCGCCCTTCGAATGATTGCAAAGTTAAGTAATTCAGTATTTTCTACTTTCCTCATGCTGATTTTTGGCCTGAAATGGATAGCAGAGGGATCTCCCCGTTGGGAGTGACGTATTTTGAGGAATAATGATGAAAAGAATCGCAATCACCTGTGCATTACTGTCTAGCTTTGTGGTGAGCAGCGTCTGGGCTGATGCTGCCAGCGACCTGAAAAGCCGTCTGGATAAAGTCAGTAGCTTCCATGCCAGCTTTACTCAGAAGGTCACGGACGGTAGCGGCGCGGCGGTGCAGGAAGGTCAGGGCGACTTATGGGTTAAACGCCCTAATCTGTTTAACTGGCATATGACGCAGCCTGACGAGAGCATTCTGGTTTCCGATGGTAAAACGCTGTGGTTCTTTAACCCGTTTGTTGAGCAGGCGACTGCGACCTGGTTGAAAGACGCTACGGGCAACACGCCGTTTATGCTGATTGCGCGTAACCAGGCCAGCGACTGGCAACAGTACAACATAAAGCAAAACGGCGATGATTTCGTGCTGACGCCAAAAACCAGCAGCGGTAACCTGAAGCAGTTTACTATCAATGTTGGGCGGGACGGGACGATCCATCAGTTCAGTGCCGTTGAGCAAGACGATCAGCGCAGCAGCTATCAGCTGAAATCTCAGCAGAATGGTGCGATTGAACCTTCGAAATTCACCTTTACCCCGCCGCAAGGTGTAACGGTTGACGATCAACGTAAGTAGAGGCGTGTGAGTGAGCAATCTGTCGCTCGACTTTTCTGATAATACCTTTCAGCCACTGGCCGCACGTATGCGGCCAGAAAATTTAGCGCAGTACATCGGCCAGCAGCATCTGCTGGCTGCGGGTAAACCCTTGCCGCGTGCCATCGAGGCCGGGCACCTGCACTCTATGATTTTATGGGGTCCGCCGGGGACGGGGAAAACCACGCTAGCCGAAGTTATTGCCCGTTACGCTAACGCCGATGTTGAACGAATTTCGGCGGTCACGTCTGGTGTAAAAGAAATTCGTGAAGCGATTGAGCGGGCGCGTCAGAATCGTAACGCGGGTCGACGTACGATCCTGTTCGTGGACGAAGTTCACCGTTTTAATAAAAGCCAACAGGATGCGTTTTTACCGCATATTGAAGACGGTACCATCACGTTTATTGGCGCCACCACTGAAAATCCCTCGTTTGAACTGAACTCGGCACTGTTGTCGCGGGCGCGTGTTTATTTACTGAAATCGTTAACCACCGACGATATTGAACAGGTGCTGGACCAGGCGATGTCAGATAAAGCCCGTGGTTACGGTGGTCAGGATATCGTACTGCCACCAGAGACGCGTCGGGCGATTGCCGAACTGGTGAATGGCGACGCGCGGCGAGCGCTGAATACGCTGGAAATGATGGCCGATATGGCCGAAGTTGATGATTCAGGCAAGCGCGTATTGAAACCAGAATTGCTCACTGAAATTGCCGGTGAACGCAGCGCACGCTTCGATAATAAAGGCGATCGTTTTTACGATCTCATCTCCGCATTACACAAATCGGTTCGCGGCAGCGCCCCGGATGCGGCGCTTTATTGGTATGCGCGCATCATTAGTGCAGGTGGTGATCCGCTGTATGTAGCCCGTCGCTGTCTGGCAATTGCCTCTGAAGATGTGGGCAATGCCGATCCTCGCGCCATGCAGGTGGCAATTTCCGCATGGGACTGCTTTACCCGCGTGGGACCCGCGGAAGGCGAACGGGCGATTGCACAGGCTATTGTTTATCTGGCCTGCGCGCCGAAAAGTAATGCGGTTTACACCGCCTTTAAAGCCGCGCTGGCTGATGCCCGCGAACGTCCGGATTACGACGTGCCGGTCCACCTGCGCAATGCGCCAACTAAGCTGATGAAAGAAATGGGCTATGGTCAGGAGTATCGTTACGCCCATGATGAACCAAATGCCTACGCCGCCGGAGAAGAGTACTTCCCGCAGGAAATGGCACAAACGCGCTATTATCACCCCACAAACAGAGGTCTTGAAGGCAAGATTGGCGAAAAGCTCGCCTGGCTCGCCGGACAGGATCAAAATAGCCCTATAAAACGCTACCGTTAGTGTTATCGTTGCGGTAATGTTGTCTCTGTATCCCTGTGACCGCAGGCTGTGGTCACTTTCTCCTATTTTAATTCGATAAGCACAGGATAAGCATGCTCGATCCCAATCTGCTGCGTAATGAGCCAGACGCAGTCGCAGAAAAACTGGCAAGCCGGGGCTTTAAGCTGGATGTAGATAAGCTGCGCGCTCTTGAAGAGCGTCGTAAAGTTCTGCAGGTACAAACTGAAAACCTGCAGGCAGAGCGTAACTCTCGATCGAAATCCATCGGCCAGGCAAAAGCGCGCGGGGAAGATATCGAGTCTTTACGTCTGGAAGTGAACAAACTGGGCGAAGAGCTGGATGCCGCGAAAGCTGAACTTGATACCTTACAGGCCGAGATCCGCGACATTGCGCTGACCATTCCTAACCTGCCAGCGGACGACGTTCCGGTGGGTAAAGATGAAAATGACAACGTTGAAGTCAGCCGTTGGGGTACTCCGCGTGAGTTTGATTTCGAAGTGCGCGATCACGTTACCCTGGGTGAAATGCACACGGGTCTTGATTTTGCCGCTGCGGTTAAGCTGACCGGCTCTCGTTTCGTCGTGATGAAAGGGCAGATCGCGCGCATGCACCGTGCGCTGTCTCAGTTCATGCTGGATCTGCATACCGAACAGCATGGTTACAGCGAAAACTACGTTCCGTATCTGGTTAACCATGACACGCTGTACGGAACAGGGCAACTGCCGAAATTTGCTGGCGATCTGTTCCACACCCGTCCGCTGGATGAAGAAGCTGACAGCAGCAACTATGCGCTGATCCCAACGGCAGAAGTTCCGCTGACCAACCTGGTTCGCGACGAAATCATTGACGAAGATGCGCTGCCGATCAAAATGACCGCGCATACGCCGTGCTTCCGTTCTGAAGCAGGTTCTTACGGTCGTGATACCCGTGGTCTGATCCGTATGCACCAGTTCGATAAAGTTGAAATGGTGCAGATCGTTCGCCCGGAAGACTCTATGGACGCGCTGGAAGAGATGACCGGCCATGCTGAGAAGGTTCTTCAGCTGCTGGGCCTGCCGTACCGTAAGATCATCCTGTGCACAGGCGACATGGGCTTCGGCGCATGCAAAACGTACGATCTGGAAGTGTGGATCCCGGCGCAGAACACCTATCGCGAAATCTCCTCTTGCTCCAACGTGTGGGATTTCCAGGCTCGTCGTATGCAGGCGCGTTGCCGCAGCAAATCCGACAAAAAGACCCGTTTAGTACATACGCTGAACGGTTCCGGTCTGGCGGTTGGACGTACGCTGGTTGCGGTGATGGAAAACTATCAGCAGGCTGATGGCCGTATTCAGGTTCCGGAAGTGTTACGTCCGTACATGAATGGCCTGGAATTTATCGGCTAAGCTACCTTTCTTTGCTAAAAAAGCGCCTCAGGGCGCTTTTTTTATGCCCGTTTGACGTCGGACAATAACGCCTACCTCCATAGGAGTAATACTGCCTTCGAATGAAAGTCAGTATTTATCTCTGTCTTTTCGCAAATTCAGTATCTACCAGTCTGTATATTGATATTAACGATATATAAAAATCTATATAACGAGTATTTCTCTTTTGTTTATTGTGAGCAGCAGAGTGAGCCACTATGAAAACTAAGATCCCCGATGCCATGCTGGCAGCTGAGGTTAGTCGCCGAGGTTTGGTGAAAACGACGGCGATAGGCGGACTGGCGGTGGCCAGTAGCGCGTTTACCCTGCCATTTACCCGTATTGCAAATGCTGCAGAAGCCCTTAATCCGACACAGGCCAATGAGAAAGTCATATGGAGCGCGTGTACGGTGAACTGTGGTAGCCGCTGTCCTCTGCGTATGCACGTGGTAGACGGTGAAATAAAGTATGTTGAAACCGACAACACCGGTGATGACAACTATGACGGCTTGCACCAGGTACGCGCCTGTCTGCGTGGTCGCTCCATGCGTCGTCGCGTTTATAATCCCGACCGTCTGAAATACCCGATGAAACGTGTCGGTAAACGTGGCGAAGGGAAATTTGAGCGTATCAGCTGGGATGAAGCCTACGACATCATTGCCAGCAATATGCAGCGTCTTATCAAAGACTACGGCAACGAGTCTATCTACCTGAACTACGGCACAGGTACGCTGGGCGGCACCCTGACACGTTCCTGGCCGCCAGGCAAAACGCTGGTAGCACGTCTGATGAACTGCTGTGGCGGCTACCTGAACCACTACGGTGACTACTCTTCAGCGCAAATCGCTGCCGGGTTGAACTACACCTACGGCGGCTGGGCAGACGGTAACAGCCCGTCCGACATTGAAAACAGCAAGCTGGTGGTTCTGTTCGGGAATAACCCAGGTGAAACCCGTATGAGCGGGGGTGGGGTAACCTATTACCTTGAACAGGCGCGACAGAAATCCAATGCTCGCATGATTATTATCGATCCTCGCTACACGGATACCGGTGCGGGTCGTGAAGATGAATGGATCCCGATCCGCCCAGGTACCGATGCGGCGCTGGTGAATGGTCTGGCGTATGTGCTGATCACCGAAAACATGGTCGATCAACCGTTCCTTGATAAATACTGCGTGGGTTACGACGAGAAAACCTTACCGGCCGACGCACCGAAAAACGGTCACTATAAGGCGTATATTCTTGGGCAGGGCAAAGACGGTATCGCCAAGACCCCGGAATGGGCAGCGCAAATTACCGGTATTCCTGCTGATCGAATCGTCAAACTGGCACGTGAAATCGGTAGCGCTAAACCGGCATATATCAGTCAGGGGTGGGGACCGCAGCGCCATGCTAACGGTGAAATAGCGACTCGTGCCATTTCTATGCTGGCAATCCTTACCGGTAACGTTGGGATTAACGGCGGCAACAGCGGGGCGCGTGAGGGCTCATACAGTTTGCCGTTTGAACGTATGCCTACGCTGGAAAACCCAGTCGAAACCAGCATCTCTATGTTTATGTGGACGGACGCCATTGAGCGAGGTCCGGAGATGACGGCGCTGCGTGACGGTGTTCGTGGCAAAGATAAGCTCGATGTTCCGATTAAGATGATCTGGAACTATGCCGGTAACTGTCTGATTAACCAGCACTCTGATATCAACCGCACACATGAAATCCTACAGGATGATAAGAAGTGCGAGATGATCGTTGTCATCGACTGTCATATGACCTCCTCGGCGAAATACGCGGATATTTTGCTGCCGGACTGCACCGCTTCGGAGCAGATGGACTTCGCACTGGATGCCTCCTGCGGAAATATGTCGTATGTGATTTTCACCGATCAGGCGATCAAACCACGCTTCGAATGCAAGACTATCTACCAGATGACCAGCGAGCTGGCGAAACGCCTTGGTGTTGAGCAGCAGTTTACAGAAGGTCGTACTCAGGAAGAGTGGATGCGTCATCTGTACGAGCAGTCGCGCAAAGCCATTCCTGAACTGCCAACGTTTGAAGAATTCCGCAAGCAGGGGATCTTTAAACAGCGCGACCCACAGGGACATCACGTGGCCTACAAGGCGTTCCGTGAGGATCCTAACGCCAATCCGCTGACCACGCCGTCAGGTAAGATCGAAATTTATTCGCAGCAGCTTGCCGAGATCGCGTCAACCTGGGAACTGTCGGAAGGTGATGTGATTGATCCACTGCCGATTTATACCCCAGGTTTTGAGAGCTTAAACGATCCGCTGGTGGAGAAATTCCCTCTGCAGTTGACCGGCTTCCACTATAAGTCTCGCGTTCACTCGACCTATGGCAACGTGGATGTTCTGAAAGCATCCTGCCGTCAGGAAATGTGGATCAACCCGATGGATGCACAGCGACGCGGCATTAACAACGGCGACAAGGTGCGCATCTTTAACGATCGTGGTGAAGTGCACATCGAGGCGAAAGTAACTCCGCGTATGATGCCTGGCGTGGTGGCATTGGGCGAAGGGGCGTGGTATGACCCGGACGCAAAACGCGTGGACCAGGGCGGTTGTATTAACGTCCTGACGACCCAGCGTCCGTCTCCTCTCGCGAAGGGGAACCCATCACACACGAACCTTGTTCAGGTTGAAAAGGTGTAAGGAGTAACCGATGACAACCCAGTATGGATTTTTTATTGATTCCAGCCGTTGCACCGGTTGCAAAACCTGCGAACTGGCGTGCAAAGATTTCAAAAATTTAACCCCTGAAGTCAGCTTCCGCCGCATTTATGAGTACGCGGGCGGTGACTGGCAGGAAGACAACGGCGTCTGGCATCAGAACGTCTTTGCCTATTACCTCTCCATTGCGTGTAACCACTGTGAAGACCCGGCCTGTACCAAAGTGTGTCCGAGCGGTGCGATGCACAAACGTGAAGATGGCTTTGTCGTTGTCGATGAAGATGTGTGCATCGGCTGCCGCTATTGCCACATGGCCTGTCCTTACGGTGCACCACAGTACAATGCTGACAAAGGGCACATGACCAAATGCGATGGCTGCCATGAGCGCGTCGCTGAAGGTAAGAAACCTATTTGCGTCGAGTCCTGTCCACTGCGTGCGCTGGATTTTGGCCCAATTGATGAACTGCGCAAAAAACACGGTACTTTGGCTGCGGTTGCGCCATTGCCGGGCGCGCACTTTACCAAACCGAGCATTGTCATCAAACCTAACGCCAATAGCCGCCCGACCGGGGATACCACAGGTTATCTGGCTAATCCGAAGGAGGTGTAAGATGGGAAGTGGATGGCATGAATGGCCGCTGATGATCTTCACGGTCTTCGGACAGTGTGTGGTTGGCGGTTTTATTGTTCTGGCGCTGGCGTTGATGAAAGGGGGCTTACGCCCAGAATCGCAGCAACGCGTAATTACCTGCATGTTTGGGCTGTGGGTATTAATGGGCATTGGTTTTATTGCTTCCATGCTCCACCTGGGCTCACCGATGCGCGCCTTTAACTCACTCAATCGCGTTGGGTCATCTGCGTTGAGTAACGAAATTGCCAGCGGCTCACTCTTCTTTGCCGTTGGCGGTATCGGCTGGCTGCTGGCTATGTTGAAGAAAATGTCGCCCGCATTACGCAATCTGTGGTTAGTTGTCACCATGGTGCTGGGTGTGGTTTTTGTCTGGATGATGGTGCGCGTGTATAACACTATCGATACCGTACCGACCTGGTACAGCGTCTGGACACCGCTGGGCTTCTTCCTGACGATGTTTATGGGCGGTCCGCTGCTGGGATATCTGTTACTGAGAATTGCTGGCGTGGATGGTTGGGCGATGCGCCTGCTGCCGGCTATATCAGTGCTTGCTCTGGTCGTGAGTGCCATCATGTCGGTAATGCAGGGGACTGAACTGGCGACAATCCACAGTTCGATTCAACAGGCCTCTGCGCTGGTTCCGGATTACGGTTCGCTGATGGCGTGGCGGATCGTGGCGTTGGCGTTAGCGCTGTGCTGCTGGATAGTACCGCAAGTGAAGGGTTACCAACCTGCCGTTCCGTTGCTTTCCGTCGCGTTTATTCTGCTGTTAGTCGGCGAGCTGATTGGTCGTGGCGTGTTCTACGGGCTGCATATGACAGTCGGTATGGCGGTGGCGAGTTAATCCATAATATGCCGGATGGCGCCACGTGCTTTAACAAGCCTACAATATCCGTAGGCCTTAAAGCTGCGCGCTATCCGGCTACATGTCAGGCCAGGGTTTTGCCCCAGTCTTTACTTCTGCTTAGTTAACGTGTCATAGCTGGTCATCAGATTGCGATAATCCGGAATGTGATTAGAGAACAACGTCGCCAGACCTTCGACATCGTTGCGCCAGTCGCGGTGCAGTTCGCATGCTACTCCGAACCATGTCATCAATTGAGCGCCTGCCTGAGACATCCGATCCCATGCTGAATGGCGGGTAATTTCATTAAACGTGCCTGAAGCATCGGTGACAACAAAGATGTCAAAACCTTCTTCAATAGCCGAGAGCGCTGGGAAAGCGACGCAAACCTCCGTCACGACACCAGCGATAATCAGCTGCTTTTTGCCGGTCGCTTTTACTGCTTTCACGAAATCTTCGTTATCCCATGCGTTAATGTTTCCTGGGCGAGCAATGTAGGGCGCATCGGGAAATTGAGCTTTCAGTTCCGGTACCAGCGGTCCGTTTGGTCCTGTCTCAAAACTGGTTGTCAGAATGGTTGGGAGGTTGAAGTATTTTGCTAAGTCACCGAGCGCAAGCACGTTGTTTTTAAATTTATCGGGATCGATATCCCGAACCAGAGAGAGCAGGCCAGCCTGATGGTCGACCAGCAGTACTGCCGCATTGTCTTTATCAAGTCTTACGTAAGGTTTAGTTATGGTATTTCTCCTGTTCAGTATCAGTGGGGGAAATTTGATGAGTTTAAGTCTACGAAAAGAACGATATTTGGATTAGATAGATAAATAAGAACTCACTGTTCTATTTTGAAGACAATGCAGCTCAGCATCCCGCATAGAGTTTAGTAAGAAATAAAAGTAAGGGGAGTCCATGAAATTTTTCGACTGAACGTAACGCGAGATTTTTGTTTTAGATCAATAAAAACAAGCAGATGTGTTTTTGTGTTTTTTATCTATTCACATTAAGAATCAGTAATGCAAATCGATCGACCAGAAAGCGCCTCAGCCCTCTGATTCCGCCGATTGACAATGTTTTTAGCAGTGGCATGATGCGCATGAAATTTGAACTTCCTCACGGTTTTTATTCATGTCCACCTATACCCGTCCCGTCATGCTATTGTTGTGCGGGCTACTTCTGTTGACCCTGGCGATCGCCGTGTTAAACACGCTCGTCCCGCTTTGGCTCGCCCATGAAAATCTGCCCACCTGGCAGGTAGGCGTGGTGAGCTCGTCTTACTTTACCGGTAATCTGGTAGGGACGTTGCTGACAGGGTATTTAATAAAACACCTTGGTTTTAACCGCAGCTATTACATCGCCTCGCTTATTTTTGCCGCGGGCTGTGTCGGGCTGGGGATTATGGTGGGATTCTGGAGCTGGATGACATGGCGTTTTATCGCCGGTGTTGGCTGCGCCATGATCTGGGTGGTCGTGGAAAGCGCGCTGATGTGCAGCGGGACGTCACGTAATCGCGGACGGTTACTTGCCGCCTATATGATGATCTATTATGTGGGAACGTTTTTAGGCCAACTGCTGGTTAGTAAAGTATCAACAGAATTGATGAACGTCCTGCCGTGGGTGACGGGTACTATCCTGGCGGGTGTTTTGCCACTGCTCTTTACGCGCATTGCTAATCAGCAGGGCGATGAACTGCAGTCTACGCCTATTGTCTCCATGCTGAGGTTGCGTCAGGCGCGCCTGGGCGTTAATGGCTGCATTATTTCCGGGATCGTGCTGGGGTCTTTGTATGGCCTGATGCCGCTGTATCTCAACCATCAGGGGGTGAGCAACGCCAGCATTGGTTTCTGGATGGCGGTTCTGGTAAGTGCCGGTATTCTGGGGCAATGGCCGATTGGCCGTCTGGCGGATAAGCTGGGACGTCTGCTGGTTTTACGCGTCCAGGTCTTCGTGGTGATCGTCGGGAGTATCGCCATGCTGAATCAGGCGGCGATGGCGCCCGCGTTGTTTATGTTGGGTGCGGCAGGCTTTACCCTCTATCCGGTCGCGATGGCCTGGGCCTGTGAAAAGGTGGAACATCATCAGCTGGTCGCCATGAATCAGGCATTGTTATTGAGCTATACCGTGGGCAGCCTGCTGGGACCTTCATTTACTGCGATGCTGATGCAGAATTATTCAGATAGCTTGCTGTTTATCATGATCGCCAGCGTATCGTTTATTTATTTACTAATGCTGCTGCGTAAGACGGGCCATACGCCCAATTCTATTGCGCACATTTGACCTGATTTAACAGAATATGAACAGGTTCCCATACATACTGTTTATGTATGCTTTATGGGAACCTGCATTATTTAATCGCACACGTCTGCCCTGAAAATAAAGTGTGCAGAAGGTTATAGTTTTACATCCTGCCGTTTCCGCTCGCTCATTTTACCGCGCATAATCCCACGCCTCATATATTGATAATCAAAAAGCTTCCACAAAGGATTGCGTATGGCTGGTGTGCAGGAAAAACAATTGCGATGGTACAACATTGCATTAATGTCATTTATTACCGTCTGGGGTTTTGGTAACGTCGTCAACAACTATGCTAATCAGGGATTGGTTGTTGTCTCCTCCTGGATATTTATTTTCGCGCTCTATTTTATTCCTTATGCGTTGATCGTCGGGCAGCTTGGCTCAACCTTTAAAGAGGGTAAAGGCGGCGTCAGTACCTGGATTAAACATACCATGGGGCCAGGGTTGGCCTATCTTGCTGCCTGGACCTATTGGGTTGTTCATATACCTTATCTGGCGCAAAAACCGCAGGCTATTCTGATTGCGCTGGGATGGGCGCTGAAGGGCGATGGTTCGTTGATTAAAGAGTACACCGTCGTGGCGTTACAGGGGCTGACGCTGGCGCTGTTTGTCTTTTTCATGTGGGTTGCGTCCCGTGGCATGAAGTCGCTGAAAATTGTTGGGTCAGTTGCTGGCATCGCGATGTTTGTGATGTCCATTTTGTATGTCGTGATGGCGGTAACCGCGCCTGCAATTACGGATGTGCAAATAGCGACAACCAATATCACCTGGGAATCGTTTATCCCGCACATCGATTTTACCTACATTACTACGATCTCCATGCTGGTCTTTGCCGTGGGCGGTGCGGAGAAAATTTCGCCATACGTTAATCAGACACGTAATCCGGGCAAAGAATTTCCAAAAGGGATGCTCGTTCTGGCTGTTATGGTGGCGGTATGCGCGATTCTCGGTTCGCTGGCTATGGGAATGATGTTTGACTCCCGGCATATTCCAGATGACCTGATGACGAATGGTCAATATTACGCCTTCCAGAAATTGGGTGAGTATTATGGTATGGGTAATTCGCTGATGGTTATTTACGCGATTGCCAATACGCTGGGACAGATTGCGGCATTGGTATTTTCTATTGATGCACCGCTTAAAGTTCTGCTGGGTGATGCTGATCGTAAATATATTCCCGAGAGCCTGTGTAAAACCAACGCTTCCGGTACGCCGGTAAATGGTTATATTCTGACGCTGGTGCTGGTGGCGATTTTGATTATGTTGCCAACACTGGGAATTGGCGATATGAACAACCTGTATAAATGGCTATTGAATCTTAACTCTGTCGTGATGCCATTGCGTTATTTATGGGTGTTTGTGGCGTTCATTGCCGTTATTCGCCTGGCGCAAAAATATAAATCGGAATATGTCTTTATTCGCAACCGCTCGCTTGCGATGACCGTGGGGATCTGGTGCTTTGCCTTTACCGCATTTGCCTGTCTGACCGGGATTTTCCCGAAAATGGAAGCCTTTACCCCTGAGTGGACATTCCAGCTCACGCTGAATATCGTGACGCCATTTGTGCTGGTTGGGCTGGGATTGATTTTCCCGCTACTGGCGAGAAGAGGACGCTAAAGACAAGTGTGGCAGAAGAGCAGGAGATAGTGATGCTATCTCCTGCTTTGCCTCTCAAAACAACGGGGACAGTTCTTTTGGGATGGCATACTGTTTGCCATCATAACGCAGTACCCAACTGGCTTTCCCCGGTTTATCCTTTGATGCGCACTGCTCGTTGGCGTCTGTATAGGCCGTTGATTCCACGTTTTTCTCGTTTACCCGAATATCGAAGTATCCATTATGTGAATCAGGCGCAAGGGCAAGGGTGCGTTTAATATCGTGGAATGTTCCCACACAGTTCCCGTCCCATTCACCGGTGCTATTCTCAAGTACGATTCCGTTTAATACCGCCCGTAGTTGATTATTTTCAATAACAAACAGCGATAGCGCATCTTCACTAAAAGGATTTACACGGGAACTGCCGGTGCGGGCGACTCGTAAGCCAAATGCGGTCTGATCTGGGGTAACTTTCCAGCGCGCAGTATCCAGCGCCAGACCGGTAATTTGAATGGCATCGTCATTCATACGTTCGGGCAGGCGTAGCCGCTGTTTTACGTCGAGGTTTGTGGAATCCAGTACCAGAAGCTCCAGATCGCCAATGCGATCGTAATCGCTATATTGTTGTGCCATCAGCGGAATCGCCGCTAGGGTCAGTTCCGGGTGGGCTGGCCAGACACGGCAAATTGCGCTTTGCGGTGAGTTACCTGTGATATCGATAACCTGATTATGTTGTGTGAGTAGCTTGCCTTCCGCTGTCGGTTTTGCATCTGGCCACGCATGTTGCACAATGGCGTTGATATCACAGTTGCTGGCGGCATTTACGTATTGGGCAGATAACAGCAACATGCCAGAAATGAATAACCGCATGGCGTCCTTTCCTTTAATTCGAGTGGTTGTCGCTTAGATAGCAAAACGGCTGCCGTTCAGGGCAGCCGTTTCGTGGTGGCTAAAACTCAATACATCACTTTATGTCCATATTGCTCGAGAATGCCCTTCACGCGCTCCATGGTCTCTTTCTTCGGTGGTTTGACGCCATCCAGTTTGTACTCTTCGCCCATTGCCACCCATTTGTGTTTGCCCAGCTCGTGGTAAGGCAGCAGCTCGATTTTTTCAACGTTACCCATATCGCGGGTAAATTCGCCGAGGCGGTGTGCGGAGTCATCGTCATCAGACCAGCCAGGTACGACAACATAGCGGATCCACACTTTGATGTCTTTGTTTGACAGGTAACGCGCGAACTCCAGCGTACGATGGTTAGATACGCCGACCAGATTCTGATGGATTTCATCGTTCATCTGTTTGAGATCGAGCATGACCAGGTCGGTGACTTCCAGCAGCTCATCGATCACCGGATCGTAGCGGCGAACAAAACCGTTGGTATCCAGACAGGTATGAATACCTTCTTTTTTACAAGCGCGGAACCAGTCACGTACGAATTCAGCTTGCAGGATAGCTTCGCCGCCAGACGCCGTCACGCCGCCGCCGGATGCGTTCATAAAGTGGCGATAGGTCACCACCTCTTTCATTAATTCGTCGACGGTGACTTCTTTACCGCCGTGTGTATCCCACGTGTCACGGTTATGGCAATACAGGCAGCGCATCAGGCAGCCCTGAAAGAAGGTAATAAAGCGGATGCCCGGGCCATCAACAGTGCCACAGGATTCAAAGGAGTGAATGCGACCAATAACTGACATTGCGGTGTTTCTCCAGGTGTGGCCCATCCGGGGCCAGTGTTAGTGCACAGTTATTAACTGTGTCGAGTCTGTTTTGGCTGCTATCCATACTTTTCGTCTTTCAAGATGCATCTTTGTTAGCTTCCTTCGCTCACCCCAGTCACGTACTTCTGTACGCTCCAGGGGATTCACTCCGTTGCCGCCTCAATGCAACTCGAAATCCATCGAGTATATAAGTATAGATAGCTGACAAAGCAGGCTATTAAAAAGGCCCCACTTACGTGGAGCCTTTATTGTACGCTTTTTAAAGTACGATTTCAGTCAAAACCAATTACATGGTCTGAGTGAAGGTACGAGTAATAACGTCCTGCTGCTGTTCTTTAGTCAGGGAGTTAAAACGTACTGCGTAGCCAGAAACGCGGATGGTCAGCTGCGGATATTTTTCCGGATGTTCCATCGCATCCAGCAGCATTTCGCGGTTCATGACGTTCACGTTCAGGTGCTGACCACCTTCGATGGACGCTTCGTGGTGGAAGTAACCATCCATCAGACCAGCCAGGTTGGTCTTACGAACTTCGTCGTCTTTACCCAGAGCGTTCGGAACGATAGAGAAGGTGTAAGAAATACCATCTTTAGCGTAAGCAAACGGCAGTTTAGCAACGGAGGTCAGAGAGGCAACAGCACCTTTCTGGTCACGACCGTGCATTGGGTTAGCACCCGGTCCGAACGGCGCGCCAGCACGACGACCATCTGGGGTATTACCAGTTTTCTTACCATAAACCACGTTAGAGGTGATGGTCAGAACAGACTGAGTCGGGATAGCGTTACGATAAGTAGTCAGTTTCTGAATTTTCTTCATGAAACGTTCTACCAGGTCAACCGCCATGTCATCAACGCGAGAGTCGTTGTTACCAAACTGCGGGTATTCGCCTTCGATTTCGAAGTCGATAGCCAGACCGTCTTCGTCACGAATCGGTTTAACTTTCGCATATTTGATTGCAGACAGGGAGTCAGCAGCAACGGACAGACCAGCGATACCACACGCCATGGTGCGGATAACGTCACGGTCGTGCAGCGCCATCAGAGAGGCTTCGTAGCTGTACTTGTCGTGCATGTAGTGGATAACGTTCAGTGCAGTGACGTACTGTTTAGCCAGCCAATCCATGAAGTGATCCATGCGGTCCATAACTTCGTCGAAGTTCAGAACGTCGCCTTTGATCGGTTCAGATTTAGGACCAACCTGCATTTTCAGTTTTTCATCAACGCCACCGTTGATTGCGTACAGCATGGTTTTCGCCAGGTTTGCACGCGCACCGAAGAACTGCATTTGTTTACCAACAACCATCGGGCTTACGCAGCAAGCGATAGCGTAGTCGTCGTTGTTGAAGTCCGGACGCATCAGGTCATCGTTCTCATACTGCAGAGAAGAGGTGTCGATGGACACTTTAGCGGCGAATTTCTTGAAGTTCAGAGGCAGTTTCTCAGACCACAGAACAGTGATGTTCGGCTCCGGAGAAGGACCCATGGTGTACAGGGTGTTCAGGAAGCGGAAGCTGTTTTTGGTAACCAGAGTACGGCCATCAACGCCCATACCACCGATTGATTCAGTTGCCCAAATCGGGTCACCGGAGAACAGTTCATCATATTCAGGAGTACGCAGGAAACGAACCATACGCAGTTTCATGACCAGGTGGTCGATCATTTCCTGTGCGTCTTGCTCGGTGATTTTGCCTGCTTTCAGGTCACGTTCGATGTAAGCATCCAGGAAGGTGGATACGCGACCGAAGGACATTGCTGCACCGTTCTGAGATTTAACTGCGGCCAGGTAGCCGAAGTAAGTCCACTGGATAGCTTCCTGAGCGTTGGTAGCCGGACCAGAGATATCGCAGCCATATTTAGCAGCCATTTCTTTGATCTGACCCAGAGCGCGGTGCTGTTCAGCGATTTCTTCACGCAGACGGATAGTTGCTTCCAGGTTTACGCCGTTTTCCAGATCGGACTGCAGAGAGACGAACTGAGCGTATTTGTCTTTCATCAGGTAGTCGATACCGTACAGCGCAACGCGACGGTAGTCACCGATGATACGGCCACGGCCATACGCATCTGGCAGACCAGTCAGAACACCGGATTTACGGCAGTTCAGAATGTCTTTGGTGTAAACATCGAATACGCCCTGGTTGTGGGTTTTGCGGTATTCGGTGAAGATTTTTTTCAGCATCGGGTCCAGTTCGCGATTGTACGCTTTGCAGGAACCTTCAACCATTTTGATGCCGCCAAACGGAATGATCGCACGTTTCAGCGGAGCTTCAGTCTGCAGACCAACAATCTTCTCGAGCGCTTTGTTGATGTAGCCAGCGTCGTGAGAAGTGATGGTAGAAGCAACGGAGGTGTCAAAGTCAACAGGCGCGTGAGTGCGGTTTTCCTGTTTAACGCCTTCCATCACGCTGTCCCACAGTGCAGTGGTCGCATCAGTTGCGCCAGCCAGGAAGGACTCGTCACCCTCATACGGAGTGTAGTTTTTCTGAATGAAGTCACGTACGTTTACTTCATTCTGCCAATCACCTTTGGTAAAACCTTCCCAGGCTGTGGCTAACTTTTCATTAAGCTCGGACATGTAACACCTACCTTCTTAAGTGGATTTTTTATTTACTGCGTGTAATGGGCATCAACAGATTAATGATGATCGTTACCACGCAGATAAATGACCCAGTATGTCAACCCGACCAACAAACCGCCGCCGATAATGTTACCGATCGTAACCGGAATCAGGTTATCGGTGATGAAATTCATCACGGTCAGGTGAGAAAAATTCTCCGGAGAAGACCCAACTGCGGTCCAGAATTCCGGGGTGGCGAAATCGCGTATTACAATACCCATAGGGATCATAAACATGTTTGCGATACTGTGCTCAAAACCGCTGGCAACAAACATTGCGACCGGTAATACCATGATAAACGCTTTGTCCATCAGGCTGCGGCCCGAGTAGCTCATCCATACGGCCAGACACACCATCAGGTTAGCCAGGATACCAAGGCTCACTGCCTCAACAAAAGTATGGTGCACTTTGTGGTCGGCTGTTTGCAGAACGTTGAGCCCCCATGCGCCGTTGGCGGTCATATACTCGCCAGAAAGCCACATGAGTAACACAAAGATCAGGGCGCCAATCAGGTTGCCGACATAAACGTTAAGCCAGTTTTTCGCTAACTGACCCCAGGTAATACGACCACTGGCTTTAGCAACGACGATCAGTACGGTTGAAGTGAAGAGGTCTGCACCGCAGACAACACAAAGGATCAGCCCCAAGGAAAAGCAGATACCACCTACTAATTTCGCCATGCCGAAAGGCATAGTACCAGTGCCGGTTGTGGCGGTGATATAGAAAACAAAGGCAATTGAAATGAATACACCGGCAGTAATTGCCAGATAGAACGTCTTAAGCGGATGTTTCGTTGCTTTATAGACGCCTGCTTCTTCGGCAACTTTGGCCATTGCAGCAGGTAGAATAAGATCAAAAGGGTTGTCAGCTTTCACACTAACTCTCTCTTTATTAAGTCGGCGACGAGATACTAACAAAGCATTATAGATGAGAATTTGATATAGATCATATCTCGCCTGGCTTATAGGCCCGTAAGACGCATGGTTTTTATGCGATTACGGTGTAACATGTTGATTATCCATATAAAAATAAATTTTAAAAATTATAAAGTGAGTTGAATTTTTTCTTTCAGCCTCCTATGGGACGGTTAATTAAAATGGAGTAATTGAGATAAAAAACCACATTAATAAGCTAATTTTTTTAATATCAACTACTAATATTTAACCTTGCTTTTACATTTATTTTTTGGTTTGACCAAAATAAAAAACGGGGCGCTTTAAGCGCCCCGTAATATAGCTCAGACAATACATTTAGCCTACTCGAGGCAAGTTGTTTGTCACTATTTTGACCAGTGTGCCGCTTTCGCGCGTTGCAATTTCTCATAGGCTTTCAGCAGAGACTGATGTGCCGGGAATGCGTGCAGATCGCTGTCTACTGGCTGAAGTCCATAAAACGGTGCTTCACCACTCAGTGCCGCACTTGCCGCTTCAACCGCCTCAGCGCCGTACATGCGGACGAATGCGTTCAGATACTGCAGCGGCTGACGGTCTTCTTCCTGAGACAGCAGCAACAATGTTTGCAGGCAGCGATAGTAGTTTGCACGTTCCGCGCTAAAGACGGAGGCGTTAAATTCCATCGTCCATTCGGTCCACACCAGGGCCTGCTCCAGATCGCCACCGGCCAGCGCCAGCATCACTTTAAGCTCGCCAATACGCAGGGTGTACCAACCGTTATCCGCACCGGTCGCCAGACCGAGCAGCTCGCGCACGCGGGTGAAGTCGTCAAAACCTTCTTCATCCAACTGTTCAATCAGATTGAGGTAGTCTTCTTTATCCCACTCACTGCCTGGCAGAGAGAGAATGGTGTCACGCAGATGGGTGCCCATAGCGTTGTTGGCTAACCACAGATCTTCTGCCGGATAGATGTCAGACATTCCCGGAACAATAATGCGGCACGCGTAAACGCCCAGGTGCTCATAGTCAGCGATATACACTTCTTTATCTTCAGCATTGAAGATGGCCATCAGGGTGGCGAACTCTTCTTCCGTGGTGCCGGAGAAATTCCAGTCAACGAACGGATAGTCGGCATCCTGCTTGAACAGATCCCAGGAGATCAGACCGCTGGAATCGATGAAGTGAGTTTCAAGGTTGGTATGTTCTGCCACTTCCTCATCGTCGAAGGTCGGTGGGGTGAAGACATCAAGATCCTTCAGACCACGGCCCTGCAGCAGTTCAGTCACGGTACGCTCCAGCGCAACGCCGAAATCCGGGTGTGCGCCGAAGGAGGCAAAGCAGGTACCGTTGGCCGGGTTGAACAGGACAACGCAAATCACCGGATACTTACCGCCCAGCGAGCCATCGTAGGCAAAAATTGGGAAACCTTCTGCTTCCAGTGTGGCGATGGACTCCACCACTGCCGGATAGCGCGCCATCACCTCGGCCGGGATTTCCGGCAGGCTGATGCTTTCGGCAATAATACGGTTCTTCACATGGCGCTCAAAGACTTCAGACAGGCCCTGAACGCGAGCTTCGTTAGGTGTGTTACCCGCAGACATGCCGTTAGAAACATACAGGTTGCCGATAATATTCATCGGAATGTAGACGGTCTGGTTATCAGACTGGCGGGTAAACGGCAGGCCGCAGACGCCACGCTCTTCATTACCAGACTGTAGATCGATAAGCATGCTGCCGGTCAGTTCGTTATCTGGATCGTAAAACGCACGCAGACGTTCATCCAGTAAACCTTCTGGAACATCGTCTTCTTCAGTCAGCGGGAACCATTTTTCGTTCGGGTAATGTACGAACGGGCCATTGGCGATAGTTTCGCCCAGCCAGAAATCTGCAAAGAAGTAGTTAGTCGACAGACGCTCAAAGTATTCGCCCAGCGCAGAAGCCAGCGCCGCTTTTTTTGTCGCGCCTTTACCGTTGGTGAAGCACAGCGCGCATTCTTTGTCGCGAATATGTACAGACCAGACGTTAGGGACGGGATTCAACCACGAAGCTTCTTCAATTTGAAAACCGAGGTCGAGCAATTTTTGCTGGAAGCGAGCGATGGAGTCTTCCAGAGCGGCATCTTTGCCGGGGATAAATGTTTGCGTCATGAAAATCACTTTTGTCGTACGGAAAGCGCGCAATGATACGGGTTTTCAATGAACGGCGCTATCGTCGCCGGAGCCCATGCGTAAATAAAAGCATTGGCTATGCTTTCTTACAGCCAATCACGTTTAGAGCATATTAATGAAAGCTTTCGATTTACACCGTATGGCGCTTGATAAGGTGCCCATGGATTTTCTGGGGGAAGTTGCGCTACGCAGCCTTTACACCTTTATATTGGTTTTTCTGTTTTTAAAAATCACCGGACGTCGTGGCGTACGCCAGATGTCGCTTTTTGAAGTCCTTATCATCCTTACGCTGGGTTCCGCCGCGGGAGACGTGGCGTTTTATGACGATGTTCCGATGCTGCCGGTGCTGGTGGTCTTTATTACTCTTGCTGTGCTGTATCGGCTGGTAATGTGGCTAATGGCGCATAGTGAAAAAATGGAGGACCTGCTGGAGGGCAAACCCGTCGTGATCATTGAAGACGGCGAGCTGGCATGGTCAAAGCTCAATAGCGCCAATATGACGGAATTTGAATTCTTTATGGAACTGCGTTTGAACGGCGTGGAGCAATTGGGACAAGTGAAACTGGCTATTCTGGAGACGAATGGGCAAATCAGCGTCTACTTCTTTGCCGATGAAGATGTAAAGCCGGGGCTCAGTATTCTGCCTAAACGTTGTACGCAACGATTTAAAGTAATACCTGAAGCAGGGGACTATGCCTGCATACGTTGTAGCGAAGTAGTGCAAATGAAGGCCGGAGATCATCAATTATGTCCGCGCTGTGCAAATCCAGAATGGTCGAAGGCCAGTCGGGCAAAACGGGTTACCTGACAGCAAAAATCTCGGTTTTTACCCGTCAATCCGATAGATTCTGTTGTGTGACCGATGACACATTTTTACCCTTGCCAGTTTTACCCATTGCGGCGCGTGTCACTGAATGATAAAACCGATATCCACAGGAATAACTTATACCAATGTCTGTCACCGGATTATCGTCAATGACAGGATGTTGATTGGACAACAACACAACGTGGTGAGGGGAAATGGCTCAGGTCTTCAATTTTAGTTCAGGTCCGGCAATGTTACCGGCAGAAGTACTTAAACTGGCTCAACAGGATCTTTGTGACTGGAACGGTCTTGGCACGTCAGTGATGGAAATTAGCCACCGTGGCAAAGAATTCATCCAGGTCGCAGAGGAAGCGGAGCAGGATTTTCGCGATCTTCTCAGCATCCCCTCCAACTATAAAGTGTTGTTCTGCCATGGCGGTGGTCGCGGGCAGTTCGCGGGTATCCCGTTAAATATTCTGGGCGATAAAACCACCGCGGATTACGTCGATGCCGGTTATTGGGCCGCCAGCGCAATTAAAGAAGCGAAAAAATACTGCACGCCAAACGTTATTGATGCCAAAGTCACCGTGGACGGCCTGCGTGCTGTTAAGCCGATGAGTGAATGGCAACTTTCTGATAACGCGGCATACCTGCACTATTGCCCGAACGAAACCATCGATGGCATTGCGATCGATGAAACGCCGAATTTTGCCAGCAACGTTGTGGTCACGGCGGATCTGTCCTCTACCATTCTTTCCGCACCGCTTGACGTTAGTCGTTATGGCGTAATTTATGCCGGGGCACAGAAAAATATCGGCCCGGCCGGTCTGACGATTGTCATCGTCCGTGAAGATTTGCTGGGTAAAGCTCATGTCTCATGCCCGTCAATCCTCGACTATACCGTGCTGAATGACAACGATTCCATGTTCAATACGCCGCCAACCTTTGCCTGGTATCTGTCTGGCCTGGTCTTTAAATGGCTGAAAAAGCAGGGCGGTGTTAATGCGATGGATAAAATTAACCAGCAAAAAGCGGAATTGCTCTACGGCGTAATCGATAACAGCGATTTCTACCGTAACGATGTGGCGAAATCTAACCGTTCACGCATGAACGTACCGTTCCAGCTGGCTGATAGCGCATTGGATAAACTGTTCCTGGAAGAGTCTTTTGCTGCGGGCCTGCACGCGCTGAAAGGGCATCGTGTAGTCGGCGGTATGCGTGCGTCCATCTACAATGCCATGCCGCTTGAAGGTGTTAAAGCACTGACCGATTTCATGGTCGATTTCGAACGCCGCCGCGGCTAATCTGCTGTACTTTTCATCCCCACAGCCCGTCTGTGGGGTTTTTATGTCTGTTTTTGAGAGTCTAGTTTCATGGAATCCCTGACGTTACAACCCATTGCGCGGGTGGATGGCACCATCAATCTGCCTGGATCCAAAAGTGTTTCTAACCGCGCTTTGCTGCTGGCTGCATTAGCCAATGGCACCACTGTCCTGACCAATCTGCTGGACAGCGATGATGTTCGCCATATGCTCAATGCTCTGAATGCGTTAGGGATTAGCTATACCCTTTCTGCCGATCGTACCCGCTGCGAGATAATTGGCAATGGCGGTGCGTTGCACGCAGAAGGTGCAGTTGAGCTGTTCCTTGGCAACGCCGGAACCGCAATGCGCCCGCTGGCCGCAGCGCTATGTCTGGGCAGCAATGACATCGTGCTGACGGGCGAACCGCGCATGAAAGAGCGCCCGATTGGCCATCTGGTTGATGCGCTGCGCCAGGGCGGAGCCAAAATTGACTATCTGGAGCAGGAAAACTATCCACCTTTACGTCTGCGCGGTGGCTTTACCGGAGGCCAGGTTGAGGTAGACGGTAGCGTTTCCAGCCAGTTCCTCACTGCGTTGCTGATGACTGCGCCGCTGGCGCCGCAGGATACGACGATCGCAATTAAAGGTGACCTGGTATCCAAACCTTACATTGATATCACACTGAACCTGATGAAAACGTTTGGTGTTGAAATTGAAAATCAAAACTACCAGCGCTTTGTCGTGAAGGGGCAGCAGCAGTATCAGTCACCGGGTGCATACCTGGTTGAAGGTGATGCTTCTTCCGCTTCCTATTTCCTTGCGGCGGGTGCTATTAAAGGCGGTACGGTAAAAGTTACCGGGATTGGCCGCAACAGCATGCAGGGTGATATTCGTTTTGCCGATGTACTGGAGAAAATGGGTGCAACCATTACATGGGGCGACGATTTTATTGCCTGTACTCACGGCGAGTTGAACGCAGTGGATATGGATATGAACCATATTCCTGATGCGGCGATGACCATTGCAACGGCGGCGCTGTTCGCTAAAGGCACCACGACATTACGTAATATCTACAACTGGCGCGTCAAAGAGACCGATCGTCTGTTCGCGATGGCGACGGAGTTACGCAAAGTGGGCGCGGAAGTGGAAGAGGGGCATGACTTTATCCGCATCACCCCGCCTGCAACATTGCAATTTGCGGACATCGCGACCTACAACGATCACCGCATGGCGATGTGTTTCTCGCTGGTGGCGCTGTCTGACACGCCGGTGACCATTCTTGACCCAAAATGTACCGCCAAAACCTTCCCGGATTATTTCGAACAGTTGGCTCGTATTAGTACATCTGCCTGATTTTATTGCCGCACTTTCGGGTGCGGCACATTCTGACATCTCCGATTGCCTATTTATTCTACACTCAGCTTCAATGATTCTGCATTTTTCACACAAAGATAACGATCGTTGGCGTTGGCGCGTATAATGCGCGGCGTTCACGTTAATGTACGCCCTTTTAAGGAGAAAAAGATGACGGCAATTGCCCCGGTTATTACCATTGATGGCCCAAGTGGTGCAGGTAAAGGCACCTTGTGCAAGGCAATGGCGGAAGCATTGCAGTGGCATCTGTTAGATTCAGGCGCGATTTACCGCGTACTGGCGCTCGCAGCGTTACATCACCATGTTGATGTCACATCTGAAGATGCTCTGGTACCGCTTGCCTCACACCTTGATGTGCGTTTTATCTCAACAGACGGCAACCTGGAAGTCATTCTTGAAGGTGAAGATGTCAGCGGTGAAATACGTACTCAGGAAGTAGCGAATGCCGCCTCTCAGGTTGCGGCGTTTCCCCGCGTGCGTGAAGCGTTATTACGTCGTCAACGCGCATTTCGCGAAACCCCAGGTCTGATTGCTGATGGACGTGATATGGGCACCGTGGTGTTCCCGGATGCGCCGGTGAAAATTTTTCTGGACGCCTCCTCGCAAGAACGTGCGCATAGACGTATGCTACAGTTGCAGGAGAAGGGCTTTAGTGTTAACTTTGAACGCCTTTTGGCCGAGATCGAAGAACGCGATTATCGCGATCGTAACCGTGCTGTAGCGCCGCTGGTTCCCGCTGCTGATGCTTTAGTTTTGGATTCAACCCGATTAAGCATTGAGCAAGTGATTGAAAAAGCGTTACAATACGCGCGCCAAAAACTGGCTCTCGCTTAAGTGCGACCGAATTTGCAGTACCCCCGTTGCAATGGATTGACAGCGGGTATGTTAAACAACCCCATCCGGCATGGAGCCAGGTGGACGTTAAATATGAAACCTGAAGATTAAACATGACTGAATCTTTTGCTCAACTGTTTGAAGAATCCTTAAAAGAAATCGAAACCCGTCCGGGTTCCATCGTTCGTGGTGTTGTTGTTGCTATCGACAAAGACGTAGTACTGGTTGACGCTGGTCTGAAATCTGAGTCCGCCATTCCGGCAGAGCAGTTCAAAAACGCCCAGGGCGAGCTGGAAATCCAGGTTGGTGACGAAGTTGACGTTGCTCTGGATGCAGTAGAAGACGGCTTCGGTGAAACCCTGCTGTCCCGTGAAAAAGCTAAACGTCACGAAGCTTGGATCACGCTGGAAAAAGCTTACGAAGAAGCTGCAACCGTTACTGGTGTTATCAATGGCAAAGTCAAGGGTGGCTTCACTGTTGAGCTGAATGGTATTCGCGCGTTCCTGCCGGGTTCCCTGGTAGACGTTCGTCCGGTCCGCGACACGCTGCACCTGGAAGGCAAAGAGCTTGAATTCAAAGTAATCAAGCTGGATCAGAAGCGTAACAACGTTGTTGTTTCCCGTCGTGCCGTTATCGAATCCGAAAACAGCGCAGAACGCGATCAGCTGCTGGAAAACCTGCAGGAAGGCATGGAAGTTAAAGGTATCGTTAAGAACCTCACTGACTACGGTGCATTCGTTGATCTGGGTGGCGTTGACGGCCTGCTGCACATCACCGACATGGCATGGAAACGCGTTAAGCATCCGAGCGAAATCGTAAACGTTGGCGACGAAATCACTGTTAAAGTGCTGAAGTTCGACCGCGAGCGTACTCGTGTATCTCTGGGCCTGAAACAGCTGGGCGAAGATCCATGGGTAGCTATCGCTAAGCGTTATCCGGAAGGTACCAAACTGACTGGTCGCGTGACCAACCTGACCGACTACGGCTGCTTCGTTGAAATCGAAGAAGGCGTTGAAGGCCTGGTTCACGTTTCCGAAATGGATTGGACCAACAAAAACATCCACCCGTCCAAAGTTGTTAACGTTGGCGATGTAGTGGAAGTTATGGTTCTGGATATCGACGAAGAACGTCGTCGTATCTCCCTGGGTCTGAAGCAGTGCAAAAACAACCCATGGCAGCAGTTCGCGGAAACCCACAACAAGGGTGACCGTGTTGAAGGTAAAATCAAGTCTATCACTGACTTCGGTATCTTCATCGGCTTGGACGGCGGCATCGACGGCCTGGTTCACCTGTCTGACATCTCCTGGAACGTTGCAGGCGAAGAAGCAGTTCGTGAATACAAAAAAGGCGACGAAATCGCAGCAGTTGTTCTGCAGGTTGACGCAGAGCGTGAGCGTATCTCTCTGGGCGTTAAACAGCTCGCAGAAGATCCGTTCAACAACTGGGTTGCACTGAACAAGAAAGGCGCAATCGTAAACGGTAAAGTCACTGCAGTTGACGCTAAAGGCGCAACCGTAGAACTGGCTGACGGCGTTGAAGGTTACCTGCGCGCTTCTGAAGCTTCACGTGACCGCGTTGAAGATGCAACTCTGGTTCTGAGCGTAGGCGACGACGTTGAAGCTAAATTCACCGGCGTTGATCGTAAGAACCGTGCAATCAGCCTGTCTGTTCGTGCTAAAGACGAAGCTGATGAGAAAGATGCAATCGCAACTGTTAACAAACAGGAAGATGCTAACTTCTCTAACAACGCAATGGCTGAAGCTTTCAAAGCAGCTAAAGGCGAGTAATATCGAGTGCTCTAAATCCTTTGTGCTGTTAACGGCACAAAGGGTGACGAGTAGCTTGACAGATTACAGGATTCGTCCTGTAATCAATGACAAAGGGCGGCTACGGCCGCCCTTAATCAATGCAGCAGCTAATTATGCCTTTAAGGAACCGGAGGAATCATGACCAAGTCAGAATTGATTGAAAGACTTGCAACCCAGCAACCTCATATTCCCGCGAAAGCGGTTGAAGATGCAGTTAAAGAGATGCTGGAACATATGGCCTCGACTCTTGCGCAGGGCGAGCGTATTGAAATCCGCGGTTTCGGCAGCTTCTCTTTGCATTACCGCGCACCACGCACCGGACGTAATCCGAAGACCGGCGATAAAGTGGATCTGGAAGGGAAATACGTTCCGCACTTTAAACCAGGTAAAGAACTGCGCGATCGCGCCAATATTTACGGTTAAGTTTTTAGCGAGACTTAACGCCGAGAAAAGCACCCAAATGGGTGCTTTTTTCATTTCTGTCCACCTATCCTGGAATCCTCATCCCAGTTAATTTGTACGTTACAACCATCACTAAATGTCTGCGGAACTCAGGTCGTATAACGATAAATTGATGCCAGACAACCGTCGAAGAGTACTGCACACTCCCTGTAACAGGGAGGTGATTGATGAAAATAACAACGGTGAGTACCTGCGCATTACTCGGCATTCTCCCACTCATGCTATTACCTATGCTGCCAGGCATGTTGTGTATCGGCATTGTATTTTGTCTGGCATGTCTGCTCTGTTTTCTCCCCTACAAATATATGCGTTCCGCCGGACTAACCCTGCTGTTTTTTCTTTGGGGAATCCTGGCCGCGAAAGAGGCTATGTGGGCCGGTAATACGCTGCCTGCGAAAACCCAGCAAGCCATTGTGCGGATAACCGGAACTGACAATATGACAACGCACTACGGCCAGATCACCCACCTTCAGGGGAAACGAATCTTTCCTGAGCAAGGAATCGTCTTGTACGGGCAGTATTTACCCGGTGATGTTTGTGCGGGTCAGACATGGGCGATGACGTTGAAAGTCCGCGCTGTACACGGTCAATTAAACGAAGGCGGATTTGATAGCCAGCGTTACGCATTGGCGCAGCATCAACCGCTGACGGGACGATTCTTGCAGGCTTCGGTAATCACACCACAATGCGGTTTGCGTTCGCGGTATCTCGCCTCGTTGAAAACGGCACTCACCGACTATCCCTGGCAGCAGGTCATACTGGGTCTGGGAATGGGGGAGCGCTTGTCTGTGTCACAAGAGGTGAAAACGATTATGCGTGATTCCGGCACGGCTCATTTGATGGCTATCTCCGGGCTGCATATTGCGTTTGCTGCATTACTGACCGCAGGATTGATACGTGCTGGACAATTTTTTATGCCAACAAGGTGGATTTGCTGGCAGATGCCATTAGTGGGTGGGATTGTCTGCGCCACATTTTATGCCTGGCTGACGGGGCTGCAACCCCCGGCATTACGAACGGTTGTTGCGCTGCTAGTCTGGGGGGCGCTGAGACTTAGCGGCAGGCAGTGGAGTGGATGGTCGGTCTGGATCTGCTGTCTGGCAGCCATCGTGGTGGTGGATCCTGTTGCTGTTCTTTCGCAAAGCCTATGGTTGTCTGCATCCGCCGTTGCGGCACTGCTGTTCTGGTACCAATGGGTACCGCTCCCGGACTGGCCGCTGTCGCGTGCTGGACGTCAATTTCTGGCGCTGGCTCATCTGCAATTGGGTATTACGCTTCTGCTTTTTCCCGTGCAAATCGCAATGTTTCACGGTTTTAGTCTGACCTCGTTTCTGGCTAATTTGTTTGCCGTCCCTTTGGTCACGTTTGTTTCCGTACCCTTGATATTAGCAGGCATGATCGTGCATTTAGCCGGGACGGTGATGGTTGAATCAAGCCTGTGGTATCTAGCGGATCGTTCTCTGGCGCTGCTATTTTGGGGGCTCAGAAGTCTGCCTGAAGGGTGGATCAATATTGATGCACGCTGGCAATGGCTGGCATTTTTACCCGGAATGATGATTATCGCATGGCGACTAAATATCTTGCGTACGCTACCGGTGGTCTGTTTCTCTGTGCTCCTTTTGCTGAGTGGGCCGCTTTGGCGTGTACCACGTACTGATGTGTGGCAAGTGCATATGCTGGATGTCGGGCAGGGGCTGGCGATGGTGATCGCGCGAAATGGGAAAGCGCTGCTTTACGATACAGGTCTGGCATGGCCTGAAGGCGATAGCGCACAACAGCTGATTATTCCCTGGTTGCGTTGGCATAATCTGGAGCCAGAAGGAATTATTTTAAGCCATGAGCACATGGATCACCGCGGCGGGTTGCACTCCTTACAACAAGCCTGGCCGTCGCTATGGGTAAGAAGTCCGCTGAGCTGGAAAGGTCATCTCCCGTGTTTTCGCGGAGAGCATTGGCAATGGCAAGGGTTAACCTTCAGTGCGCACTGGCCTGTGCGTGGAAATACAGACCAGGGGAATAACCACTCCTGTGTGGTTAAGGTCGATGACGGATATCAGAGTATTCTGCTGACCGGCGATATCGAATCTCCTGCTGAACAAAAAATGCTAAGTCACTATTGGCAGCACCTTCAGTCGACGGTGATGCAGGTTCCACATCATGGCAGCAATACTTCATCATCACTGGCACTCATTCAGCGGGTTGACGGGCAGGTCGCACTCGCCTCTGCATCCCGTTACAACGCCTGGCGTCTGCCGTCCTGGAAAGTGAAGCAACGTTATCGGCAACAAAATTATCAATGGCTGGATACCCCCCATCAGGGACAGATTACGCTGGATTTTTATCAAAAAAACTGGCGCATACGCAGCATGCGGGATCAGATTTTACCTCGTTGGTATCATCAGTGGTTTGGCGTGTCGGAGGATAACGGGTAGAATATGCGGCTATTCTAACAAATGCTGGTTTTTTGAATGCATAACGATAAAGATCTCTCTACGTGGCAGACGTTTCGCCGACTATGGCCAACCATAGCGCCTTTTAAATCGGGTCTGATCGTGGCGGGTATAGCGTTAGTCCTTAACGCGGCCAGCGATACCTTCATGTTATCGCTCCTTAAACCATTACTGGATGATGGTTTTGGTAAAACGGATCGCTCGGTGCTGCTGTGGATGCCGCTGGTGGTCATTGGGCTGATGATAGTTCGTGGCTTAACCAGCTATGTCTCCAGCTACTGTATCTCATGGGTGTCAGGCAAAGTGGTCATGACCATGCGCCGCCGCCTGTTTGGTCATATGATGGGCATGCCCGTCTCCTTTTTTGATAAACAGTCTACAGGGACATTGTTATCACGTATTACCTATGATTCAGAACAGGTTGCGTCATCGTCTTCCGGCGCGCTGATCACCGTGGTACGTGAAGGGGCCTCAATCATTGGCCTGTTTATCATGATGTTCTATTACAGCTGGCAGCTGTCGCTGATCCTGATTGTACTGGCGCCAATTGTGTCAGTGGCAATCCGTGTGGTTTCCAAGCGCTTTCGTAGCATCAGTAAAAACATGCAAAACACCATGGGGCAGGTTACGACCAGTGCGGAGCAGATGCTGAAAGGCCATAAAGAAGTTCTGATTTTTGGTGGTCAGGAAGTTGAAACCAAGCGCTTTGATAATGTCAGCAACAAGATGCGTTTGCAGGGCATGAAGATGGTTTCTGCTTCTTCTATCTCCGACCCTATCATCCAGCTGATTGCGTCTTTGGCACTGGCCTTCGTGTTGTATGCGGCCAGCTTCCCAAGCGTAATGGAAAACCTGACAGCAGGTACAATTACGGTTGTCTTCTCCTCAATGATCGCATTAATGCGTCCGTTGAAATCTCTGACCAACGTCAACGCGCAGTTCCAGCGCGGTATGGCGGCATGCCAGACCTTATTTACGATTCTGGATAGCGAACAGGAGAAAGATGAAGGTAAACGTGTGATCGATCGTGCTACCGGCGATCTCGAGTTCCGCAACGTGACTTTCACTTATCCGGGACGTGAAGTACCGGCTCTGCGTAACATCAACCTGAATATTCCAGCGGGTAAAACCGTTGCTCTGGTTGGCCGTTCGGGCTCAGGGAAATCCACTCTCGCCAGCCTGATTACGCGCTTCTACGATGTTGATGAAGGGCAGATTCTGATGGACGGACACGATCTGCGCGAATATACCCTGTCATCACTGCGCGATCAGGTTGCGTTGGTTTCGCAGAATGTGCACTTGTTTAACGATACGGTTGCCAACAATATCGCCTACGCGCGTACCGATATGTACAGCCGTGAGCAGATCGAAAAAGCGGCACAGATGGCCTACGCTATGGATTTCATCAACAAGATGGACAATGGCCTGGATACGGTGATTGGTGAAAACGGCGTCCTGCTTTCCGGCGGACAACGTCAGCGTATCGCTATCGCCCGTGCCTTGTTGCGTGACAGCCCAATTCTGATCCTTGATGAAGCAACATCGGCTCTTGATACTGAATCTGAACGCGCGATTCAGTCTGCGCTGGATGAGCTACAGAAAAACCGTACTTCTCTGGTCATTGCTCACCGTCTTTCAACCATTGAACAAGCCGACGAAATCATCGTGGTGGAGGATGGTCTGATTGTCGAACGCGGAACCCATAGCGAGCTGATTGAGCAGCGCGGGGTGTATGCGCAATTACACAAAATGCAATTTGGTCAATGATCGCACGTATCTGGTCTGGTGAATCGCCGCTGTGGCGATTGTTACTTCCACTCTCCTGGCTGTATGGCCTGGTGAGTGGCGCGATCCGCTTATGCTACAAGTTGGGGCTTAAACGCGCATGGCGCGCGCCAGTCCCGGTAGTGGTGGTCGGAAACCTTACTGCGGGCGGAAACGGTAAAACGCCGGTGGTGATTTGGTTGGTTGAACAACTGCGACAACGCGGGATTCGCGTGGGTGTGGTGTCGCGTGGTTATGGCGGGAAAGCAACTGCTTACCCGCTGTTGCTAACCGCTGATACTACTACCGCAGAAGCGGGCGATGAACCTGTGCTGATCGCCCAACGTACCGGCGTGCCGGTAGCGGTATCCCCGGTAAGATCGGATGCGGTAAAAGCCATTTTGGCCCAACACGACGTGCAGATTATTGTGACGGACGATGGACTACAGCACTATCGTCTGGCGCGAGATGTTGAAATCGTAGTCATTGACGGCGAACGTCGGTTTGGCAACGGCTGGTGGCTTCCCGCTGGTCCAATGCGGGAACGCGCAGGTCGCCTTAAATCGGTGGATGCGACTATTGTTAACGGTGGCGTTGCGCAACCAGGGGAAATCCTTATGCGACTTGAACCGGGGCTGGCCGTTAATTTACGTACAGATGAACGCCGTGATGTGGCGCAATTGTCCAATATTGTCGCCATGGCGGGCATTGGTCATCCACCGCGTTTTTTTGCCACGCTGAAAGCATGTGGTGCCAGTGTGCAAAAAAGCATTGCGCTGGCAGACCATCAGTCTCTGACCTACAGTGACGTCAGTGCGTTTGTAGGGGCCGGGCAAACGCTGGTCATGACGGAAAAAGATGCGGTTAAGTGCCGGGCATTTGCCGATGAAAACTGGTGGTATTTACCTGTTGATGCACATTTGTCAGGCGATCGGCCTGGTGTATTGCTGAATAGCTTAATCTCGCTGACTCGCTAACTGATTCACGCTGCGGCAGCGAATCATTTATGAGGCCATAAATGTCGTTGCCGCGCCTTTCTCTGACGGATGCCCGTCATCTTCACCATGCTGCTCAAGGTCTGCTGAAAAAAACACGCCGCCGGGCAACCCCGGCAGATATTCTCGCGACCATTTCGCGCATGTCGTTACTGCAAATCGACACCATCAATATTGTGGCGCGCAGTCCTTACCTGGTGCTGTTTAGTCGTTTAGGCGATTATTCCCCCCAATGGCTGGACGACTCGTTACAGCAGGGCGAACTGATGGAATACTGGGCGCACGAGGCCTGTTTTTTGCCGCGCAGCGATTTTATGCTGATACGTCACCGCATGCTGGCCCCGGAGAATATGGGCTGGAAATATAAAGCGGCGTGGATGAAAGAACATGCGCATGAGATTGAGCAACTGCTCCAGCACATCCAGCATAACGGGCCGGTACGCTCAGCTGATTTTGAGCATCCACGCAAAGGGACCAGCGGCTGGTGGGAATGGAAACCGCAGAAGCGTCATCTTGAAGGGTTGTTTACCGCCGGGAAAGTGATGGTCGTGGAACGGCGTAATTTCCAGCGAGTGTATGATTTAACCCATCGCGTCATGCCGCACTGGGACGATGAACGCGACCCACTTTCGCAGGAAGATGCGGAAAGTGTCATGCTGGATAACAGCGCCCGCAGTCTGGGGATTTTCCGCGAACAATGGCTGGCAGACTACTACCGCCTGAAGCGCCCGGCGCTAAAAAACTGGTGCAACGAACGGGCGGAACAGCGGCAGATTATTCCTGTCGACGTTGAGGGGCTAGGAGCCTTGTGGCTGCATAGCCACCTTCAGCCGCTGCTTGAACAGGCGCTGGCGGGCAAATTAACGGCGACCCACAGTGCAGTATTATCACCTTTTGATCCAGTGGTCTGGGATCGTAAACGGGCAGAGCAGCTATTCGATTTTAGCTATCGGCTGGAGTGTTACACGCCAGCACCGAAACGTCAGTATGGTTATTTTGTCTTGCCGTTGCTGCATCGTGGACAGTTGGTTGGGCGGATGGATGCCAAAATGCACCGCAAAACAGGTGTGCTGGACGTTATTTCGCTGTGGTTACAGGATGGGGTTAAGCCTGGAGTGACGTTGCAAAAAGGATTGATTCAGGCGATTGACGATTTTGCCCGCTGGCAACAGGCAACACGCGTGACGCTGGGACGTTATCCTGAAGGTTTATTTGCTGATGCACGCCATGGTTGGGAAATAGACCCAGCCCTTTAAGCGATTATGTTAATATTTACGGATTCACAATCCGGTCCATCTGGAGGAACTATGGATCATCGTCTGCTTGAAATCATTGCCTGCCCGGTATGCAATGGCAAACTCTGGTTTAACCAGGAAAAACAGGAACTGATTTGTAAACTGGATAACCTTGCTTTCCCACTGCGTGATGGCATTCCCGTGTTACTGGAAACCGAAGCCCGCGTTCTGACTGCTGATGAGAGTAAATCATGAGTTTTGTGGTCATTATTCCTGCGCGCTATGCGTCCACACGTCTGCCTGGTAAGCCGTTGCTGGATATCAACGGTAAACCGATGATCGTGCATGTACTGGAGCGTGCGCGTGAATCTGGCGCTGAACGTATCATCGTTGCTACCGATCACGAGGATGTCGCTCGCGCGGTAGAAGCGGTGGGTGGCGAAGTGTGCATGACTCGCGCCGATCACCAGTCTGGTACGGAGCGCCTGGCGGAAGTCGTCGAGAAATGTGGTTTTAGCGATGATACCGTTATTGTGAACGTACAGGGTGATGAGCCGATGATTCCTGCGGTCATTATTCGCCAGGTGGCTGAGAATCTGGCGCAACGTCAGGTCGGTATGGCGACTCTTGCGGCTCCGATTCACAGTGCGGAAGAGGCATTTAATCCGAATGCGGTAAAAGTCGTGTTGGACGCTGAAGGATATGCTCTCTATTTTTCACGCGCGACCATCCCATGGGATCGCGATCGTTTCGCCAAAAGTCTGGAAACGGTGGGGGACACCTTCCTGCGCCATCTGGGCATTTACGGCTATCGCGCCGGTTTTATTCGCCGCTATGTTAACTGGCAGCCTAGCCCGCTTGAGCATATCGAAATGCTGGAGCAGCTGCGAGTGCTGTGGTACGGCGAAAAAATTCACGTTGCCGTCGCAAAAGAAGTCCCGGGTACCGGCGTAGACACTGCCGAAGATCTTGAGCGCGTTCGCGCCGAAATGCATTAGTTTTTCTCACGGCACTCCCCCCCATATTGAGGCGTATTTTTGGGAGGAGTGTCGTATCGTTGCGCTTTCCCTCCACTTTTCTTTTCATCAATTGATCTCATCCGGGTGACATCTGTCTGCACGACGCTCATTATGAAAGCAGTAGCATTTATGAGGGCAATCTGAAATGGAACAGTTGCGTGCCGAACTCAGCCACCTGCTGGGCGAAAAACTCAGTCGCATAGAATGCGTGAATGAAAAAGTGGATACGGCCCTGTGGTCACTGTACGACAGCCAGGGAAATCCGATGCCGCTGATGGCGAGAAGTTTCACCACGCCAGGTATGGCGCAGCAGCTGGCATGGAAAACCTCCATGTTGGCGCGCAGTGGTACGGTGCGAATGCCCGTCATTTATGGGGTCTTAACCCACGAGGAGCATCCCGGTCCCGATGTGCTACTGCTTGAGCGTTTACGTGGCGTGCCGGTGGAAGCGCCAGCCCGAACGCCCGAACGCTGGGAACATTTAAAAGATCAGATCGTAGAAGGTCTGCTGTCATGGCATCGGCAGGATAGCCGTGGCTGCGTGGGAATGGTGGATAACACGCAAGAGAATATCTGGCCATCCTGGTATCGTCAGCGTGTTGAAGTGTTGTGGACCACGTTAAATCAGTTCAACAATACCGGGCTGACGATGCAGGATAAGCGGATCCTGTTTCGTACCCGTGAGTGTTTGCCCGCTTTATTTGAAGGATTCAATGATAACTGCGTGCTGATCCACGGTAATTTTAGTTTACGTAGCATGCTCAAAGACGCCCGTAGCGATCAGCTTCTGGCCATGGTCGGACCGGGTTTGATGCTGTGGGCGCCCAGAGAGTATGAATTGTTCCGTTTAATGGATAATGCGCTGGCGGAAAGTCTGCTTTGGCAATACCTGCAACGCGCGCCCGTGGCGGAGTCCTTCATCTGGCGGCGCTGGCTGTATGTGTTATGGGATGAGGTGGCGCAACTGGTCAACACCGGACGTTTTAATCGATCTAACTTTGACCTGGCCACGAAATCACTGCTGCCGTGGCTCGCCTGATGAACATGTGAACGCCTTATCCGGCCTACAATTCTGCGCTGAACACGTAGGCCTGATAAGACGCGTTAGTGTCGCTATCAGGCAACATTACTGTCAATGTTCCGACCCCTTTAGCCACTGCCAGATACGCCCCAACGTTTCGTAACCAGCACGATCGCTATGCATCAACCAGACGGGAGAGGGGATCGCGCGCTCCCACGGATTAAGCGGTGAATCAATCGCTAACTGGTTGGCTGGCGCGGGCAACGGATGTAGTCCGGCCTGTTGGAAGAAAATCATTGCTCGCGGTAAGTGCGATGCGGAGGTCACCAGCAGGAACGGCGCGCTGCCGATGGCCTGCTTAACCGCTGCGGCTTCTTCTTCGGTGTCTTTAGGTTTATCCAGCGTGATGATATCACCGGGTGGCACACCCAGTGACTGCGCTACGCGGGCGCCCGCTTCTGCAGTACTGACGTTATTGCTCTTTGCCGCAGCACCGGTAAAGATAAGCTTCGATCCCGGGTTAGCACGCCAGAGGCGAATACCTTCATTCAGACGCGGAAGACTGTTGCTGATCAGGTTTGAACTCGGCGCCCACTGTGGATTCCAGGTATACCCTCCGCCCAGCACCACAATGTATTCCACTTTTTGTGTATCCTGCCAGGTTGGATAGCTATCCTCAATCGGTTTCAGCAGACTGTCGGCGACGGGCTGCAAGCTTAGAAGTAACAGTGCCAGCCAGCTCAGGCTAATGCACACTTTCCCTGTTTTTTGAAAGCGGCTAAACCAGAGCAGCGCCAGGCCTATGCCCATGATAATGAGCATTAGCGGAAGTGGCAGCATCATACCGCCAATCACTTTCTTCAGCGTAAAAAGCATCCTTTTTGGTTCCTTTTTTAACCATACAGCAGGGGATCAGCAGGGATATTACACCAGGAAGGTTCATTCTCGGCGTGGGTGTGACAAAATAGCGGTTTTACTTAGTCACCCTAAAGCCAGCATGTGGAGAGCCCGATGCGGGATCGCAATTTTGATGACATTGCAGAGAAGTTTTCCCGTAACATTTACGGCACCACCAAAGGTCAGCTTCGTCAGACGATCCTCTGGCAGGATCTGGACAAACTTCTTGCCGACTACGCGGGCCAAACGTTGCGTGTGCTTGATGCGGGTGGCGGAGAAGGGCAGACAGCCATTCTGATGGCGCAGCGGGGCCATCACGTCACCTTGTGCGATCTTTCTGCTGAGATGGTGGCGCGAGCGCAACGGGCGGCAGAAGAGCAAGGTGTGAGCGACAACATGCATTTTATACATTGTGCCGCTCAGGACATCCCACAGCATTTGGATTCTCAGGTTGATCTGATATTGTTTCATGCTGTGCTGGAATGGGTGGCCGATCCGCAAGCCGTCTTAAAAACATTGTGGTCGATGTTACGCCCGGGCGGTGCTTTATCGCTGATGTTCTACAATGCAAACGGTCTGTTGATGCGTAATGTGTTGGTCGGTAATTTCGGCTATGTACAGCAGGGAATGTATAAAAAGAAACGGCGCACGTTGTCTCCCGATTTTCCGCGCGACCCTCAGCAGGTCTATGGCTGGCTGGAGGAGATTGGCTGGGAGATAACCGGTAAAACGGGCGTGAGGGTGTTTCATGATTATCTGCGTGATAAACAAAAACAGCATGACTGTTTTGATGCTTTAACAGAAATAGAAACACGTTATTGCCGCCAGGAACCGTATATCAGCCTTGGGCGCTATATTCATGTCACCGCGATTAAACGTCCGGCCCGAGCCGCAGATGCAAGGATAACCTATGAGTGAATTTTCCCAGACAGTCCCCGAACTGGTTGCCTGGGCCAGAAAAAATGACTTCTCCATCTCTCTGCCGGTAGACAGACTTTCGTTCCTGCTGGCGATCGCCACGTTGAACGGTGAGCGACTTGACGGTGAGATGAGTGAAGGTGAACTGGTGGATGCGTTCCGCCATGTGAGTGATGCGTTTGAGCAAACCAGCGAAACCATCGGCGTCCGCGCCAACAACGCGATCAACGATATGGTGCGTCAACGTCTGCTGAACCGCTTTACCAGCGAGCAGGCTGAAGGCAACGCCATTTACCGTTTAACGCCGCTCGGGATTGGCATCACAGATTACTATATTCGTCAGCGCGAATTCTCTACGCTGCGTCTTTCTATGCAGCTGTCAATTGTGGCAGGCGAACTGAAGCGCGCGGCGGATGCGGCAGCGGAAGGTGGTGATGAGTTCCACTGGCATCGCAACGTCTATGCGCCATTGAAATACTCGGTGGCGGAGATTTTCGACAGTATCGATCTGACCCAGCGCATCATGGATGAACAGCAGCAGCAGGTAAAAGACGACATCGCACAGTTGCTAAACAAAGACTGGCGGGCGGCGATTTCCAGCTGTGAAATGCTGCTGTCTGAAACATCTGGTACGCTGCGTGAACTGCAAGATACGCTGGAAGCGGCAGGGGATAAGCTGCAGGCTAACCTGTTACGCATCCAGGACGCCACGATGACGCATGACGATTTGCATTTTGTCGATCGGCTGGTGTTTGATTTACAAAGCAAGCTCGACCGCATTATTAGCTGGGGCCAGCAGTCCATTGACTTGTGGATCGGCTACGATCGTCACGTGCATAAATTTATCCGTACCGCGATCGACATGGATAAAAACCGCGTCTTCGCCCAGCGTCTGCGTCAGTCCGTGCAGACCTACTTTGACGACCCATGGGCGCTGACCTATGCCAACGCCGATCGTCTGCTGGATATGCGTGACGAGGAGATGGTGCTGCGTGACGAAGAGGTCACCGGTGAACTTCCGGAAGACCTGGAATATGAAGAATTTAACGAGATCCGTGAGCAGCTGGCGGCGATCATCGAAGAACAGCTGGCTATCTACAAATCCAGACAAACACCACTGGATCTCGGTTTGGTAGTGCGCGAGTATCTGGCGCAATACCCACGTGCGCGTCATTTCGACGTCGCGCGTATTGTTATCGATCAGGCGGTACGCCTTGGCGTAGCGCAAGCAGACTTCACCGGACTGCCAGCCAAATGGCAGCCGATTAATGATTACGGAGCCAAGGTACAGGCGCATGTCATTGACAAATATTGAACAAGTGATGCCGGTAAAGCTGGCGCAGGCGCTGGCGAATCCGTTATTTCCGGCACTGGATAGTGCCTTACGTTCGGGCCGCCATATCGGTCTGGATGAACTGGATAATCATGCCTTCCTGATGGATTTTCAGGAATATTTTGAAGAGTTTTACAGCCGCTATAACGTGGAATTGATCCGTGCGCCGGAAGGGTTCTTCTACCTTCGTCCGCGTTCAACGACGCTCATTCCGCGTTCGGTCCTGTCAGAACTGGACATGATGGTGGGTAAAATTCTTTGCTATCTCTATCTCAGCCCGGAACGCCTGGCGAACGAAGGGATTTTTACCCAGCAAGAGCTGTACGACGAGCTGCTAACGCTGGCAGATGAAGCGAAGTTACTGAAGCTGGTGAACAACCGTTCAACCGGTTCTGACGTTGACCGCCAGAAGCTACAGGAAAAAGTGCGTTCTTCGCTCAACCGCTTGCGCCGCTTAGGCATGGTGTGGTTTCTGGGCCACGACAGCAGCAAATTCCGTATTACGGAATCTGTCTTCCGCTTTGGCGCGGATGTGCGTAGCGGTGACGATCCGCGTGAAGCACAGCGTCGCTTAATTCGTGATGGTGAAGCGATGGCGGTCGAGAACCGTCTGCAGCTCAACGATGAGCCCGAAGAGAATCAGCCGGACAGTGGAGAAGAAGAATAATGATTGAACGCGGTAAATTTCGCTCACTTACGCTGATTAACTGGAATGGTTTTTTTGCCCGTACGTTTGATCTCGATGAGCTGGTCACCACGCTGTCCGGTGGTAACGGTGCGGGTAAATCCACCACCATGGCGGCATTTGTTACGGCGCTCATTCCGGACTTAACCCTGCTGCATTTCCGTAACACCACCGAAGCCGGTGCAACCAGCGGTTCACGTGATAAAGGTCTGCACGGTAAGCTGAAAGCAGGGGTTTGTTATTCAATGCTCGACGTCCTCAACTCGCGTCATCAGCGCGTGGTCGTGGGGGTGCGTCTGCAACAGGTTGCTGGTCGCGATCGCAAAGTGGATATCAAACCGTTTGCCATTCAGGGGCTGCCGATGTCGGTACAGCCAACCCAACTGGTGACGGAAACGCTGAACGAACGCCAGGCGCGCGTACTGTCTCTACCTGAGCTGAAAGAGAAGCTTGATGAGATGGAAGGCGTGCAGTTTAAGCAGTTCAACTCAATAACCGATTATCACTCATTGATGTTCGATCTGGGCATCATTGCCCGTCGTCTGCGCTCTGCGTCCGATCGTAGTAAATTCTACCGTCTGATTGAAGCCTCGCTGTACGGCGGGATCTCCAGCGCCATTACCCGTTCACTGCGTGACTACCTGCTGCCGGAAAACAGCGGCGTACGTAAAGCGTTCCAGGATATGGAAGCCGCGCTGCGTGAAAATCGTATGACGCTGGAAGCGATTCGCGTAACCCAGTCTGACCGCGACCTGTTTAAGCATTTAATCAGTGAAGCGACCAACTATGTGGCCGCAGATTATATGCGCCACGCCAATGAACGTCGCATCCATCTGGATAAAGCACTGGAATATCGTCGTGAACTGTATACCTCGCGCAAGCAGCTGGCGGCAGAGCAGTACAAACACGTGGATATGGCGCGTGAACTGGGTGAACACAACGGTGCGGAAGGCGATCTGGAAGCTGATTACCAGGCCGCGAGCGATCACCTGAATCTGGTGCAAACCGCGCTGCGTCAGCAGGAAAAAATTGAACGCTACGAGGCGGATCTCGAAGAATTGCAGGTCCGTCTTGAAGAACAAAACGAGGTGGTCGCGGAAGCCGTTGACCGCCAGGATGAAAACGAAGCCCGCGCAGAAGCCGCTGAGCTGGAAGTGGATGAGCTGAAAAGCCAGCTTGCAGATTACCAGCAAGCGCTGGACGTCCAGCAAACGCGAGCCATCCAGTATACTCAGGCGATCCAGGCCCTAAACCGGGCGAAAGAACTCTGCCACTTACCGGACCTGACAGCCGACAGCGCCGCCGAATGGCTGGAGACTTTCCAGGCCAAAGAGCAGGAAGCCACTGAAAAACTGCTGACGCTTGAACAAAAAATGAGCGTGGCGCAAACCGCGCATAGCCAGTTCGAACAGGCTTATCAGCTGGTGGCGGCTATCAACGGCCCGCTGGCGCGCGGTGAAGCCTGGAGCGTGGCGCGTGAACTGCTGCGCGAAGGCGTGGAACAGCGCCACCTGGCAGAACAGGTTCAGCCGTTGCGTATGCGACTGAGCGAACTGGAGCAGCGTCTGCGCGAACAGCAGGATGCCGAGCGTCTGCTGGCCGAATTCTGCAAGCGTCAGGGTAAACAGTTCGATATCGATGAGCTGGAAGCGCTGCACCAGGAGCTGGAAGCGCGCATCGCCGCCTTGTCGGACAGCGTCTCGTCTGCCAGCGAACAGCGTATGACGCTGCGTCAGGAGCAGGAACAACTACAATCCCGTATTCAGCATTTGATGAAGCGGGCACCTGTCTGGCTGGCTGCGCAAAATAGCCTGAATCAGCTTAGCGAGCAGTGTGGCGAAGAGTTTACCTCCAGCCAGGAAGTGACCGAGTATCTGCAACAATTGCTGGAGCGCGAGCGTGAGGCCATTGTTGAGCGTGATGAAGTCGGCGCACGTAAAAATGCAGTTGATGAAGAGATTGAACGTTTAAGTCAGCCGGGCGGGGCGGAAGATCAGCGTCTGAACGCGCTGGCGGAACGCTTTGGCGGCGTACTGCTGTCAGAAATTTATGATGACGTTAGCCTTGAAGATGCACCGTACTTCTCTGCGCTATACGGTCCTTCGCGTCATGCCATTGTGGTACCGGATCTGTCGCTGATTACCGAACAGCTTGAAGGGCTGACGGATTGCCCGGAAGATCTCTATTTCATCGAAGGGGATCCGCAGTCGTTTGATGACAGCGTCTTCAGCGTTGATGAACTGGAAAATGCGGTGGTGGTGAAAACTGCCGAGCGTCAGTGGCGTTATTCTCGCTTCCCGACGGTGCCTATTTTTGGGCGTGCAGCACGTGAAAGCCGTATCGAAACCCTGCATGCCGAGCGTGAAGGGCTGTCTGAACGTTTCGCCACGCTCTCCTTTGACGTCCAGAAAACCCAACGTCTGCATCAGGCGTTCAGTCGCTTTATCGGCAGCCATCTGTCGGTGGCGTTTGAAGCCGATCCAGAAGCGGAAATTCGCCAACTGAATAGCCGTCGTGTTGAACTGGAACGTGCGCTGACCAATCATGAAAATGATAACCAGCAAAGCCGTATGCAGTTTGAACAGGCGAAAGAGGGCGTCTCTGCGCTGAACCGCCTGCTGCCGCGCTTGAATCTGCTGGCAGATGATACGCTAGCCGATCGCGTAGACGAAATTCGCGAGCGTCTGGATGAAGCTCAGGAAGCCGCGCGTTTTGTACAGCAACATGGCAATCAGTTGGCGAAACTGGAACCTATCGTTTCGGTTCTGCAAAATGACCCTGAGCAGTTTGAACAGCTGAAGGAAGACTATGCGTATTCCCAGCAGATGCAGCGCGATGCGCGTCAGCAGGCTTTTGCGCTGACCGAAGTCGTACAGCGTCGGGCGCACTTTAGTTATTCCGACTCAGCCGAAATGCTGAGCGGCAATAGCGATCTGAACGAAAAATTGCGTGAACGCCTGGAACAGGCGGAAGCCGAACGTACCCGCGCTCGTGAAGCGCTGCGCAGCCACGCCGCACAGTTAAGCCAGTACAACCAGGTCATGGCATCGCTGAAAAGCTCTTATGACACCAAAAAAGAGCTGCTTAACGATTTACAACGTGAACTGCAGGATATCGGCGTTCGTGCGGACAGCGGTGCCGAAGAGCGCGCGCGTATTCGCCGTGACGAACTGCATGCGCAGCTCAGCAACAACCGTGCACGCCGCAACCAACTTGAGAAAGCACTGACCTTCTGCGAAGCGGAGATGGAAAACCTGACCCGCAGACTGCGCAAGCTGGAACGTGATTATCATGAAATGCGCGAGCAGGTAGTCACCGCCAAAGCCGGCTGGTGTGCAGTCATGCGGATGGTGAAAGATAACGGTGTGGAACGTCGTCTGCACCGCCGCGAGTTGGCCTATCTTTCCGGTGACGAACTGCGTTCGATGTCGGATAAGGCGCTCGGTGCGCTACGTCTGGCGGTTGCGGATAACGAGCACCTGCGCGATGTGTTGCGTCTGTCTGAAGATCCAAAACGTCCAGAGCGCAAAATTCAGTTCTTCGTCGCGGTTTACCAGCATCTGCGTGAACGTATTCGCCAGGATATTATTCGTACCGATGATCCGGTTGAAGCCATTGAACAGATGGAGATTGAGCTGAGCCGTCTGACGGAAGAGTTAACCTCACGCGAACAGAAGCTGGCGATCAGCTCACGCAGCGTGGCGAACATTATTCGTAAGACCATTCAGCGTGAACAGAACCGTATTCGCATGCTGAACCAGGGGCTGCAAAGCGTGTCGTTTGGCCAGGTCAACAGCGTTCGCCTGAACGTCAATGTGCGTGAAACACATGCTACCTTGCTGGACGTACTTTCAGAGCAGCATGAACAGCATCAGGATTTGTTTAACAGCAACCGCCTGACCTTCTCAGAAGCGCTGGCGAAGCTGTATCAGCGTCTGAATCCGCAGATAGACATGGGGCAACGCACGCCACAAACCATTGGTGAAGAGCTGCTGGATTATCGTAACTATCTGGAAATGGAAGTTGAGGTTAACCGTGGCTCTGACGGCTGGCTGCGTGCTGAGTCTGGTGCGTTGTCAACGGGTGAAGCGATCGGGACCGGGATGTCTATTCTGGTGATGGTGGTGCAAAGCTGGGAAGATGAAGGCCGCAGATTGCGCGGGAAAGATATCTCTCCTTGCCGCCTGCTGTTCCTTGATGAAGCTGCACGACTCGATGCGCGTTCTATTGCGACCTTGTTTGAGCTGTGTGAGCGTTTGCAGATGCAGCTGATTATCGCTGCGCCGGAAAACATCAGCCCAGAGAAAGGCACCACCTACAAACTGGTGCGTAAAGTCTTCCAGAACACCGAACACGTTCACGTGGTGGGGCTGCGCGGATTTGCGCCTCAGTTACCGGAACCACTGCCGGGGACTGAAGATGCCTCCTCGCAGGCAAGCTAAGTAATAAGTAAAAAGGCGGCTACATGGCTAATGCTCATCAGTTAAGCATGTATGATGAACATGTGATTCTTGCTCAGGGTTCCGTTCACCTCAGTGGTGTCATTTCTCTGAAGCGCAGATACCTGTGAACGTGCAAGGGAGGCTCACCGCCACCTCCCTTGCAACCCAGGCTCCCGGCGGGAAAATCGTCGCTGCGCGAGTTATTCGTCTTATGCCGTCTGCCTGTCGGGTCGGGGCCGAGCCTGCATCCATGCAGGCCATCCCCTCTGCCCGCATCCCTGCGGGCAGTCCCGGGCAGACGTCAACGCCTCATCGATTTTCAGCCGGACAGGGGTCATCGCTTCAATGCCCTGACTTTCAGTAAAAGCTGTTTTGCTGTTTAAACAAAAACGCAGATGGTCAGGTGTGGGCTGGTCCGGCTGAAAATTGCCGACGTGTTTCCGTAAGGCCGGGAGAGCCAGCATGGATGCTGGCTCAGGGCGCGCTTTGCAGGGACGCTTCCTCGCGCCCGGCCCGGTAGCCAGGAGGAATAAGCGGAGGGTATTGCGTAGCAACAATTTTCCCGCCGGGAGCCGGGATTGTAAAGGGCGTGGCGGAGAACGCCCTTTACACGTTCACGGGAATCCGTGTTTCAGAGAAACAATGAGCATGAGGTGAACGGAACTCTATTTCCGAGATAGCATGTTCTTTACCTCCGCCAGTTTACTGAAACTGAGGCGCTAACTGACTGGCATTACGGCTACATGGCCGCCTTATCTTTTTCCGAAAAGACTTCATGCCTGGTGTAATTTCTTTAGACTTCTTTACATTAGGTTAGGCAAAAAGTTTTTGATGTTTATATACTAAAGGTGAGCCTAACGCGTCACAGGCTTGCTCGTCATACTTCAGTTTGTATTGGCGTTTTACAGGTCCGACCCTCGTCAGAATAAAGGGGAATACAGACGGCCTGGCTATTCAGAGTATGATAAAGAAAACAGGGGGCAAGGGATGTTGCTTAATAAAATGTGTGGTCGTCGGCTGTCGGCAATCAGTTTGTGCCTGGCCGTAACATTCGCTCCACTGTTCAATGCTCAGGCCGATGAGCCTGAAATGATCCCTGGCGATAGCTCTGCGACCGTCAGTGAACAGCCAACAGCGTTATCGCAGCCGCAGGTTCAATCTTCTGCGACGGCTATCATGGCGGGTATTCAACCGCTGCCAGAAGGCGTGTCTGTCGATAAAGCCCGCGCCGAAATACACTCTCAACTGCCAGCAGGTTATACGCCGGTTTACATGAGCCAGCTGGAACTGCTGTATGCCGCACGCGAAATGAAGCCGATGTGGGAAAATCGTGATGCGGTAAAGGCATTTCAGCAACAGTTAGCCGAGGTCGCAATTGCCGGCTTTCAGCCGCAGTTCACTACCTGGGTTGCACTTCTGACTGACCCGGCAGTAACCGGTCAGGCGAGAGACATCGTGCTCTCTGATGCGATGATGGGGTATCTGCACTTTATCGCTAACATCCCTGTCAAAGGTAATCGCTGGCTTTACAGCGATAAGCCCTATGCGCTAACGACGCCGCCGATTTCCGTCATCAACCAGTGGCAGGTCGCACTGGATAACGGTCAACTGACTTCATTTGTGACCAGCCTTGCGCCTCAACATCCGCAGTATGCAGCCATGCATGAATCACTGCTCAAGCTGGTGGGCGATACACGTCCCTGGCCGCAGCTCATCAGTACAGCAACGCTGCGTCCGGGGGAGTGGAGTAATGACATCCCCGCGCTGCGTGAAATTTTGCGCCGAACCGGGATGCTGGAGCCTGCCGTCAGTACGTCTGGCAAAGAAGGTCGTGGCACCTACGATCGTGAATTGGTTGATGCGGTAAAGCGTTTTCAGACGTGGCAGGGACTTGGCGCAGATGGCGCGATTGGCCCAGCCACACGTGACTGGCTGAACGTGACGCCTGCTCAGCGTGCGGGCGTGCTGGCGTTAAATATTCAGCGCTTGCGCCTGCTGCCGAGTGAGCTGTCTACCGGTATCATGGTGAACATTCCTGCCTATTCGCTGGTTTATTATCAGAATGGCAATCAGGTGCTGGCCTCGCGCGTTATTGTCGGGCGTCCCGATCGTAAAACGCCGATGATGAGCAGCGCGCTGAATAACGTAGTCGTTAACCCGCCGTGGAACGTGCCGCCAACGCTGGCCCGAAAAGATATCCTGCCTAAGGTCTGGAATGATCCGGGGTATCTTGAGCGTCACGGTTATACCGTGTTGCGCGGCTGGAACAGCAAAGAAACGATAGATCCGTGGCAGGTAGACTGGGCTACCATCACTGCCTCCAATCTGCCGTTCCGCTTCCAGCAGGCTCCGGGAGCGCGTAACTCGCTCGGACGCTATAAATTCAACATGCCGAGTTCGGACGCTATTTATCTGCACGACACGCCGAACCACAATCTGTTCCAGAAGGATACGCGGGCATTAAGCTCCGGCTGCGTGCGGGTGAATAAGGCCTCTGAGCTGGCAAATATGCTGCTACAGGATGCGGGCTGGAATGATACGCGCATCTCGGATGCCCTGAAGCAAGGGGATACGCGGTACGTGAATATTCGCCAGAATATCCCGGTCAACCTCTACTATCTGACCGCATTTGTCGGCCCTGATGGGCGCACGCAGTATCGTACAGATATTTACAATTACGATCTGACAGCGCGATCCAGCGCACAAATTGTGTCAAAAGCCGAGCAATTAATCAGATAAATGAAGCAGTTCGAGGAAAATGATTGTCGTAAGTTATGCTGGAAACGGGGCAAAATGGCTGTGAGCCCCGTATTTCCTGGGGGTGGGAGCCTTGACGTGGACTACTTAGCCAGATAAGGTTTCCCGCGTGCGCTAGAGCATACATACGATAACATTGACCTTGTAGACCTTAATACCATGGACAAATTTGACGCTAATCGCCGCAAACTGCTGGCGCTTGGTGGTATTGCCCTCGGCGCTGCCATCTTGCCTACGCCTGCGTTTGCAACACTCTCTACCCCACGTCCGCGTATATTGACTCTGAATAACCTGCATACCGGTGAGTCAATAAAAGCAGAGTTTTTTGATGGCAGGGGCTATATTCAGGACGAATTAGCAAAACTTAACCACTTTTTCCGTGATTTTCGGGCCAATAAAGTGAAATCCATTGACCCGGGACTGTTTGATCAACTCTTCCGTCTGCAGGGCCTGCTGGGCACGCGTAAACCCGTACAGCTGATTTCAGGCTATCGCTCTATCGATACCAATAATGAACTCCGTGCACGTAGCCGTGGTGTGGCCAAGAAAAGCTACCACACTAAAGGTCAGGCCATGGATTTCCATATTGAAGGCATCGCATTAAGTAATATTCGCAAAGCTGCGTTATCTATGCGCGCAGGTGGTGTAGGATACTACCCCAGCAGTAACTTTGTGCATATTGACACCGGCCCTGCACGGCACTGGTGATCCATAAGCTTAATGAAACAGGAGCTGTATGAACTATCGTATTATTCCGGTCACTGCCTTCGCCCAGAACTGCTCGCTAATCTGGTGTGAGCAGACTCGTCTGGCCGCGCTGGTCGATCCCGGCGGCGATGCCGAGAAAATCAAACAGGAAGTGGATGCCAGCGGTCTGACGCTTATGCAGATCCTGCTTACCCATGGTCATCTTGATCACGTAGGCGCGGCGGCTGAACTGGCACAGCATTATGGTGTACCGGTTATTGGCCCGGAAAAAGAAGATGAGTTCTGGTTACAGGGACTCCCTGCTCAGAGCCGCATGTTTGGCCTGGGCGATTGTGAGCCGCTGACGCCCGATCGCTGGTTGAATGAAGGTGACAGGATAAGCGTTGGCAACGTGACGTTACAGGTTCTGCATTGTCCGGGTCATACACCGGGACATGTGGTCTTCTTTGATGAGCAATCAAAGTTACTGATTTCTGGTGACGTGATTTTCAAAGGTGGCGTAGGGCGCAGCGATTTCCCGCGCGGTGATCACAGCCAACTGATCGATTCGATTAAACGTAAACTATTGCCGTTAGGCGATGACGTAACGTTTATTCCGGGGCACGGCCCACTTTCTACGCTGGGTAACGAACGGCTACATAACCCGTTCCTGCAAGATGAAATGCCTGTCTGGTAATTCGTTTAATAAATAAAAAGGCCGCATTTGCGGCCTTTTTTGTGCGCGATAGATTACAGTACTGCAACAATCGCTTCGCACAGCGGCGCCATGTTGTCTGGCGTCATTCCTGCCACGTTTACGCGTCCGGAAGCGACAGCGTAGACACCAAACTCTTCACGCAGACGCAGAACCTGCTCTTTGGTCAGGCCGCTAAACGAGAACATGCCGTTCTGTTTGATGATAAAGCTGAAGTCGCGGTTTGCACCTTTCTCTTGCAACGTATTCACAAACAGTAAACGCATGCGCTGAATGCGCTGGCGCATATCAGTCAGTTCCTGTTCCCAGATGGCACGCAGCGCGTCGTTGCTCAGAATCGTGGCCACTACGGATGCACCGTGTGCTGGTGGGTTGGAATAGTTAGCGCGAATGGCTGATTTCATTTGGCTGAACGCACGGTCAACGGTTTCAGCATCGGCAGCAACCAGCGTACAGGCGCCTACACGCTCATTGTACAGTCCAAAGTTCTTGGAGTAGGAGCTGGCAACGATCAGCTCTTTGTGCAGAGCCGCAAATGCGCGCAGACCTTCTGCATCTTCTTCCAGACCACGGGCAAAGCCCTGGTATGCGAAGTCAAACAGCGGTAACCAACCTTTTTCGACAGACATCTGAGCCAGTGTTTGCCACTGTTCCAGCGTAGGATCGATGCCGGTAGGGTTATGGCAGCAGCCGTGGAATAGCACTACGTCGCCAGCCTGCGCTTCGCTGAGGCTTGCCAGCAGCGCATCAAAATCTAACGAGTGGTTTGCTGCATCGTAATAGTTGTATTCACAAACTTCCAGGCCTGCAGAGTTAAAGACGCTCTTATGGTTCGGCCAGCTTGGATTGCTCACCCATACGCGTTTAGCCGACGTATTTTTTGCCAGGAAATCAGCTGCCACACGCAGTGCACCAGTGCCGCCAGGGGTCTGTGCGGTACGTGCACGCTTATCGTTGATCAGCGAACTTTCTTTACCAAACAGTAATTCCTGAGTGCAGCGACCAAACTCTGGAATACCGTCAATGCCAAGGTAATTTTTGGTGGTTTCATTTTCCAGTATATATTGCTCGGCTTTTTTAACGCTGGTCAGCACCGGCGTTTTGCCTGTCTCATCTTTATATACACCGATCCCGAGGTTTATTTTTCCAGGGCGGTCATCGGCACGAAACAAATCAGCCAGACCCAAAATGGGGTCGGCAGGAGCGGCGGTAATGTTCTCAAACATGACGAGGTTCCATAGTGATTACAGAAGGGAAGTCCGCTATCAGGTTAACGGTAGATTTACAAAATGCCAACCGTTACTGACGAAAAGCTGAGGTGTTTTTTTAAGACGCAAGAATTCGCTAGCAGATATAAAAAAACAGGACCGAAGTCCTGTTTTATAGGCATTTAACAAAGAGGTCTGCTATTAGAACTGGTAAACGATACCGACTGCTACGGTGTCGTCAGAGCCTACGCCCAGTTTGTTGTCAGAATCGATCTGGTTGATGATGTAATCAACATAGGTGGACATGTTTTTGTTGAAGTAGTAAGTCGCACCCACTTCGAAGTAGTTCACCAGATCTACGTCACCGATACCTTCAATGTCCTTACCTTTAGATTTGGTATAGGCGAGGGACGGACGCAGGCCGAAGTCGAACTGGTACTGAGCAACCAACAGTACGTCTTCAGTTTTGTTAGCATAACCGTTAGAGATACGGGTAGCGTTACGGGTTTCGCTGTAGTTCGCCGCCAGGTAGATGTTGTTCGCATCGTACTTAACGCCAGTCGCCCACTGCTCAGCTTTGTCGCCATGGCCGCGCAGAGCCGGGTTCTGCTGGGCATCGGTACGGTCAGCCGCACCATAAGCACCTACGATACCGAAGCCGTCGAATTCGTAGCTGATAGAACCGCCAACGCCATCGCCGTTAGAGCGACGAACGTCATCACGCTCGTTTTTGCCCAGGTACTGAACGGCGAAGTTCAGGCCTTCAACCAGACCGAAGAAGTTGGCGTTACGGTAGGTTGCGAGACCGCCGTTACGCTGGGAGAAGAACTGGTCAGAAGCAGCGGTATCACCACCGAATTCTGGCAGCATATCGGTGTAACCCAGTGCATCGTATACGACGCCGTAGTTACGACCGTAGTCGAAGGAGCCCGCGTCGCCGAATTTCAGACCGGCAAATGCCAGACGAGTTTTGTTACCGTTCTGAGCGTCACTACCACCTTCGGAGTTATTGCCGCTGAACTGGTATTCCCACTGGCCGTAACCGGTCAGTTGGTCGTTAATCTGAGGAAACCAAGACGGGCGTATGTCTGATCGCCGTTAGCAGCGTAGGCATTTTCACCGTTGTGCTTGGAAAAATAGTGCAGACCAACGGCTTTACCGTATACGTCTACTTTGTTGCCATCTTTGTTATAAACTTCTGCAGCGTTAGCTGCCCCGGCTACCAGCAGAGCAGGGATAACCACTGCCAGAATATTGCGCTTCATCATTATTTATTACCCTCATCGGTTTTTATATGACACCTGCCACTGCCGCCAATAAATTCCGTCAATCAAAATTTACGGAACTATTGATGAGAGTTTGGTGTCTTTATGTGTCTGACAGGCATCTTTCCATTCAAACTACCGTTTCGCTACCGTCAAAGTGCTACAAATATAAAGATTTAGTTTCAAAAAGAAAAAATGTGTAACAAGATGTTATTTTTGTGCAACTTTGTGAACAGCGTCAAACTTCGAATGCCCCTGCGCTTAAAATTCTCGTTTTTATTTCTATTTATATGATTTTCTTATGTTTAATTTTGCTAAGGTCATTTTTTATCCGTTATGCCGGAAAGTTCGGATTTTACAGGTAACGATTTTTGGACGTCTGGAATGCCGTGCGAGAGGTTAAAAAATGTACTATTTAATCAGAAAATGCTAATCCACAATAAAATTGCTGATTATTTTTTGTGCAAATGTGTTGCGATGAAATATTACGTAACAGGTGGAGGGGATTGAAAGGTTGTGTTTAACGTGAGATGGGTATCCAGATAGCACTAAAAGGGTATAAAAAAGGCCAGCAATGCTGGCCTTTGAAACAATAACGCACGTTTAGAAGGTGGCGTTACGTGGAGTACGCGGGAACGGAATAACATCACGGACGTTCTGTACGCCGGTGACGTAAGCGATCAGACGCTCGAAGCCCAATCCGAAGCCGGAATGCGGAACGGTACCGTAGCGACGCAGGTCGCGATACCACCAGTAATCCTCTTTGTTCAGACCCATTTCCAGCATACGGGCATCCAGCACGTCCAGGCGCTCTTCACGCTGAGAACCACCGATGATTTCACCGATTCCCGGGGCCAGTACGTCCATTGCAGCAACGGTTTTACCGTCTTCGTTAAGGCGCATATAAAACGCTTTGATATCTTTCGGGTAGTTTTTCACTACCACCGGCGCTTTAAAGTGCTCTTCAGCAAGGTAACGTTCATGCTCAGAAGACAGATCCACACCCCAGTAAACCGGGTTTTCGAACTGTTTACCGCATTTTTCCAGAATGCTTACCGCGTCGGTGTAATCCACCTGCGCGAAGTCAGCGTCAATGAAACGTTCCAGGCGTGAAATCGCGTCCTTGTCGACACGTTCAGCGAAGAATTTCATATCATCCGCACGCTCTGCCAGTACGGCTTTAAACGCGTACTTCAGCATCGCTTCAGCCAGGCCTGCAACATCATTCAGGTCAGCAAAAGCCACTTCTGGTTCCAGCATCCAGAACTCTGCCAGGTGACGACTGGTGTTAGAGTTTTCTGCACGGAATGTCGGGCCAAAAGTATAAATTTTAGACAGGGCGCAGGCGTAGGTTTCACCGTTCAGCTGACCGGAAACGGTCAGGAAGGCCTCTTTACCAAAGAAGTCTTTGTCGAAATCGACTTTGCCCTGATCGTTACGCGGCAGGTTTTCCAGATCCAGCGTAGAAACACGGAACATTTCACCGGCACCTTCCGTATCGGAAGCGGTGATCAACGGAGTCGATACCCAAAAGAAACCCTGCTCGTGGAAGAAACGATGCAGAGCCTGCGCCAGCGTATGACGTACACGCGCTACCGCACCAATCATGTTGGTACGCGGACGCATGTGCGCCACTTCACGCAGATACTCAATGCTGTGACGCTTAGCTGCCATTGGGTAAGTGTCAGGATCTTCAACCCAGCCCGTTACTTCAACCTCAGTGGCCTGAATTTCAAAGCTCTGTCCTTGTCCAGGAGATGCAACGACTTTACCCGTTACGATAACTGAACAACCCGTCGTCAGGCGCAGTACGTCCTGATTGTAATTGGGCAGAGAATTATTGATGACGGCCTGTACAGGATCAAAGCAGGAACCGTCATAAACGGCGAGGAAGGAGATGCCAGCTTTTGAATCTCGGCGGGTACGCACCCATCCGCGCACGGTGACTTCGCTGTCAACGGCTACGCGGCCCTGGAGTACGTCGGCTACAGGCACAACGCTCATAATATTCTCTCTGTTAATAGTCGGATATATAAACACATGTCCACCCGTAATGGGGGGATACCTATGTTACCTGGCATCTGCAATCAGACAAGCAGAATTCGTAGCTGGAGTGAAAGATTTCGGAAATAAACGCGAAAAAGGGAGCCAAAATGGCTCCCTGGAAGGCTTAACTGGCTTTTTTGATATGCGGGAGATCGAAGGCTTTGCGCAGTGCACGAACAAATGCTTTATCGTGGCAGATGGTTTTACCCGGGCTGTCAGATAACTTCGCCACCGGTTTGCCGTTACATTCCACCAGCTTGATCACAATATTGAGTGGCTTAACCTGCGGAATGTCGCATGTTAGCCGTGTCCCAATACCAAAACTCAACTGTAAACGGGAAGAGAAGTGGCGGTAGAGTTCAATCGCTTTTTTCAGATCGAGATTATCTGAGAAGACCAGCGTTTTGCTTAGCGGATCAATACCCAGTTTTTCATAATGGGCGATGGCTTTTTCACCCCATTCCACCGGATCGCCTGAGTCATGGCGTAACCCTTGGTAGCGGGTAGCGAACTCAACGCCAAAGTCGCGTAAAAATGCGTCCATGGTGATGCAATCGGTCAATGCAATGCCGAGTTGATCAGGGTATTCATTTAACCAGGCTGCCAGGGCTACGCGCTGGCTGGTGGCAAGTTCTGGACTGATTTGCTGATGAGCCTGGAACCACTCATGCGCCTGCGTACCCATTGGGGTTAATGACAGGCGGCGGGCCAGATCGTAGTTACTGGTGCCGACAAACCAGGGCTCTTGCTGCAGGCGTTTAACGATAGCCTGCTGTACTTCGCGCGAAAAACGACGACGCGTACCGAAATCCATCAAATGGAAGCGGGACATATCGACATCTTTCGTTAAAGCAGAGAATTCTACTAGTTTGCTTTCCAGCTCATCGAGTGCCTGCGGGACGCCTGATTCAGGTGAACGGTAACGGTGTACCAGTTCGCTAATCACAGCTAACAGAGGGACTTCCCACATGATCACTTCACGCCACGGACCGGTTAAGCGGATGTTTAGCTTGCCGTTATCATTGGTGACGTGAACCTGTTCCGGGTTATAGCGGAAATCACGTAACCAGGTGAGGTAATCAGCTTTAAAGAAAGGCAGGCCGGAGAGCCACTGGTACTCATCCTCCTGCAGTCGCAGGTGCTGCATAGCATTCACCTGCTCACGAATAGAATCGGCATAAATACCGAGCAGGTCATCGCCACGGCAACGAAATTCAGCCGCTACTTGTACATCATAGTAGTGGTGAAAAACGGCTTGCTGCATATGCAACTTATAAGCGTCTGTATCCAGCAGCGAGTGCAGAACAGGAGAAGCGAATTGTGTCATAGGTGCGCAGTAGCATCCTCTCACGGGAGCGTTTAGTACAATAAACAACTAAGAAAACCGCTGGAGTATACCCTGTTTAGCGATTTATTGAACCCCGATCACACCATAAGCTCTCTTTCTGGTCGAGGGCAATTCGTGCCACGTGTTATGAAAATGTAGCAAAAAGGGTGTTTGTGCCTGAAAAGATGAACATTCTGCGTAGCGCGATTTACGCAACAGGAATAGACTGAAGCCGAGACTCTATTAAAGATGCTAAAGGTTTTTTTATGACACAACAGCCACAAGCCAAATACCGTCACGACTATCGTGCGCCGGATTACCAGATTACTGATATTGACTTGACCTTTGACCTGGATGCTGAAAAAACCGTGGTCACCGCAGTGAGCCAGGCTGTCCGTCATGGCGCGTCCGATGTGCCCCTGCGCCTGAATGGCGAAGATCTGACCCTGGTGTCGATCCACGTGAACGACGAGCCGTGGACAGAGTATAAAGAAGAAGAGGGCGCTCTGGTCATTAGTCAGTTGCCGGAACGTTTTACACTGCGTATCGTGAATGAAATTAGCCCAGCGCCCAATACCGCGCTGGAAGGGCTGTACAAGTCTGGCGAAGCGCTGTGCACCCAGTGTGAAGCGGAAGGGTTCCGCCATATTACCTGGTATCTCGACAGACCCGATGTTCTGGCGCGTTTTACCACCAAAATTATCGCCGATAAAACCCAATATCCGTTCCTGCTCTCCAACGGCAACCGTGTGGCGCAGGGCGAACTGGAAAATGGTCGTCACTGGGTACAGTGGCAAGATCCGTTCCCGAAACCGTGCTATCTGTTTGCGTTGGTAGCCGGTGATTTTGACGTTCTGCGCGATACCTTTATCACCCGTTCCGGGCGTGAAGTGGCGCTGGAACTGTACGTCGATCGCGGCAACCTTGACCGCGCGCCGTGGGCGATGACCTCGCTGAAAAACTCCATGAAATGGGATGAAGAGCGCTTTGGCCTCGAGTATGACCTCGACATCTATATGATTGTCGCTGTGGATTTCTTCAACATGGGCGCGATGGAGAATAAAGGTCTGAACATCTTTAACTCCAAATATGTGCTGGCACGTACCGATACCGCCACCGACAAAGACTACCTCGATATTGAGCGCGTTATCGGTCATGAGTATTTTCACAACTGGACCGGCAACCGTGTGACCTGCCGTGACTGGTTCCAGTTGAGCCTGAAAGAAGGCTTAACTGTGTTCCGCGATCAAGAGTTCAGTTCCGATCTCGGCTCACGCGCGGTAAACCGCATCAGCAATGTGCGCACCATGCGTGGTCTGCAGTTTGCTGAAGATGCCAGCCCGATGGCGCATCCTATCCGTCCGGATATGGTCATTGAAATGAACAACTTCTATACCCTGACCGTGTACGAAAAGGGCGCTGAAGTCATTCGTATGATCCACACCCTGCTCGGTGAGGCTAACTTCCAGAAAGGGATGCAACTTTACTTTGAGCGTCATGACGGCAGTGCTGCAACCTGTGATGATTTCGTGCAGGCGATGGAAGATGCTTCTAACGTTGATCTCTCCCATTTCCGCCGCTGGTACAGTCAGTCCGGTACGCCGATTCTGACCGTGCGTGATGACTACAATCCGTCAACTGAGCAGTACACGCTGACGATCAGCCAGCGCACGCCGGCCACGCCGGATCAGGCCGAAAAACAGCCGCTGCATATTCCTTTCGCCCTCGAGTTGTATGACAACGAAGGGAAAGTGATCCCGCTACAAAAAGGCGGGCACCCGGTGAATTCTGTACTCAACGTCACCCAGGCAGAGCAGACGTTTGTCTTTGATAACGTCTACTTCCAGCCGGTTCCGGCGCTGCTGTGCGAATTCTCCGCGCCGGTAAAACTGGAATACAAATGGAGCGATCAGCAGCTGACCTTCCTGATGCGTCATGCGCGTAACGATTTCTCTCGTTGGGACGCGGCGCAAAGCCTGCTGGCGACCTATATTAAGCTTAACGTTGCCCGTCATCAGCAGGGACAACCACTGTCGCTGCCGGTACACGTGGCTGATGCATTCCGCGCAATTTTACTGGATGAGAAAATCGATCCGGCGCTGGCGGCAGAGATCCTGACGCTGCCTTCAGTAAATGAAATAGCCGAACTGTTCGACATCATCGATCCGGTGGCGATAACCGAAGTACGCGAAGCGTTAACCCGCACGCTGGCGGCCGAGCTGGCAGATGAATTCCTCGCCATCTATAACGCTAATCATCTTGATGAGTACCGCGTTGAGCATGCCGATATTGGCAAGCGTACGCTGCGCAATGCCTGCCTGCGTTTCCTGGCCTTTGGCGAAACCCATCTGGCTGACACGCTGGTAAGCAAGCAGTATCGTGAAGCGAACAATATGACCGATGCGCTGGCGGCTCTATCCGCGGCAGTGGCGGCGCAGCTACCTTGTCGCGACGCGCTAATGCAGGAGTATGACGATAAGTGGCACCATGACGGTCTGGTGATGGACAAATGGTTTATCCTGCAATCCACCAGCCCGGCGAAAAACGTGCTGGAAACGGTACGCGGCCTGCTGAAGCATCGCTCTTTCAGTATGAGTAACCCGAACCGAATCCGTTCGCTGATCGGTGCCTTTGCAGGTAGCAACCCGGCGGCATTCCATGCGGAAGATGGTAGTGGATATCAGTTCCTGGTCGACATGTTGACTGAGCTTAATAGTCGTAACCCGCAGGTGGCGTCACGTCTGATTGAGCCGCTGATTCGCTTAAAACGTTATGATGCAAAACGTCAGGCGAAAATGCGTGCGGCGCTGGAACAGCTGAAAGGTCTGGAGAATCTCTCCGGCGATCTGTTCGAGAAGATTGACAAAGCGTTAGCCTGAAATGTTGACCTGTAGTTTAGTAGGCCGGATAAGGCGGTAACGCCGCCATCCGGCAAAAGGCCCGGTAAGCGCTACCGGGCCTGGTTTTCTGAGCGGTTATCCATGTCGAAGGATCGGTTGTTCCGTCTTGCCGCGTTTCATAACCCGGTTCAACACTTCCGCTTCCAGATCGGCTAACCGTACCGATCCCAAACGGCGGGGGCGCTGAATATCCACCGTTAAATCCAGCCCGATTTTTCCATCCTCAATCAGCAATACGCGATCGGCCATTGCCACCGCTTCGCTGACGTCATGAGTGACCAACAGTACGGTAAAGCCGTGCTCTTGCCATAAAGAAACAATCAGATCCTGCATTTCAAGGCGGGTTAGGGCATCCAGAGCGCCGAGGGGTTCGTCCAGCAGCAGCAAACCGGGGCGATGAATTAATGCCCGCGCCAGGGCCACACGCTGTTTTTGTCCACCGGACAGCGCAGCCGGCCATTCGCGAGCACGACTCTCCAACCCAACTGCGGCCAGCGCATCTCGGGCCGCATCGCGCCACTGACCTTTCAGACCCAGGCCCACATTATCGATAACCGTCTTCCATGGCAGCAGACGCGCATCCTGGAACATCATACGCGTATCATCCTGAATTTCCGCCAGTGGGGTGGTTCCGGCAAGTAATGCGCCTGAGGTCGGCGATTCCAGCCCTGCCAGCAGACGCAGCAAAGTACTTTTACCACCGCCGCTGCGGCCAACCACGGCAACAAACTGTCCGGCCGGAATATGCAAATCTAATTGATTGAGCACTGTATTGGCGGCGTATTGTTTTGTCACGGCGCTCAGCAACAGCGGTGTACCCTGGTTCAGGCGAGCGGTATTCATACGGTAGCCTCCTTTACATGGTAAGCCGGATGCCAGCGTAGCCAGACTCGCTCCAGCAATTGGGCGCTGACGTCGGCAAGTTTGCCGAGCAGGGCGTAGAGAATAATGGCCACCACGACCACATCGGTTTGCAGCAATTCGCGGGCGTTCATCGCCAGGTAACCAATACCTGCATTGGCAGAAATAGTTTCCGCCACAATCAGCGTCAGCCACATCAGCCCGAGAGCAAAACGCACGCCGACCATAATCGAGGGCAGGGCGCCGGGGAGGATCACATGAACAAACAGTGAAAAGCCGGATAATCCATAGCTGCGCGCCATTTCTACCAGCCCACGATCGATACTACGGATCCCATGCCAGGTGTTGATGTAAATTGGGAACAGCGTGCCCAACGCCACGAGAAAGATCTTGGCGGATTCATCAATGCCGAACCACAAAATCACCAGCGGGATCAGCGCCAGATGCGGTACGTTACGCAGCATCTGCACCGAGGTGTCCAGCAGGCGTTCTCCCCAACGCGAAAGACCGCTGATAAGTCCCAGTGTCAGGCCAATCGATCCACCGATGGAGAATCCGATCAGCGCGCGCCAGGAACTGATGGCCAGATGCTGCCAAAGCTCGCCACTGGCGGAAAGCGTCCAGAAAGCTTCGATAACACCTTCCGGAGAGGGCAGAATGCGAGTGGACAGCCAGCCCATTGAAGATGCGAGCTGCCAGAGCGCCACCAAACCTACCGGTAAAAACCAGGGCGCGAGGCGTAATAACCATCTGTTTTTCGGCGTTGCCATTAGCCGCTCCTTAACTTTGCGCGACTTTGCGCGGGATAAATTCGTTTGCCACCGCTTCACCTTGTTGTTGCAGGTATTGCGGCTGCGGAATTTCCGGTATAGCAACATCCAGATGCGGGAACAGCAGCTCGCCAACCTTGTATGCCTCTTCCAGATGTGGGTATCCGGACAACACAAAGCTGTCGATTCCCAGCGCGGCATACTCGTTGATACGCGCCGCGACAGTCGGACCATCTCCGACCAGCGCGGTACCCGCACCACCGCGTACCAGTCCAACGCCTGCCCACAGGTTCGGACTAATTTCCAGTTTGTCGCGTTTACCATTGTGCAGTGCAGCCATTCGCTGCTGACCAACCGAATCCGTTCTTGAGAAGGCGGCCTGGGCTTTGGCAATGGTGTCGTCATCAAGGTGGGCTATCAGACGATCCGCTGCCTGCCACGCCTCGTGGGTTGTCTCCCGTACGATCACATGCAGACGAATACCAAAGCGGATCTTGCGCCCGAGCGCCGCCGCTTTGGCTCGCACCTGTTCAATCTTCGCTTTCACCTGCTCAGGGGGCTCGCCCCAGGTCAGATAGAGATCAACCTGCTCGGCAGCAAGGTCTTGTGCGACATCAGACGAGCCGCCGAAATAAAGCGGTGGCTGGGGTTGTTGTACGGGAGGGAAAAACAGCTTCGCGCCGCGAACATGAATATGTTTGCCGTTGAAATCCACCGTTTCACCTTGCAGCAGTCGCCGCCAGACCTGAGTAAATTCAGCAGAGGCTTCATATCGTTCTGTGTGATCGAGGAACACGCCGTCGCCTGCCAGCTCCTGCGGATCGCTGCCGGTCACCAGATTAAATAACGCCCGGCCATTTGAGAGTCTGTCGAGCGTAGCAGCCTGACGTGCGGCAACCGTTGGCGAGGTGACGCTTGGGCGCAGCGCGACCAGAAACTTTAATCTCTGGGTGACCGGGATCATCGAAGCGGCGACCAGCCAGGCATCTTCGCAAGAGCGACCGGTTGGGATCAGGACGCCGGTAAATCCAAGACGATCGGCCGTTTGCGCGATTTGTTGCAGATAACTGTGATCGACCGGGCGCGAACCTTCTTCCGTTCCAAGATAATGACCGTCACCGTGGGTGGGTAAAAACCAGAACATATTCAGACTCATAATTTTTCTCCTGCCTGCTGAGTGGGTTGCCAGATACGCTGGCGAATATCGATTTTTTTCGGTACCAAACGGTTGTCATAAAACAGATCGGCGGTTTGTTGTTGCAGGGCAGCAACAGAGGCGTTGACTGGCACAATGGTGGTTGGCGGACGGTGATCCAGATAAGACGCAATCACCGGTTCGGGCAGCCCCATGGTTTTGGCCAGCAGGGTAATGCTTTGCTGGCGCTGACTGAGCGTTAACGCATCGGCCTGGCTAAAGGTATCCAGTACGCCAAGTACAAAAGCGCCATTTTTCTCGGCATAAGGACGGGCGGCGAGATAAAACGAACCGGTTTGCTTGAGGTCTGAGCCGTCCTTCAGTACGCGTACATCACCTTGCAGTAACGCGGCGGAATAATAGGGATCCCAGATAGCCCACGCATCCACGTTTCCTTGCTGAAAGGCCGCTCGCGCATCGGCGGGAGTCAGATACGTCGGTTGAATATCGGTAAATTTCAGTCCGGCCTGTTGCAGCGCCCGGAGCAGTAAATTGTGGGCGCTGGAGCCTTTCTGGAAGGCGACTTTATGTCCTTTAAGCTGCGCGACGCTCTGGATCGGGCTATTTTTTGGCACCAGAATCACTTCGGCTTTCGGTTTGGGCGGCTCGACGCCCACGTAAACCAGATCGGCCCCGGCTGCCTGGGCGAAGATCGGCGGAATGTCACCGGTACTGCCGAGATCGATACTGCCGATATTGAGTGCTTCCAGCATTTGCGGTCCAGCCGGGAATTCGACCCACGAGATTTTAGTCTGCGGATAGCGTTTCTCGAGTAGCTGATGGCTTTTGGCCAGCACCATACTGACGCTTCCTTTCTGGTAACCAATACGCAGGGCATCGGGGGCCGATTCTGCGGCATGCCCCAGCGTTGACAGCGACAACAGCCCGGTCAGTGCCAGCCATGACGTGTGACGCCTGAGAAAATCAAGCATGAGCGGCACCTCGCAGGGTGTTCAGTTGAGGAAGTTGGACATCGCGACGATGCAACGCCAGCCAGAAGGTATCGAGCGCACTGTCCAGACGCTGCTGAAGGTTGGGCGTAAACTGAGGTTTATGCTGATAATCAATCACCTGTGAATCATCGGCAAACACACCGTGCAGGATTTCCTGGGCCTTTAATGCGCTCAGTACCGGTTTCAGCGCGTAATCGACGGCAAGTAAATGCGCCACGCTGCCGCCGGTCGCCAACGGCAAAACCACTTTTCCTTCCAGCGCCCGCTCGGGGAGCAAATCGAGCAGCGTTTTCAGTGCGCCAGAGTAAGCGGCTTTATAGACCGGGGTTGCGACAATCAGCCCGTCAGCATCCTGCAGTTGTTCGATAAATGTGTTCAGCGCCGGACTGTCGAAACGGGCATAGATCAGGTCTTCCGGGGTAAAGTTGTGCAGATTCCAGTGAAAGATTTCGACATCCTGATCGTTTAGTTTTTCTCGGGCATATTCCAGTAACGCACTGGAGCGAGAAGGAAAGCGAGGGCTCCCCGCCAGAGTGATGACGCGCATAATTTCATTCTCCCCTTATAACCAATTGTTTGCTTTTAATTAACATTGATAACAATTTATGCAGTCTGGCAGAGAGGCTTTGTATATCGAAATGATTTATACGAGATAGAAAAGTTGGAAATTGAATAAAAAGGCAGGGGCGAGGAAAACGATTGCTATTTATTGCCGCAGGTCAATTCCCTTTTTGCTCGCGATCGCACATAATACGCCCCCGGTTTGCACACCGGGAATCCAGGAGAGTTCATGTACTACCCCTTCGTTCGTAAAGCCCTTTTTCAGCTCGATCCAGAGCGCGCCCATGAATTGACATTCCAGCAATTACGTCGCATTACCGGCACGCCGCTCGAAGCGCTTGTCCGCCAGAAAGTACCCGCAAAACCGGTTACCTGTATGGGGCTGACGTTTAAAAATCCACTCGGGCTTGCTGCCGGACTGGATAAAGACGGGGAGTGCATTGACGCACTCGGCGCGATGGGATTTGGTTCCATTGAGATTGGTACCGTGACGCCACGCCCTCAGCCGGGTAACGATAAACCGCGTCTGTTCCGTCTGGTCGATGCAGAAGGTTTGATCAACCGCATGGGGTTTAATAACCACGGGGTTGATAACCTGGTTGAGAACGTTAAAAAATCGCATTTCGACGGTATTCTGGGTATTAATATTGGTAAGAACAAAGATACCCCAGTAGAGAACGGCAAAGATGACTATCTGATTTGTATGGAAAAAGTCTATGCTTATGCTGGTTATATCGCGATTAATATCTCTTCGCCTAATACGCCGGGATTACGTACGCTGCAATACGGCGAGGCGCTGGACGATCTCCTGACGGCAATTAAAAATAAGCAAAACGATCTGCAAGCGATCCACCATAAATATGTTCCGGTGACGGTAAAGATCGCGCCGGATCTTTCTGTGGAAGAACTGATCCAGGTCGCCGATAGTTTAGTTCGTCATAATATTGATGGCGTAATTGCGACTAACACCACCCTCGATCGTTCTCTTGTTCAGGGAATGAAAAATTGCGATCAAATGGGTGGTCTGAGCGGTCGACCGTTGCAATTAAAAAGTACAGAAATTATTCGCCAGTTGTCTCAGGAATTAAAAGGTCAGCTGCCGATTATTGGTGTTGGTGGTATCGACTCGGTGATTGCTGCACGTGAGAAAATAGCTGCTGGTGCAACCCTCGTACAGATTTATTCGGGCTTTATTTTTAAAGGTCCGCCGTTGATAAAAGAAATCGTCAGCAATATCTGAATGCTACCTTAATCACAAACCAGGGCTTTATTTCTAGCCCTGGTTGTTTTATATTCCTTTACTGTTGCTTATTTAAACATTCTGAGCTTTTATTATTAGGGCAATAAACGAAGCGGCAAAAGGATACTGTCGTAACGGTGATGATTAAGGAAAGGAGAGAAACTGATGCGAATTAAACCCGACGATAACTGGCGCTGGTATTATGATGAAGAGCACGATCGTATGATGCTCGATTTAGCCAATGGCATGTTATTCCGTTCGCGTTTTGCTCGTAAAATGCTCACTCCTGATGCATTTTCTCCGTCAGGTTTTTGTGTTGATGACGCCGCGCTTTATTTTTCCTTTGAAGAAAAATGTCGCTACCTGGATTTAGCCAAAGAACAAAAAGCGGAACTGGTGCTTAATGCGCTGGTGGCGATTCGTTATCTCAAACCGCAAATGCCAAAAAGCTGGCACTTTGTCGCACACGGTATTAACTGGTCGCCGGTCGTGGGTGACGCAGCCTGTGTTGATTTAAGCGATACCGATGAACAGGTAAACCTGTTAGTGGTTGAGCCGGGTGAAAACGCCGCGCTTTGCCTGCTTGCGCAACCTGGCGTGGTTATCGCCGGGCGTACGATGCAGCTTGGCGATGCAATTAAAATAATGAATGACAGACTGAAACCGCAGGCCGTTGTTGACAGTTTCAGCCTTGAGCAGGCGGTTTAGCTCTCCAGCCTGATTGCTGTTTTGGGAACACAGCTACAGCACAGAATCGTTCCGTCGTCCCCCATCGCTGATTTCTTCAACGGGCTAACTTCGCCTTCTACCAGTCGAATTCGACAGCATCCGCAAATGCCTGCCCGGCATGAATAGGGAACCCGGATACCCTGGTTTTCCAATTGCTCAAGCAATACCTGTTGATTATTTCCGCGAAAGGTCTGTCCCTGCCAGTCAATAAGCACCGTGGCATCAGGTTGTTGTTCGGGTGTAGTTTCGTCTGATTCAGCCGCGCCGTACGCTCTGGCGGGGCCGGTTGCCAAAATTTCTACCTCATCGCCGACGCGAATAACGCCACTGTTACGCGCGATAAGATTCTGACCGAAATCGACATCGCCGTTATCTACCGCAGTGCGGAAGGTTTGGAGTGTGGCAAGCGGTTCACCGGATGGATGTTTCTGGCCTTTTTCCGGGCTAACTGTCGTGAAAATACAGCGGCTACAGGGTTTTGCTACATCAAAAATGACGTCGCCAATACGAATCACTTTCCAGGTATCTTCTTCCCAGGCACCAGCTCCCGAAACTACTATATTGGGGCGAAACTGTTCCATTTTGACGCTTGCCGGACAGCGCTGTTGCAGATCGCGCAGGGATGCTTCGTTGGCCAGCAGATAGGGATAACCATCAGCGAAGGATAAAGGAACATCAACATGGCGTTTTACACGGCGCGTCAGCTGCGGGCCGACCCAGCGTAACTGTACTTCACGGGAGAAAAAGCCGCTAAGCCACTGGTTGATAGCCGCTGGCGCAATACGCGCGGTAAAATGGTTTCCCCATACTTCCGTCGGCGCATCCTGGCTAGCGAAATCGGCAAATCGCACGAGCGCGCTGCTGCCATCTGGAGCTGTAAGATGCAGCCCATCGTGGAATGGGGAAGGCGTAAAACGGACCATTTGTGGGAACTGGCGGGCAGTTATGAACGTTCCGTCAGGTTCAGTGATCATAAATATGCGATCAAAGGCGAGACCGCTAATATCTGCCAGGGCATGCGTAAGCCCAATGCCGCGCATTGATTTAACCGGATGAATAAAAAGTCGGGTTAACGTGACCACTGTACAGCCCCTCGAATGAAAATAAGCCTTCAACTTTATGACATACAGCCCATATTAGCTATAATGCGCAGCAATTTTCTCGGAGTAAAAGTGACATTATGAATTCTCTGTTTGCCAGTACGGCCCGCGGGCTGGAAGAGCTGTTAAAAACTGAACTGGAAAACCTCGGCGCGCTGGAGTGTCAGGTCGTTCAGGGTGGGGTCCATTTTAAGGGCGACACACGGCTTGTTTACCAGAGCCTGATGTGGAGCCGCCTGGCCTCGCGCATTATCCTGCCGATGGGAGAGTGCAAGGTCTACAGCGATCTTGATCTGTACCTCGGCGTTCAGGCAATCGACTGGACAGAGATATTTAACCCTGGTGCTACGTTTGCCGTCCATTTTAGCGGACTGAACGAGACCATTCGTAACAGCCAGTACGGCGCGCTGAAGGTCAAGGATGCGATTGTCGATGCCTTTACCCGCAAAAATATGCCGCGTCCGAATGTGGATCGTGAATCTCCGGATCTGCGCATCAACGTCTGGTTGAACAAAGATACTGCCAGCATTGCGCTCGATCTGAGCGGTGACGGTTTGCATCAGCGTGGCTATCGCGATCGCGCGGGTCAGGCACCGATTAAAGAGACGCTGGCCGCCGCTATTGTTATGCGTTCTGGCTGGCAGCCGGGAACCCCGTTACTCGATCCGATGTGTGGTTCCGGCACACTGCTGATTGAAGCGGCAATGTGGGCGACCGATCGCGCGCCGGGTCTGCACCGTGGATACTGGGGCTTCAGCGGTTGGGCGCAACACGACGAAGCTGTCTGGCAAGAAGTTAAAGCCGAAGCGCAGGTGCGTGCGCGTAAGGGACTGGCTGACTATACCTCGCATTTTTATGGATCCGATAGCGATGCGCGCGTGATTGAAAAAGCGCGTAGTAATGCTCGCCGCGCCGGTATCGCCGATCTGATGACGTTTGATGTGAAAGATGTCGCCAAACTGAGCAATCCGCTGCCGAAAGGACCGTATGGGACGGTTATCAGTAACCCGCCTTACGGCGAACGTCTGGATAGCGAACCGGCGCTGATTGCTCTGCACAGCCTGCTGGGCCGTACGATGAAAAACCAGTTTGGCGGCTGGAATTTGTCGTTGTTCAGCGCCTCGCCGGATCTGCTCAGCAGCCTGCAATTACGTGCCGACAAGCAGTTCAAAGCGAAAAACGGCCCGCTGGATTGTGTGCAGAAGAATTATCACGTTGCAGAGACCACTGCGGACAGCAAGCCTGCCACGGTCGCGGAAGATTATGCCAACCGCCTGCGCAAGAATATTAAGAAGCTGGAAAAATGGGCACGTCAGGAAGGCATTGAATGCTATCGCCTGTATGACGCTGACCTGCCGGAATACAACGTTGCAGTAGATCGTTACGGTGATTGGGTCGTGGTTCAGGAATACGCACCGCCGAAGACGGTCGATGCGCAAAAAGCACGTCAACGCTTGTTCGACATCATTGCCGCCACGCTGTCAGTACTGGAAATCGCGCCAAACAAACTGGTGCTGAAAACCCGTGAGCGTCAGAAAGGCAAGAATCAGTATCAGAAGATGAATGAGAAGGGTGAATTCATTGAGGTAAGCGAGTACAACGCGCGCCTGTGGGTTAACCTGACTGACTACCTTGATACGGGTTTATTCCTTGATCACCGTATTGCGCGCCGCATGTTGGGGCAGATGAGTAAAGGTAAGGACTTCCTCAACCTGTTTTCCTACACCGGTAGCGCCAGCGTACATGCAGGATTGGGCGGTGCGCGTAGCACCACGACGGTCGATATGTCGCGTACCTATCTGGAATGGGCGGAACGTAACCTGCGCCTGAACGGATTGAGCGGTCGCGCTCATCGTTTAATTCAGGCCGATTGCCTGGGCTGGCTGCGTGATGCGAATGAACAGTTTGATCTGATTTTCATCGATCCGCCGACGTTCTCTAACTCAAAACGTATGGAAGATTCGTTTGATGTGCAGCGCGATCATCTGGCGCTGATGAAAGATCTGAAACGTCTACTGCGTAAAGACGGCACGATCATGTTCTCCAACAACAAACGTGGGTTCCGTATGGATCTCGACGGTTTGGCTGAACTGGGATTGAAAGCACAAGAAATTACCCAAAAAACGCTTTCCCAGGATTTTGCCCGTAACCGTCAGATCCACAATTGCTGGCTGATTACCGCAGCCTGAAAGGATAAATAAATGTCATTGATCAGTATGCATGGTGCATGGCTGTCGTTCAGCGATGCGCCGCTTCTTGATAATGCAGAACTGCATATCGAGGATAACGAACGCGTCTGTCTGGTTGGCCGTAACGGCGCAGGTAAATCGACGCTGATGAAGATCCTGAACCGTGAGCAGGGGCTTGACGACGGGCGTATCATTTATGAGCAGGATCTGGTTGTGGCGCGTCTGCAACAGGATCCGCCGCGTAATGTTGAAGGCAGCGTGTATGATTTCGTTGCCGAGGGTATCGAAGAACAGGCCGAGTATCTCAAACGTTATCACGATATTTCGCGTCTGGTGATGACTGATCCGAGCGACAGAAATCTGAATGAGATGGCGCGGGTTCAGGAAATGCTCGATCATCACAATCTGTGGCAGCTCGAAAGCCGTATTAATGAAGTGCTGGAGCAGTTGGGGCTGGATCCAAACGCCGCACTTTCTTCGCTTTCAGGCGGTTGGCTGCGTAAAGCGGCGCTGGGCCGCGCGTTAGTGAGCAATCCGCGTGTACTGCTGCTGGATGAACCAACAAACCACCTAGATATTGAAACCATCGACTGGCTGGAAGGGTTCCTGAAATCTTTCAATGGGACAATCATCTTCATTTCCCACGACCGTTCTTTTATACGCAATATGGCGACGCGTATCGTCGACCTCGATCGTGGCAAGCTGGTGACCTACCCGGGGAATTACGATCAGTATCTGCTGGAAAAAGAAGAAGCGCTGCGCGTAGAAGAGTTACAAAATGCAGAGTTTGACCGCAAGCTGGCGCAGGAAGAGGTCTGGATCCGTCAGGGGATCAAAGCGCGCCGTACCCGTAATGAAGGCCGCGTGCGCGCACTGAAAGCCATGCGTCGCGAGCGTGGCGAACGCCGCGAAGTGATGGGCACGGCGAAGATGCAGGTCGAAGAGGCGAGCCGTTCAGGCAAGATTGTTTTCGAAATGGAGAACGTGGATTACCAGGTTGATGGTAAGCAGCTGGTAAAAGATTTCTCCGCACAGGTACAACGTAGCGACAAAATTGCGCTAATCGGACCGAACGGCTGCGGCAAAACAACGCTGCTGAAGCTGATGTTAGGCCAGCTTCAGGCTGACAGTGGACGCATTCACGTCGGCACCAAGCTGGAAGTGGCCTATTTCGATCAGCACCGCGCCGAACTGGATCCAGATAAAACCGTGATGGACAACCTGGCTGAAGGTAAGCAAGAGGTGATGGTTAACGGTAAACCTCGCCATGTGCTGGGTTATCTGCAGGACTTCCTGTTCCATCCGAAACGCGCGATGACGCCAGTGCGAGCGCTCTCTGGTGGGGAACGAAATCGCCTGCTGTTGGCGCGTCTTTTTCTGAAACCCAGCAATCTTTTGATTCTCGATGAACCAACGAACGATCTTGACGTCGAAACGCTGGAACTGCTTGAAGAACTAATTGATAGCTATCAGGGGACTGTACTGCTGGTAAGCCACGACCGTCAGTTTGTGGATAATACTGTAACTGAATGCTGGATCTTCGAGGGCGGTGGTAAAATTGGTCGTTATGTCGGCGGTTATCATGACGCGCGCAGCCAGCAATCTCAGTATGTGGCGTTTAAACAACCGGTCGCGAAAAAAACAGAGGAAGCTGTTGCTCCTAAAGCAGAAATTGTCAAACGTGGTACGAGCAAACTAAGCTATAAACTGCAGCGCGAACTGGAGCAGCTCCCCGCTCAGCTTGAAGAACTGGAAGCTAAACTGGAAAGACTACAAGCTCAGGTTGCTGACGCCGCTTTTTTCAGTCAGCCACATGAGCAAACACAGCAGGTATTAGCTAATCTGAACGAAGCGGAACAAGAACTTGAGCAAGCCTTTGAGCGCTGGGAGTATCTTGAGTCTTTGAAGAACGGCGCATAATTTAAAGGAGCACATATGTGCGAACATCACCATGCCGCGAAGCATATTTTGTGCTCGCAGTGTGACATGCTGGTGGCGTTACCTCGCCTTGAGCATGGTCAGAAAGCGGCATGTCCACGATGTGGCACTACGTTAACGGTTGAGTGGGACGCGCCGCGGCAGCGTCCTACCGCCTATGTATTAGCAGCATTGTTCATGCTGCTTCTGTCAAATCTCTTCCCCTTTGTGAATATGAACGTCGCAGGGGTGAGCAGCGAAGTGACGTTGCTGGAGATCCCCAGCGTTCTCTTTTCTGAAGACTACGCCAGTCTCGGCACCTTCTTTTTATTATTCGTGCAGTTGGTCCCCGCGTTTTGCCTGCTGACTATCTTGCTGCTGGTGAATCGGGTGCAGATGCCCGCCAGACTTAAGGCGGGTCTTGCACGCGTCCTGTTCCAGTTAAAAAGCTGGGGGATGGCGGAAATCTTCCTCGCTGGCGTGCTGGTCAGCTTCGTTAAGCTTATGGCTTACGGCGATATTGGCGTGGGCAGCAGCTTTATTCCGTGGTGCTTCTTTTGCGTTTTGCAACTGCGCGCATTCCAGTGCGTTGACCGTCGCTGGCTGTGGGATGATATTGCGCCAATGCCAGCGATTAAGCAGGAGTTAAAACCAGGTGTGCCCGGCATTCGACAGGGACTGCGTTCCTGCTCTTGCTGCACCGCGATTCTTCCCGCTGATGAACGGGTGTGTCCGCGCTGCCAGACGAAAGGATATGTGCGGCGTAAAAACAGTCTGCAATGGACGTTGGCATTACTGTTCACGTCGATCATGCTTTATCTTCCTGCCAATATTTTGCCGATTATGATTACCGATCTGCTCGGGTCAAAGCTGCCATCAACGATACTTGAGGGGGTGGTTTTAATCTGGAGCGAAGGCTCTTATCCGGTGGCTGCGGTTATTTTTATCGCCAGTATTATGGTGCCGACGTTGAAAATGATCGCCATTGCCTGGCTATGTTGGGATGCCAAAGGGCACGGCAAACGCGACAGCGAACGTATGCACCTGATTTATGAAGTTGTGGAATTTGTCGGTCGCTGGTCAATGATCGACGTCTTTGTGATTGCGGTACTCTCTGCGCTGGTACGCATGGGAGGGTTAATGAACATTTATCCTGCAATGGGTGCTTTGATGTTTGCTTTAGTCGTCATTATGACAATGTTTTCTGCGATGACATTTGATCCGCGTCTGTCGTGGGACCGTGAACCAGAACCAGGCCATGAGGAGTCCTGACAGCATGGAATCTAAAAGTGGGGAAGCCAAAGTGCAAAAGGTAAAAAACTGGTCGCCCGTGTGGATATTCCCTATCGTCACTGCACTCATTGGCGCGTGGGTACTGTTTTATCACTACAGTCATCAGGGGCCACAGGTTACGCTTATTACCACCAATGCCGAAGGTATTGAAGGGGGCAAAACGACGATTAAAAGTCGCAGCGTGGATGTCGGTATCGTCGAGAGCGCAACCCTGACTGATGATTTGACCCATGTGGAGATTAAAGCGCGTCTTAACTCCGGAATGGAAAAGCTGCTGCATAAAGATTCTGTCTTTTGGGTGGTGAAGCCGCAGGTTGGACGTGAAGGTATCAGTGGGCTCGGCACGTTATTGTCCGGGGCTTATATTGAACTGCAGCCTGGCAATAAAGGCAGTAAGCTGGAAAATTACCAACTGCTGGATTCACCGCCGCTGGCTCCGCCAGATGCAAAAGGGATCCGTGTGATTCTGGACAGCAAAAAAGCCGGTCAGTTGAGCCCTGGCGATCCGGTGCTTTTCCGCGGCTATCGTGTGGGCTCGGTTGAAACCAGCACGTTTGATGCGCAAAAGCGTACGATCAGCTATCAGCTTTTCATCAATGCGCCTAACGATCGTCTGGTGACCAGCAATGTACGTTTCTGGAAAGACAGCGGGATCGCCGTAGATCTTACCTCAGCAGGTATGCGCGTAGAAATGGGATCGCTCTCCACGCTGTTTGGCGGTGGTGTAAGTTTTGATGTGCCCGAAGGACTGGAACAAGGTCAACCGGTTGAGCAGCAGGCCTCATTTAACCTCTATGACGATCAAAAAAGTATTCAGGATTCCCTGTATACCGATCATATTGATTACCTGATGTTCTTTAAAGATTCGATTCGTGGCCTACAGCCTGGTGCACCGCTGGAATTCCGTGGCATCCGCTTGGGTACGGTGAGTAAAGTACCTTTCTTCTCACCGAATATGCGTCAGGTATTTAACAATGATTACCGCATTCCGGTGCTGGTGCGTATTGAACCAGAACGTCTGAAGGCACAGCTGGGAGAAGATACCGATGTTGGCGCTCATTTGGAGCAACTGCTTAAACGCGGATTACGAGGATCGCTCAAAACCGGGAACCTGGTGACTGGTGCGCTGTATGTCGATCTCGACTTCTACCCGAAAGAGCCGCCGATTACCGGTGTACGCGAATTCAATGGTTATCAAATTATTCCGACCGTGAGCGGTGGTCTGGCGCAGATCCAACAGCGTCTGATGGAAGCGTTGGATAAGATTAACAATCTGCCGCTGAACCCGATGATTGAGCAGGCAACCAATACGCTGTCGGAAAGCCAACGCACGATGAAACATCTGCAAACCACGCTGGATAACATGAACAAGATCACGTCCAGCCAGTCGATGCAGGATCTGCCGGCGGATATGCAGAACACGCTACGTGAACTGAATCGTAGTATGCAGGGCTTCCAGCCTGGTTCCGCGGCCTACAACAAGATGGTGGCGGATATGCAGCGTCTTGATCAGGTACTGCGTGAACTGCAACCGGTACTGAAAACGTTGAACGATAAGAGTAATGCGCTGGTATTTGAAGCGAAGGACAAAAAAGATCCAGAGCCGAAGAGGGCGAAACAATGAAAAAGTGGCTAGTGGTGATGATGGCGGTCTGGCTGACGTCATGCAGCTCCAGCGGAGAAAATAAAAGCTATTACCAGCTCCCTATCGCACAAGGCGGAGTGCAGAGCTCTGCCAATCAGGGAAACCGTCTGCTGTGGGTTGAACAGATTGCGGTACCTGATTATCTGGCCGGTAATGGGGTGGTTTACCAGACCAGCGATGTGCAATATGTGATAGCCAATAATAATCTCTGGGCCAGCCCATTAGATCAGCAATTGCGCAATACACTGGTTGCGAACCTCAGTATGCAGTTGCCTGGCTGGGTTGTCGCTTCACAACCGCTTGGAAGCACTCAGGATACGCTGAACGTGACCGTAACCGGCTTCCACGGTCGGTACGATGGTAAGGTTATTGTGAGCGGTGAATGGTTGCTGAATCATCAGGGACAACTGATCAAACGCCCGTTCCACATCGAAGCTGTACAGACGAAAGACGGCTACGATGAGATGGTGAAGGTTCTAGCCAATGCCTGGAGTCAGGAAGCGACGGCCATTGCTCAAGAGCTGAAACGCATCCCTTAAGCTTAAATAATTGTAAATTATGCCGCCCCTGGTTCATTGCCCGGGGCGGTTTTTTTTATTTTTTTAGCCGTGAAGATAGCTGTTCTGACTGACTATTTTTGTACAAATGATTTAGAGGCTAGCTCACAAATATGACACTGGCGTGAATTTTGCGCATTGACGAGCCTGATGTTTAGGGGTATTCGTTTAGTGTGATTGCACACTTAGTAATCACTGTTTTCTTTTCCACCAGACCCAAAAATGAGGGAAACGAGGCATGAAGAGACAAAAACGAGATCGCCTGGAACGGGCACATCAACGTGGATATCAGGCCGGCATTGCCGGACGCTCAAAAGAAATGTGTCCCTATCAGACGCTGAATCAGAGGTCATACTGGCTGGGAGGCTGGCGAGAAGCCATGGGGGATAGGGTTTTAATGGCCTGATTCTGTCTCTTTAGATAAAAGAAACCTCCGCAGAGCGGAGGTTTCGCCTTTTGGCACACCAGATAAAACGGAGAAACGTTAATGTCTGGCTGCTTCCCAGTTCTGGATTAGAACGCGGAAGTGTCCTGGAACAGACCCACTTTCAGATCGTTTGCGGTATAGATCAGGCGACCATCAACCAGCACTTCACCATCAGCCAGGCCCATGATCAGGCGGCGGTTAACGATACGTTTGAAGTGAATGCGGTAAGTGACTTTCTTCGCGGTCGGCAGAACCTGGCCGGTGAATTTAACTTCGCCTACGCCCAGCGCACGGCCTTTACCTTCGCCGCCCAGCCAGCCGAGATAGAATCCAACCAGTTGCCACATGGCGTCGAGACCCAGGCAGCCCGGCATCACCGGATCGCCGATAAAGTGACAACCGAAGAACCACAGGTCCGGGTTGATATCCAGTTCAGCTTCAACATAACCTTTATCAAAGTTGCCGCCGGTTTCGGTCATCTTGATGACACGGTCCATCATCAGCATGCTTGGTGCTGGCAGTTGTGGCCCTTTAGCGCCAAACAGCTCACCGCGACCAGAGGCAAGAAGGTCTTCTTTCGTATAGGATTCGCGTTTATCTACCATGTTCTCTGTAAGCCTTATTTTATTGAAGCACGCAGGATAGCTAACACGTGTACGCTGAACAAGTCCGATCAGTTCGGAATAATCCAGTTCAGCCAACGTAGCGGCCATGGAAAACGGTGACGACCTTCCTGTTGCGTAGCCGTGGCAATACGCTCCTGAATGGTTTGCATCAGCGTTGTCTGGCCTTCGCCATCCCACACCAGATTTAACAACAGTGGCAGTGCATCAGTCACGTCGTCCACCGCCCAGATAGTGAATTTTTCTTCTTCTATGGCCTGTAGCAGTGCAGGCTGCAGGCTGAGGTGTCTGACGTTAGCCGAAGGAATGATGACGCCCTGTGTGCCTGTCAGCTCGCGCTGCTGGCAGATGGCGAAGAAACCTTCAATTTTCTCGTTCAGACCGCCAACAGGTTGCGCCCGACCAAACTGATCGACAGAACCGGTAATAGCGATACTTTGATTAACAGGTACGTCGGCGAGGGCGCTAATCAATGCGCACAGTTCTGCCATGGACGCGCTGTCACCGTCCACCTCACTGTAAGATTGCTCAAAGGTCAGCGAGGCAGAGAAGGGGATCTGTTGCTCCAGCTGGAGTTCCGACATCAGGAACGCCTGCATAATCATCATACCCTTGGCATGAATATTTCCGCCAAGCTCGGCTTTGCGCTCAATATCCGTAAACTCGCCGTCGCCAATATGCACGACGCAACTGATACGAGAAGGCTCGCCAAATGCGCGTGGGTGGCCTGGAAACTCAATCACCGACAAGGCGTTGATCTGGCCAATACGCTCGCCTTCTGTCTCGATAAGGATTTGCTCTTGCAGAATTTCATCCTGCATGCGTTCAGCCAGGAATCCCTCACGCCATTCGCGTTGAGCCAGCATCAGGCTGAACTGCTCAGCGTTGCAGGTTTCGCCCTCGCATAACGGTGCCACCTCTTTGAACTGTCGGGTGATCCACAGCGGGTTAAGCGGCAATGTATCCTGTTCACCGGTATAGCGAACGGCTTCACGGATCAGAACCTGCCAGGCATCGGGAGCGGGGTAAGGCAAATTATTGCGCATGGCAGTATGCGTGACCCATTGACACCACTGCGTCATGGTTTCGGCATCCACAATCTGCAGATTATCTTCAAACTCGCTGTAAATGGCCTGCTCAGCCAATTCTGGTTCCATGTCCTGGAAATCCGCCAGCGATTCACGCTCACCCACCAAAATCACTTTCAGTTTAAGCGGCATAGGCGGAACGGAGACAGGCAGCGGGCGAGACTCATCAAATGCCACCCAATCAAAACGCTCGTGGCTGACAATGGCTTTCAGGCGCATCCATAACAGCGGTTGGGCCAACAGCGTGCGCAATGAGATAACCAGCACACCTCCATTGGCCTGATGTACCAGACCTGGCTGTAGCGTGATTTCACCATTGAACTGACGTAGACAGCCGAACAGTTGTTCGGCTTCGGCCCAGTCAGCGCTGACCACCTGCGTTAACGTCGCAAAATTGTCTTCCGTTTTCTCAGCTGTACGATAACGAATAGTGTGACCGGAGATGTCGTAATGACCGCCAGTCAGGCTTCCTGCATCCGTGTGCAAGGGACGTGCAGCCTTTGCAATAAGGTTGAGATACTCAAGCTCTTCCGGTGCTTTTACCAACATGAACGAGGATGTTGTCCAGTGCTGAAGAAGCTGCTCTAGCGCGAATTGTAAACGTGGCTGAGTATCACTAAGTAAGGTGTCGGTGTCGTCAGTGACGTGCGGCTGTGCAAATACTTCCTGATAACTGTCGGTATCAGGAACCAGATCACGCCATGCAAGTTTCGTAATGGTCAAAGTTGATGTTTTTTAGTCTGTTGTAAAAAACGAGATTATACCGTAACCCTCACCACTAAACACCTGGAAAGCACCGCGAAACGGTTGTGATGACGCGCGACAGTTCACAGGCTGGATATTCTTTTCTTCAGATGCCGAAAAAGCTGATATTCTGATAAGAGTTACACGGTAACATTGAGATCGCAATGAAATATCAACAACTTGAAAACCTTGAAAGCGGCTGGAAATGGAAGTATCTGGTGAAGAAGCATCGTGAGGGGGAATTAATCACCCGTTACGTCGAGGCCAGCGCTGCCAAAGAAGCCGTTGATTTATTGCTAACCCTCGAAAATGAACCGGTTCGGGTCAATAGCTGGATTGAAGAACACATGAATCCTGCGCTGCTTAATCGTATGAAACAAACCATACGTGCCAGGCGCAAGCGGCACTTTAATGCTGAGCATCAGCATACCCGGAAGAAATCCATCGATCTGGAATTTATGGTCTGGCAGCGTCTGGCAGGTCTTGCGCAGCGGCGCGGAAAAACGCTTTCTGAAACTATTGTGCAGCTGATTGAAGACGCAGAGCATAAAGAGAAGTACGCGAACAAAATGTCGACATTGAAACAGGATTTACAGGCGTTGCTGGGGAAAGAGTAGCGGTCGGCTGGTTGAATGCGTGGCTTACTTTGGATGAAAACAGATGAAAAAAAACCCCGCTATGCGGGGTTTTTTATAAGACGATAACTTAAGCCTGAGGCTGAGTTACAACGTCTTTGATGCCTTTAACTTCGATCTCAACACGACGATCCGGAGCCAGGCAGTCGATCAGTGCAGCGCGAGCTTTCACGTTGTCACAGGTGTTGCCAGTAACTGGGTTGGATTCACCCATACCACGTGCAGAGATTTTGTCAGAAGGAATACCTTTAGAGATCAGGTAATCAACAACGGACTGAGCACGTTTCTCGGACAGACCCTGGTTGTAAGCGTCAGAACCGATGCGGTCAGTGAAGCCCAGAACCACTACGGAACCGTCTTTCGGATCCAGGTTGCTCAGCTGGCTGTACATCTGGTCCAGAGCCTGCTGGCCTTCTGGTTTCAGAGTTGCTTTGTTGAAGTTGAACAGAACGTCAGACTTCAGAGTGAAGTGCTTGGTCTGTACTTCTGGAGCCGGAGCCGGAGCAACAACTACTGGAGCTGCTTCTTCCTGCTGACCGAAACGGTAAGAAACACCAACGCTCAACAGGCCGTTATCCGGACGACCGCCAACGGTGTTCGCGTCACCGATGTTGTTGGTCCACTGGTATTCCAGACGGGTTGCGATTTCAGGAGTAATTGCATACTCTACGCCACCAGCGAATACTGGGGATACACCAGTGTCGTGGTCTTTGAAGCCATCGTTGTTTTTAGCGTCTGCACGCCAAACCATACCACCCAGACGGGTATAAACGTCCAGATCGTCAGTGATTGGGTAACCCAGTTTAGCGGTCAGTTGAACGCCCTGAGCTTTGAAAGCGCCATTCTGCTCGCTGCCTTTGTATGGCATACGGCCTAACCAGTCGTAACCCATTTCGAAACCAACGTACGGGTTAACCTGATAACCACCGAACGCACCGGCACCCAGTTGGCTTTCGTGGGTCGGACCGTTGTTGTCGATACGGTTGTTGCCAATATCATGGAACTGAGACCAGCCCAGTTTAGCACCAGTATACCAGGTGTTATCTTTCGGAGCGGCCTGCGCCACGGTAGCGAAACCAGCCAGTGCCACTGCAATTGCGATAGCTGTCTTTTTCATTTTTTGCGCCTCGTTATCATCCAAAATTCGCCATGAATATCTCCGAAGAGAGATAACACGGTTAAATCCTTCACCCGGGGACCAGTTCAATAGTTACTCTACCGATATCTGCGGCTTACGCCGAGCACCCCTGGCGATGTAAAGTCTACAACGTAGTTGAAAACTTACAAGTGTGAAGTCCGTCAGGCATATGAAAAAAAAAGGCTTGTATACACAATATTTAACATTTATAGCTGAATAAATGTACTGAGGATATCCTGAAAACCGCTTCAGACAAGCGTTCAGACGAAAAACACATTACAGCTCAAAGACAAATTGAGAGATGAAAAAAAATTCCAGGATAAATCCTAATTTTACTCAATGATACAAATTCGAGTGAATTTTTAGCCCGGAATGCTGTCTGCCCGCAAGTGTCTGGGCGCGAACCGGACGCATGATAAAACCCATCGCATTACCTTCATCAGCCGCTTTGACCAGTTCGGCATGTTCATCTTCCGTTAATTCTTCCGCCAGCCAGCCAATGACAACACTGTAATTACCCGTGCGTAGCGCACGAATCATCGATTCCAGCGTATTGCAGGGGGAGAGCTGACTAATTTGCATGACTTTCGTCAATGGAAGTCCAGCTGACTGCACCCACTCCCGACTTAATTTTTGCTGAGGCGTCAGCCACAGCTGCCAGCGTGATTGTTGCCCTAACTGTTGCAGCAGGGGAAGCAGCAGCAGTTGTGTCATCATGGGCTGGTCCTCGCGATAGACAACTTCACTGATAAGCCCAGCGGTTGCGTTCTCTGATGAAACGCGCGCAATGTTGCTTGATGTGGAAGAGAACGACGATGAACGATTTGCATAGCCTGAAGTGTACATAATCAATCCAGCCCTGTGAGTTACTGTATGGATATACAGTAACCCTGCAATCAACAAAGATCAACCTTATTTTCGGAAACAGGTTCGCAATTTTTAGTCGTCGTCACGGGAAAAATAAAATTCATCTTGCCCCATACGCATAAGTTGCCTATTTTCGTCATTAACGGATCCGCTACTGAAAATCATTTGCTTACGTTATGATTTAAAAAGGATTTTTATGAAAGAGCTTTCTTATGCAAGGATCTATAAATCGCAGGAATATCTGGCTTCTCTGGGGACAATTCACTATCGCTCACTGTTTGGTGGCTACAGTCTGACGGTTGGCGATACGGTCTTTGCCATGGTCGCTAATGGTGAGCTGTATCTTCGCGCCTGTGAGCAGAGCGCCCAGTATTGTGTACAAAATTCTCCTGTCTGGCTGACATTTATTAAGCGCGGACGTCCTCTTGTACTTAATTATTACCAGGTGAACGATGCCCTGTGGCAAAACCAGCAGCAGCTGGTGTCGCTATCGCGATATTCGTTGGATGCAGCGGTTAAGGAAAAACAGAGTCGCTTTGCCCAGCATCGTCTGCGGGAATTGCCGAATATGACGTTTCATCTGGAGACTCTGTTGAATGAAGCTGGAATTAAAGATGAGGGGACCATGCGATCGTTGGGAGCACAAATGTGCTGGCTGAAACTTCGGCAAAATAACCCGGCTCTGACGGTAAAAGTACTCTATGCCCTTGAAGGCGCGGTAGGGGGGATACATGAAGCCGCGCTCCCGGCGACGCGTCGCCAGGAGCTGGTTGAGTGGGTAAGTTCTCTTACGCCGGAGCCGGGGTATTAGACGGCAGCACGTCAATTTGCTGCTGTAATCGCCGGATCTCAGGGAGCAGGGCGATCAATAGCCCAACTTGCTGAACGACCAGCGGCTCTTTACTGTCCGGGCGTGGTTCCAGGTGCTGAATTCGCTGCTTCAGCCCTTCTAACGCCTGATATACACGCTGCTCGTCAGCGGGTTGATGGTGAAGGGCATCATCAACATAGCAAACAGAGTCATCCAGCAATGCCAAAACGTCTGGATTGGTCAGCTGTTCGCGATGTGCGCCCAGCGCAGAAATATAGCTGGTAAACGTATGGTTGAGACACAGTAAACGGAACGCCGTTTCGCGGGTTTGGGCCGTGACATCCGGCTCGCTCGACATGTTTGATACCACGGAGGCGAGTTCAGCATCACGATTATGCGCATCACGGCGAGCGATACGGTAGGCCAGACGATTATCACGACCCTGATGATATTGCTCGAGAATAGCATCAAGGTAGCGGCAGTTAGCGTCAGTCGCCCGTTCAATTACCCGTGGTAGGTTACGAAAACGCCAGTCTGGCCAGATGAAACTGACAGCAGCCCAGGCGATAGCACAGCCAATTAGCGTATCGATGACACGCGGCAGTGCAACCTCAAAGCCTTCGCCGAGCAGGTTAAAGCACAGTAACACCAGCAGCGTGATAAACATGGTGGCGTGTGCATACTGGACGTTGCGAAAGGCAAAAAACAGCACACCAGTGATCACCAGGAGTATCAGCTGCCCTTCGAGAGAGGGCACAAACCACAGGATCGGTAAACCAATGGCAATCCCAACCAACGTGCCGATAATCCTGAGCGCCAGGCGATGTCGGGTGGCGTTGTAGTTTGGCTGACAGACAAACAGGCTGGTCAGCAAGATCCAGTATCCGTGATTCATGCCGGTTATCTGGATAATGGCGTAACCAACACAGAGCACTAACGACATGCGAACGGCATGGCGAAACAGAGCAGACTCAGGGGTGAAATTACGGCTCAGACGTAACCAGATATCACTGAATCCATGGGGACTGTCATCGGCAAGCTGATTTTCAGTCTCATTGCGCGAGAGTACCTGAGCCTGTTCAGACTCTATGGTAGCAAGCTGCGCGTCGATTGCCCGTAGGTTTGACAGTAAAAAACCCAGCGTATTGAGCAGGTCGGCAGGTTCACCACTGGCACGCATGCGCTCAAGTGCGGCATCTATATGGGTGAAGGCGCGCTCAAAGTGCGGATCGTGCTGGTAAGGCGTGCGCAATAAAATACAGCGAGATAATTGTGAACAAGCTTGCCCTTGCATCGACATCAACCGCTGGAAACGGAACATCACATCGCTGTGACGGAAATGATCGCGTAGCGTTTGATACTGAATATGTGAAGAGCTTGCGCGTTCATGAATATCCTGCGCCACAAAATAGTAATGTAGCGTGCGACGTGTTCCTCGTTGTCCACGGTCACCGCGCAGGCGCGTCAACAGCGACACTTTAGTCTGATTCAGCGTTGCCATCAGTTGGCCATTCGCGAGAGCTAAATCATACAACGGTGCCTGGCTTTCATCTTCTATGTCGGGGTCAAAAAGACGCGATTTCAGTTCCAGGTAGTGCGCTAACTGTTCGTAGCTGCGTGCAAGATTGTCCTGTAAGGGGCGGATGGGGAACAGAAGATGACCGGTGAGCGTCAGCAGGTTATACCAGATAGCGCCAGCGAGCAGCAGGATGGGTTGTTGATACCACTGATCGTAAAGCGAGGTGCCCAGCATCGTGTAAATGGCGATCAGCAATGCGCCAAAAGCAATAGTTGCATAGCGCTGGCCTAATCCCCCCAGCAGAATAAAGCCGCTGGTGGAAAGCGTTAACCCAATAGCAAACAGCCATGGCCATGGGAAGAGCAGCTCAACGGAGGCCGAGGCAATAAAAAAGCACACCAGTGTGATGATTAAATTGCGCAGTCGGCCTGCGAGACGATCGTCCAGATCGGTAAGTGCGGCAGCGACCATACCCAGCGTGAGTGGGATAGTCAGCTTGACGTCACCCAGCCACCAGGGTAGCGCCGTTGTGCCGCATAGCGCGATAAAAATCCGCACGTAGTACAGCCAGGTGCTGTTCCAGGTATAGCGTTTGAGCAGAGGACTTAACATAAAGGCCATCGGTCCTGATTATTCAAAACGACGACGCGCATTGGCTTCACGCGCTGCACGGGCAACTTCTACTGAAACCACCCGGCGACCCACCGGCCAGAGCGCAATGGCAGCGATTTTAAAGTTTGCAATGCCAACCGGAATACCAATAATCGTAATGCACTGAGCAATACCAGAGATAATGTGCATCAGGCACAACCACCAGCCGAAGAAAATCAGCCAGAAAATATTGAGCACGGTGCCGCCGGTATTTAACAGGACGCTTTTACCGGCCGGATTCAGTTCATCGACATGAATCGCTTCGTTACCATAGGGAAACAGCGAAAGTCGGGTTATCTCCCAGCATGAACGGGTCAAGGGTAAAGTAAAAATAAGCACGACACTGACCAGCGTTGCCAGTAACCAGGCTAGGGTGGTGGCGAACCCCCCAAGCACAAAATTTAAAATATTCAGAACAGTACGCATAAACCCTCGGTTAACTCTGGTTTTCTGTGAATTCGGCAATTGTAACGTTTTTTTGGGCTGGAGCACGTTTTCTCTGGCGGTTACACTGATAAGCAAACCTCTTCGTGTGGATCCGCTTGAGTCTTATGGAACTGAAAGCAACTTCTCTTGGAAAACGTCTGGCACAACACCCTTACGATCGGGCCGTTATTCTCAATGCCGGGATTAAAGTTTCCGGCGATCGTCACGAGTATCTTATTCCCTTCAATCAGTTACTGGCTATTCATTGCAAACGCGGCCTGGTATGGGGCGAGCTGGAGTTTGTACTCCCGGATGAGAAGGTGGTTCGTCTTCACGGTACAGAGTGGGCGGAAACCCAGCGCTTCCATCATCATTTAAATGCACTCTGGCAACAGTGGAGCCAGGAAATGAGTGACGTTGCTGCGGGGGTTTTACAGCAGCAGTTGGATGCGATAGCGGCGCGTACTAGTGAAAGTAAATGGCTGACGCGCGAACAAACGTCAGGGCTGCAGCAGCAGATTCGCCGTGCCTTTGCCGCGTTACCGCTCCCGGTTAATCGGCTGGAGGAATTTGAAAATTGCCGGGAGGCGTTACGTCAATGCCAGGCATGGTTGAAAGACATTGAAGCCTGTCGCTTACAGCACAATCAGGCGTACACCGATGCAATGTTGGAAGAGTATGCCGAGTTTTTCCAGCATGTTGAATCTTCGCCGTTGAACCCTGCTCAGGCGCGCGCGGTGGTGAACGGTGAGCAATCATTGTTGGTACTTGCAGGTGCTGGAAGCGGTAAAACATCTGTGTTGGTTGCTCGGGCTGGTTGGTTGCTTGCACGAGGAGAAGCCGCACCAGAACAAATCCTGTTGCTGGCGTTTGGACGCAAAGCCGCCCAGGAGATGGATGACCGCATCCGTGAGCGTCTGCATACGGATGAGGTCACCGCACGGACGTTCCATTCACTGGCGTTGCACATTATTTCGCAAGGTAGCAAAAAAGTTCCAACGGTGAGCAAGCTGGAAAATGATGCTATCGCGCGCAACAAACTCTTTATAACAACCTGGCGTCAGCAGTGCAGTGAGAAAAAGGCTCAGGCTAAAGGCTGGCGACAATGGTTAGAAGAAGAAATGCAGTGGTCTGTACCCGAAGGTAACTTCTGGGATGACGAAAAATTACAGCGCCGTCTGGCTTCCCGGTTGGATCGCTGGGTTAGTTTGATGCGTATGCATGGCGGAGCACAGGCGGAGATGATTGCTAATGCTCCGGAGGAGATCCGTGATCTGTTCAGTAAACGCATAAAGCTAATGGCGCCGCTGCTCAAGGCCTGGAAGAGTGCCCTGAAGGATGAGAATGCCGTCGATTTCTCCGGGTTGATCCATCAGGCTATTGTCATTCTGGAGAAGGGGCGGTTTATCAGTCCGTGGAAACATATTCTGGTCGATGAATTTCAGGATATTTCCCCTCAGCGCGCCGCCCTGTTAGCCGCCTTGCGTAAGCAAAACTCGCAGACCACGCTGTTTGCCGTGGGAGATGACTGGCAGGCCATTTACCGGTTCAGCGGAGCACAGCTTTCTCTGACAACCGCATTCCAGCAAAATTTTGGTGAGGGCGATAGCTGTAATCTGGATATGACTTACCGTTTTAATAGCCGTATTGGCGAAGTCGCAAACCAGTTTATCCAACAAAACCCACACCAGCTCACAAAACCGCTGAACAGTCTGGCGACCGGTGATAAAAAAGCCGTCACGTTGCTCGACGAAAGCCAGTTAGATCTGTTGCTGGATAAGCTGTCGGGTTTTGTAAAAGCCGAAGAGAGAATTCTGGTGCTGGCGCGATACCATCATCTCAAACCTGCCAGCCTGGACAAAGCGGCCACCCGCTGGCCTAAGCTGCAGTTGGATTTTATGACTATTCATGCCAGCAAAGGGCAGCAGGCGGATTACGTCATTGTGATGGGGCTTCACGAAGGGAATGACGGTTTCCCGGCTCCGGCCCGCGAGTCGATTATGGAAGAGGCGTTACTCCCGGCTGTTGAAGATTTTCCTGATGCAGAAGAGAGACGGTTGCTGTATGTGGCGCTAACGCGTGCGCGGCATCGGGTATGGCTATTGTTTGGCAAAGACGCGCCATCATGCTTTGTTGATGAGCTTAAGCAACTAGACGTTCCGGTGACCCGGAAACCCTGAAAAGCAGGCGGCAGTTGCCGCCTGCTTAGCGTTTATTTGAGGCGTTCTGCAAGATAACGGGCGTAATCCGGGATCAAGATATCCGTTGCGTCGTTGAAGTTTGGCGACTGGATAATAAAATCAGCCGTTGACACGTTGGTGGCGACTGGAATGTTCCAGACCGTGGCCAGGCGTAGCAGGGCTTTGACATCAGGATCGTGGGGAACGGCGTTGAGCGGATCCCAGAAGAAAATCAGCACATCAATTTTCCCTTCTGAAATCAGCGCACCCACCTGCTGGTCACCCCCCATTGGGCCGCTCAGCATGGCGTTGACGTCCATTCCTGTCGCGCGTTGAATTAAGTTTCCTGTTGTTCCTGTAGCATACAGAACGTGTTTTTCCAGTAATGGCTGGTGGCGTTCAACCCAGCTCATCAACATCTTTTTGCAGTGATCGTGTGCGACCAACGCAATATGTTTCTGCGCTGGCAATGTGCGAGTCGTTAATTCCATAGTACAGCTCCCAAGTTAACCTTGTTACAGAGTACTGGAAGCACTTGACGCTGCAAGAGAAAGACAAAAAAAATGCGTATACGAACATAAATGTCACGATGGGGGTTGTTTCTCCGCCCATTGTAAGAAGTTACTTCTCGTTTGTGCGTCAGCCTGTTGAAACCAATATTTTAAGCGCTGCTCGGTCAGTGTTTGCGACTGAGGCGGCACGCGATCCAGTTCAGACACTCCGGAAAGCAGCGAACTGTCATCGGCCATCATCGTGGCAAATTGTGGTAAAGACGCATGCTTAGCCGCTTTGTTATAGCGCTCTGTTTCCATTTCATAATCTACGATTTTTGCGGTGGACGTGATTGACAGAATATCCAGCTTAACCGGTATAGGCATGGAGTCCCCATCCAGCAGTTCTACGCGCGGGGCATCATCAAAATGCGCTGCATCCCGCTCGTTGCTCAGACGTGGGAGGTGGAAATTAACCTGACTGACGAGTTGGGTATCAAAGCTGATGACCAACGGAGGAGAAATATACAGACGTTCTTCGTGGCTGGACAGGCGAATGGTTTTTTCTACGCGAAACACGAGCTGGTGCCGACCATTTTCCAGCTCAATACTGTCGGCACCACGCAGTAATGAGCTGGAGACTTTTTTTCCGTCCAGTACCAGAAGGTCAATATCATTAGACAGACGTAAAGAGGTAGCAAAAACGGTTACCGGCAAACATAGGGCAATCAAGGCTGTCACAATGCCGGCTTTCATAGGTTTCTCCTGTCCAGAAAATATCTGTATAAGATGTATCTAAATTTTTCGATAATCATGTTTACTAACATATAGACATATTTTTGAGTTTAGCTCTCATGCGCCAGTATGGGATGAATGGTTGCGGGGGCAGGTTTGTCGTACACTTTGCTAAACAGCCTGGAGGAAAACGATGAAAGAGACCGATATTGCTGGCATTTTGACAACGACCCGTACGATTGCGCTGGTGGGGGCAAGCGATAAACCCGACCGTCCAAGCTATCGGGTGATGAAATATTTACTCGATCAGGGCTATCACGTTATTCCTGTTTCACCGAAGGTTGCCGGAAAAACGCTGCTGGGGCAGCAGGGCTATGCGACGCTGGCAGATGTACCAGAGAAAGTGGATATGGTAGATGTCTTCCGTAATTCTGAAGCGGCGTGGGGTGTTGCTCAGGAGGCAATTGCCATCGGAGCGAAGACCTTATGGATGCAGCTCGGAGTGATTAACGAGCAGGCAGCCGTGCTGGCTCGCGATGCAGGGATGACGGTGGTGATGGATCGCTGCCCGGCGATTGAGATCCCGCGGCTGGGACTGGCGAAGTAAGGCTGATCTGTAGCCGAACAAAACGCACAGGCCCGATTAGCGAATCGCCATCGGGCCTGTGTTAGCATCAATTGCGCAGGCGCGGGGCCTGAAGCTGTTTTCGAATTGTTCGCGCCAGTTCATCCATCGACGGTTGCTCCGGATGTTCTTCCTGTAGCTCACTACTCAGTTGCGCTTCGGCCAGATACGTATGCACTGGCAGACCATTATCGTCTTCCATCACCACGTGATACCAGGGAGCGGCGCGAAGTTCGTCGTTAACCGCCAACTCATCGGCTGACGGTTGATCAAGCGAATATTCCGGGTCGATATCCACGACCACTCCGAGGTAACCTAACAGGGAATGGCGGACCTGCTGGCCGATACCGAATTTGCTGGCAATCATAGTCACCTCCCGGGAAATAGATACCCTTTATGTAAGGGTAATATTCCACTTTTCAAGTTACATGATGCGACAGGCAAACCCTTTCAGATACAGCCCTTCCGGGTAGGTAGCGATCACTGGGTGATCGGCGGCCTGACGGAACTGCTCTATAAATTGTACATCACGACCAGCATCTATTGCGGCATCAGCGATGATTTTCTGAAATAAATCGGTGGTCATTAGCCCAGAGCAGGAGAAAGTCAGCAGCACACCGCCCGGATTGAGCAACTGAATAGCCAGCATATTGATGTCCTTATAGCCGCGGCAGGCGCCCATCAACTGGCTTTTGTTTTCGACAAATTTCGGCGGATCCATCACGATGACGTCGAATTTCTCACCACGATCGCGATAAGCACGCAGAAGTTTGAACACATCATCACGCACGAACTCAGCTTTGCTCAGATCCAGCTTGTTCAATTCTACGTTCTGGCGGGCAATATCGAGCGCTTCCTGAGATGTGTCAACGCTGACAACCTGACGGCATCCGCCCATTAATGCTGAGACCGCAAAGCCGCCGGTATAAGAGAAACAGTTCAGCACACGCTGATTTTCCACATAACGACGCGTGGCCAGGCGGCTGTCGCGTTGATCGAGGTAATAGCCGGTTTTGTGACCATGCTGAATATCAACCAGCAGCTTCATTCCGTGCTCTTCAATTGGCAGCAGGGCTGGCGGAAGCTCACCCGTTACTGGCCCTTGAGTCAGCTCCATACCTTCTTTTTTACGTACGGCCACATCGCTACGGTCATAAATGGCGCAGTCCGGGAAAACAATTTGCAGAGCGCTAATCAGCGCGGCGCGTTGGTATTCAGCCCCCGCGCTGAGCAACTGCAACACCAGGAAGTTGCCGAAGCGGTCAATGGTGATGCCCGGCAGGCCATCGGATTCTCCGGCGATCAGACGGTAACTGTCCAGACCGTCTTTTTTCGCCAGCCAGTCACGCCATGTTTGCGCTTGTTGTAGACGACGGGCGAAGAAATCAATATCGATGGACTCAGACTTGTCGAATGTCCAGACGCGTGCACGGATCTGCGACGCGGGTGAGTACGCGCCGCGTGCTAACCATTTACCCTGATGGTCAACAATATCGATGGTTTCACCGAGGTTGGCTTTACCTTCCATACGTGCGACAGCACCGGAAAATACCCACGGATGGCGGCGCAGTAATGATTTTTCGCGCCCTTTGGCTAACACTAAACGTACACTCATAATTTACTATTCTGTCAATTCAAAGAAATGGGCGCCATTGTCCTGAGTTTTACGCATATTTGCAACGCGCGCTGTGATGATAAGGAGAACCGCAATGTCGAAAGTCTGCATAATCGCCTGGGTCTATGGCCGGGTTCAGGGGGTAGGATTTCGCTACACCACCCAGCATGAAGCACAACGGCTGGGGTTGACCGGCTACGCGAAGAATATGGATGACGGCAGCGTAGAGGTTGTCGCCTGCGGTGAAAGCGACCGGGTAGAACAGCTGATGAAGTGGTTGAAAGCCGGGGGGCCGAGCAGCGCCAGGGTTGACCGGGTTCTCAGTGAACCACATCGTCCTGGCGACGAGCTAAAGGGATTTAGTATCCGCTATTAAATACATTTCACCGGTTTCGGCAGGCCGGCAATTTTAGTCGCCTGCTTGGCCGGACCTTTCGGGAACAGGCGGTAGAGATAACGGCTGTTGCCTTTCTCTTCGCCAAACTTGTTGGCCATCGCTTTTACCAGCATGCGGATAGCGGGGGAGGTATTAAACTCCAGATAAAACTCGCGGACAAAACGCACCACTTCCCAGTGTTCCGCGGAGAGCGTAATGCCTTCGTTTTCGGCGATTCTCTCCGCCAGCGCCTCGCTCCACAGCGTGGTATCTTTCAGATAGCCTTCGCTATCGGTACTGATTTCTTTACCTTCAAAGATCAACATAATTCGTCACTGCGTTAGTCAAACTGGCGGCAGTTTACCAAAAAAGAAAGCCCCGCATAAGCGGGGCTGGATAATGCGTGTGGACATCTTAATCGCGGCTGGCGAAGCCCAGAATACTCAGCAGGCTGACGAAGATGTTGTACAGCGAAACATACAGGCTAACGGTGGCACGAATATAGTTGGTTTCACCGCCGCGGATGATATTGCTGGTTTCAAACAGGATTGCGCCTGAAGAAATCAGAATGAACACCGTGCTGATTGCCAGATGTAATGCTGGCAGTTGCAGGAAGATATTGGCAACCATACCAATCAACACCACTACAACACCCGCCATCAGCATACCGCCGAGGAAGGACATATCTTTACGCGTGGTCAGCACATAGGCCGAGCAGCTGAAGAAGACCAGCGCCGTACCGCCCAGCGCCATGGCGATAACATCACCCATGCCTGCGGACAGGTATGTATTCAGCATCGGTCCCAAGATGTAGCCCAGGAAGCCAGTGAAAGCGAAAGCTGACAGAATACCAACCGGTTTATCCGCCGTTTTATAGGTCAGGAACATCAGACCATACATACCCACCAGCGTCAGGATAAGTCCCGGAGAAGGTAACATCAGTACGGTACTGGCGGTTGCGGTGATCGCTGAAAACGCCAGCGTCAGGCTGAGCAGGAAATAGGTATTGCGCAGCACCTTATGCGTGCTGAGTAGCGATGTACGCTCGCGCGAAGAACTAATAATACGATCCATGAGTCACTCTCTTATGACAGATGTAATTAATGATGGAGGATAATGAAATCAAGAGGAATGACACAGCGGTTTTACCCATCTTTACGCATTTTAGCCCGCCAGACTTAAGCATATTATTTCAACAAAAGTTCCCGAATTAGATGTTAGCACTGTATGTGCAAAAATGTCAGATCGCTATCTACCAGGTAACTGAAAAATATTGCGTTATTCCTGAATCTCTCTGACAGTGACATCGGTGTCTACATAAAACAGAGCAATAAGGTAAAGGGAATGATTCAACATAAATCGAAGATATTGACGTTTACGCTGTTGGCTGTCTGTTTGATGTCTATAAACGGCGCGGCGAGGGCGGCAAATGTTCCCGCAGGAACACTACTGGCAGAAAAACAGGAACTGGTCAGAAACAACGGCAGTGAGCCGGCATCGCTGGATCCGCATAAAGTTGAAAGCAACGTTGAGTTTAATTTAATCAGCGATATGTTCGACGGTCTGGTGGCTGTCAAGCAGGATGGGTCTATCGAACCCCGTCTAGCCTCGTCCTGGGAGAATAAAGGCAACACTGTCTGGACCTTCCATTTACGCCCGGGCATAACCTGGTCAGATGGATCTGCTATTACCGCACAGGATGTCGTCTGGAGCTGGCAGCGTCTGGTCTCGCCGCAAACGGCTTCACCTTATGCTTCGTATCTGGGCAACATGCACGTTGCGAACGCGGTTGATATTGCCCAGGGGAAAAAAGATCCCGCCACGCTGGGAGTCAAAGCCCTGGATGATACCACGCTGGAAATTACCCTGACGCAACCGACGGCGGCGTTTCTGGCGATGCTGGCGCATCCATCTCTGGTCCCGCTGGATAAAGTGTTGATAGGTCGTTTTGGCGATAAGTGGACCAGGCCAGAGCATTTTGTCAGCAGCGGGCCGTACAAATTATCGCAGTGGGTGGTTAATGAGCGCATCGTTGCCGAGCGTAACCCACATTATTGGGACGATCGGCATACGGTTATTAATAAAGTTACTTATTTGCCTATTAGCTCAGAGTCGGCTGACGTAAATCGCTATAAGGCCGGTGAAATCGACATTGTGTATAGCGTACCGGTTAACCAGTTCGCGCAACTGAAAAAAACAATGGGGGATGAACTGCATGTCTCGCCTCAGCTTTCAACGTATTACTATCAGTTCAATACAACCCGCGCGCCGTTTAATGATCCGCGCGTGCGCCGGGCGCTGAATATGGCGTTGGATAAAGACATCATTGCGCAAAAGGTGATGGGGCAGGGGCAGCGAGCAGCGTGGGTTATCAGCCAGCCGGAAATAGGTGGGGTGAAACTGCATGCGCCGGAGTATGCGTCATGGCCGCTCGAAAAACGTATTGCTGAAGCCAAAAAACTGCTGGCTGAAGCCGGTTTTGGTCCTGAACATCCGCTTAGCTTAAATCTGCTCTACAACACCTTCGAAACGCACCAGCGTATTGCGATTGCCGCATCGTCGATGTGGAAGAAAAACCTTGGCGTCGAGGCGAAGCTGCAAAACCAGGAATGGAAAACCATGCTGGACACTATGCACACCGGTAATTTTGACGTCGTGCGTTATGCGTGGATAGCCGACTATGATGATGCCTCAAGTTTTCTCAATATCTTCCGGACCGGTGATAGCGAGAACACCACCAAGTACAGTAACCCCGCCTTTGATAAAGCGATGCGTAATGCGGCACAAGCAAGTTCACTGGAAGAACGCGGTAAATACTATCAGCAGGCTGAAGACCTTTTAGGTGAGGATGTGCCCGCGATTCCAGTTTACCACTATGTCCGCACGCATCTGGTGAAGCCGTGGGTGGGGGGATTTGCGCCGGATAACCGGGGAAATTACTACACCAAAGATATGTACATCAAAAAACATTAAGCGCTATAGCCGGTATTCGTGCTGAATAAATGGTCAATTTGTTGTTATTTCAGTCGATTAACAACATTTTGGCTGTTTTTCAGGCAAACGAACACATTGGTGCTTTACAGGTCCGTTCGGGATGTTTATAGTGCGCCTCATTGGAAGCGTGGCCGAGCGGTTGAAGGCACCGGTCTTGAAAACCGGCGACCCGAAAGGGTTCTAGAGTTCGAATCTCTACGCTTCCGCCAATTTCTTAACAGAATCAATAACTTAAGAGTTAGTTTTGATTTTGTACTGCATAAAGTATTGCATCAAAAGCCCGTGTAAACGGGCTTTTTTTGTATCTAAAATTCCTGTTTTTCATCAAAAAACTTATCCAGTCTTCATTCCTTCCTGTACAACAAAACCCTTTAAAAGCAGAAATACGATAGCAGGGAGCCTCCGGAAATTTAGTAATCGACGGATGATTTCACACCAATCTTAAGAACCTACCAGCAATAAGCTCAGCTGACCTACGCCATTACTGGACAACCTGTTGTTCTGTCAGTTAAAACAACTAAAAATGGTAAAACGGACAGCACAGTAATGAAACGAAGTGAACTCAGGAAACTATTGGAAGAATGGTTCGATGTAGAGCGGTATGAAGCGATAAAGGAACTCACCCTTCAGCAATTCTATGTTGAGGTTGAGCGGCGTATCTTGGCTTACAAGATGTTGCTGAAACGGGATACATTACCGCCTCTGAACAGACTTTTATTAGATGATTACCGCTATAAGATCCTCAGAGGTGAAATTTTTTTTAGCGGCGACACGTCCACGCAAGGACATGGGCTTGCCAGAACTTACGCAGTGGTCCCCGTAACCCGGAGCAACGCACAATTATATGCGAAAAGTTTAACTCTGATTGGAACCCATCCTGAAACATCCCAAAGAAGTCAGTCTGAATATATGTCGGAGTACCTGAAGGAATCCGGCATCAAAAGTCTGTCCTCAATTACTGTCGATATCTTCCTGCAAGAGGCTTCAACCGAAGATATCATCGAACACCTGAAGGTGCTCATTCCCCAATGGAAAAAACAGCTAAAAATGAACGATCCGGCTGTTCGGAAGTATCGTTTTGGTAAAAGCACGTTGAGAAAAATCATCGACTATCGACTCATCCCTATGATGGATCTCATTTTTTGGGGGGCAGATAATAATGATACCAAAATCTCACTGTCGCTGATGTCATCGCTGCTTCATGAGAACAGCGAGAAGGATAGGGATGAGGGAATGCTTAAGGTGACTGACTATCCGCTGGCTATGGCGTTGCTGACAGATGAGAACTATCTGAAATCGTTTGAAGATTACATGATGGAAAACAATGTATTAAAAGACACAAAAATTATAGATCACGTCAAAGACGAGAAGAAGAAAGAAGATAAGTAAAAAAGGGTTACGTTCGCCCTGAGCGAACGTGATCACATCCATCCTCAACCATTTTTTTTCTGTTCACCTACCCCCATTTTTTTCGAAAAAGTCTTTTGCCAACATCCCTAAAACGCCATAAACGAATTAGCTATTATTGTCCTCGTTGAAACAACAGAGGAAAAAACAAATGAGAAATGAAATCGCAGGTAAAAGATTAATCCGTGTTCCTGAAGTTCTTAGAAGAGTCGGATTTAGTCGAACCACAATGTATGAGCTTATTAAGGAAGGCCGATTCCCGGATAAGGTAATCATAGGGGCAAGATCTGTAGCCTTTGTGGAAAGTGAGATTGATGCTTGGATTGAAAATACTATTTCAGATTCACGCAAAAATAATAAATAACATAAAAGAGGAAGCGAAAATGAAAGTGCAAAAAATAGAAATAAATGTTAGCAATGATGATACAAAATACTTTGTTCTGAAAAGCGGGGAAGACTATGACTACTATTTGCGATGTATGCATGAGTATATGGGGGAAAGATTCTATCATAACCTTGAAGACGATGGTTATATGGAGGGTGTTTTAAAATCAATAATAGAGAATGGTAAGAAAGATTTTAATGAGTTCTTGAAAAAACATAAATATAAAGCATCGATTAAAAACGTATATTTTGATGAAGTGCTTGTCAACCTGAGGCAGATACATCATGTGATGAGTCACTATATTTTATATACATAATCGCTGTCGTCATCTATTCGGCCCCGCAAGGGGCTAATATAAAACGAAATGAATAAAATAAGCATTTAATTATGAGGATATAAGTATGTCTAAAGAAACTGTTATTGAAAATAAATCAACAGAACTGTTTTATGATCTTGCTTGTAGATCGTTTACAGCAAGCTGGAATCTGTTCATGGAAGTGAATGGTGATGGAGATGCCAATGACTATCTGGATGATCCGGATTTTATGAGTCCATTTATTATTTATGTGATTGACCATATTCAGAATAACTTTGAGAGATTTACCACGCAAGAAGGAAACTGTGGTGATATTAATCAGGTCAACTTTGAACAAGTAGCAGCCTTACTGGTAGGGTATTCAGAAAACTTTAGAAAGTAAGAACTAATCTTGCCCCGGAAGGGGCTAACTATAAACAAAAGGAAAAACAGATGAATAATGATATGACAGTAATTGTAAGTATGTTATGTGAAAAAACACCTAAAGTGATGAACCTTATCCAAGAGAGCTTGGATATATTTATCGCATTAAGAGGTAGCTCTGTCGAAGAAATCATGAATGATAAGACCTTGTTAGATGATTTAAATCGTTATGTAAATGAGACACTGTATGATGAGATGGATGTGGAATATGGTTCTGTAATCATCAAAATAGTATCTAATAAATAGTATTAATACCTTCTCGATATGTATCTAATGTTTAACTTAATAAAAGGAATCAGTATGAAAGAGATTATTTTAAATGAAAGTAATAAAATGGTAGTAGATTTTATCACAAATGTATTACAGGGGTATTGCGAAACGATCTATAGTATCTCTGAAAAACAGCCTGAAACAGCCATGAATATTTTAACAGGGGAAATGTTATCAGAGATACTTTATGATGTGTTGATTACCTGTGAAGTTGAAGACTATGTTAAAAGTGGAAGAGGCAAAGATGTATCTGAGATCAACATGGATAAGTTAAAGGAAACGATTTTATACTGGCATAAAGAGCATATCATTGAACTTGTACTGAAAAACATAAAACCGGATGATGCAGAGGAGCATATTTACTGGAAGTTAAAAATGACTGTGAGTCAGTATTGAAAATGGCAATATTCCCTCGTGCAGAGGGAAATAATCCTGTAATGAAACGGAGATGACCAATATGATTGATGAATTCCATGTTATGTATATGTATAAAAAAATCCAAGCTGAAGCTGCAACGACAGATATGAAAACACTGGAGCAGCTTTTGAAGAAGTTCCGCCAAGTCGTTGCGGAGCGCCGGGAAAAATACTATCTGGAGATTGGTGAGAAAAAGGCACAAAATTTGAGGGCCAAGAGATTACAACAGTTGCTTGAGAAAATGGTGCGTGACCGTGTATCGCCGGAAAGTTTATTCAAATAATGATAGCCCGGACACGAAATGTGGACGAACATACCGGGTAAACTGATAACAGCAATTGTAATAACTCGACTGGTGAAGGTATTGTTAGTTTGTCTAAAGCATACAGGGGTGTTGAACTGATGTGATAGTTGCCATCTGACAAAGTAGTGCCTGAAAGCCTTTCTACTTCCTCAGTGGAGAGAACTGAGTGAGGTTTTGGGCAGACCATTCCATTGCTAAGCTGGCTTTTCATGCTGAGATGGGTTCTGATGAAATTAGAGAGGACTTGCATGGATTTTGAAGAGAAAAAAGAACGAGCCATTTCCATTATGAAAAGCAAGAAAATGTGGAGCAGTAACTATGCCCCCCCTCTGCTACGCCTTGCATGGAAAATGGGTATCAGGATACCTCCGTTGCCTTTCGCTCGATTCTGGCAAGTTGCTTTGTTAATGGGAATACCGATTGGCTCTGTCTGGGGTATACTGATGTGGTTTTTTACATGGAAGGAATCGGGGATGGATCCAACTGATGCTATTGCTAGAAGTTTGTTATTTGACGTTTGGATGGGGATTTCTATGGCGTTGTACCATTGGTGGAGAAGAGTAGCCAATAATCTTCCCGACTGGGATAGTCTTAGATGAATATTCGAATAATTTCCGGGCCAGCTATATTGAGAACAGTGAAGCCCGGATGCGCCGTATCAGTTAGATCGCGAAGTCTTCCAGTGTTTTACCGGCTTCAATAGCAGCAGTGATTGCTTTCGGAGTACGGCCCTGACCCGTCCAAGTCTGCTCATTACCGTTTTCATCTGTATATTTGTATTTGGCAGGGCGAGGAGTACGAGTCGATTTGGCTTTAGGCTGAGATGAACCAACCGCTGCAAGAAGTTCTGCTGGATCAATACCATCGTCTAACAGTTTTTGACGGAAGGCTTCCAGCTTAGCCTGACGTTCTTCTTGTTCTTTACGGATGGCACTTTCTTCCTCACGACGATCTTCAACGATTGCTGTTAACTTTTCCAGCATCTCTTCCAGAGTTGCCAGATCTGTTTCACAAGCATGTGCGCGAAGTGTACGAATATTGTTCAGTGCCTTGAGAGCTTCACTCATAGTATGTTATCCCGTATTTTAAAATAGATGATTAGTAAAAAAATGTATCCGGTGCTGTTGAAAAATCAAAAACATACAGTTAGTAGATAATATAGTCAAAATTACCGCTTGAGCAATCTAATACATCCCATTTTACACGAAATAACATAGTGTCATTTTTAAAGAGACATTTTTCTACGTTTTTGGCTTGATGAATCGAACTCTGACGAGATTTGAGAGAGTTGCTGAAGACTTTGTTCAACGGAGCGTTGGAATTCCATAGCGGCTTCTGTACGCTGCTTTATGACTAAGGCAATTATTTCTTCATCGCTTTTCTCAAGGAGATTTCTCCTGTAGAGACTATACGTTTCGAGCTTATCAATGTTTTTAGAAGCAAAAGCGGAGGCTTGGTTAACAGGGTTAAGCTCATCAAGAAATTTATCAAGAAGAGATTCCTTTTTTCTGTTCAAACGACGTAGTTCGGTATGTGCTGATTTGAATTTTTGCGCTTTAATGAAAGGAATACTATCAGCACGAAGTTTGCGATATTCTTTTTTGTATTCTTCAATAGAAATGTGATTTTTTAGTTCTTCGACTGTCTTTAAATATTGTATTAAATCATTGTTATCTGTTTTTACGTTTCTCATGAGAATACCTCGTTAATAAATAGTGGATATATTTATATGTTAAGGTATATAGAGAAAGTGTCAAATTAATGAGGGGTTAAATATTTTATTCCTGCCTTCGTTGCATAAAAGTATTAAGGATGTTTTTTCCTTATTGTCCTGTTTTAGGATGCAACTTTTAAATAGGTATCGATATCAGCCACGTCTTTTCTTGCCGCCTCATTTTCTTTTGTTCTTTTATATACCTTGCGAGGTTTATCGATCTTGACACTGTTTTTAGCACTAGGAACAGCATTATTTTTCTTCTTCTTGCTAAAAACAAAGGCATCTGTGTAGATCTCTTTATTTTCAGTTTCCAAAGATAAGTTTCGTCTTTCTTTCTGTGAAAGATCTGCATAATGCTCTGGATATTGTTCAATATCAGCATTGAGGCTTTTTGCATTACTCAAATGCTCTTTACGTTTTTCATCAAGTTGATGACTCATACCCTTGGCAAAAATATTAGAGTTGATATACAGGTGTCCATGATGTTCAACGAGAATACCTTTTTGTTTTAGCTTTTTGAATATGTTTGACATATTACCGGATGCGATATTCAACGCTTTACAGAGTGATGACTGTGAGAGGTTGATTAGGTTTCCAAACTCCATATATTCTAAGATATAAGTCAACACGCGGAATTCATTCTTAGATATGTCCAGATCAGAAAAAACACGAAAGTTTGAAGTAAAAGCAAAAACATAAGGCTGTGCAAATGAGATCGCTTTATCTTCTTCTGTTGCAATAACGGTGGTTGATTTTATATCTTTGTTTTGTAGCAAGTGTCTTGCGATATCAATCTTTTGCTCTGTGGTTAATGTTTCAAATAAGCGAAGTAGTTCAGTGTCATTAGTATTCATATTATTCTCTCTTATAGTTCTTATTATGCCTATTTAATACTATGCAGAAAAATGAAAGTCAATAGTTAAACTATAAATAAAATAGAACTTTTATTATTATGATGTTGCTATATGTTAAAAAAACTATGTTTAAACATAGATTCCGCTATGTTTAAACATAGGAGGGTTCTATGTTTAAACATAGCAGACACCTATGTTTAAACATAGGAAAAAAAGGTGTGAAGCCCCGATTTTATTGGGCTGGGATAGTGCTTATAATTAAATAATTATTAAGAAGTTAAGAGAGTCTAGTTTTCCTTTTATCTTATGTGCAGAGCGTTTTACGTAAAAACATATGGTTTTCTTGGGGTGTATTTTCAGCGAAGTGATTGTTTCATACAATCACGCAGCGCTGCTGATGTTTCAGGAATACTGCAATTGCTTACCTTTATTTTATTGGCGGCTGTCGCCGCAATTCTTCATTGATAAATCCATCATTAACAGGGATGAACCCTGTTTCAGCAATGTGATTGTTTTGAACAATCACTAAGTGCTGCTTCTATGAATATAGTTTTCCTATGCGTTTAAGAGCAAATACTATATTTTTTAGTGCTAATACTGTTATGAAATATAGGATCTAAAATATTTAATCATGAATAAAAGAATAGATGTTGATCCTTTTGGCTTTCCCCTAAAACATAGCAAATACCATTGTCAAATCGTTAAATATATTTTATAGCGTTAGGGCGTAGCCGTGCGTCAGCACATGAGCGTTAGCTCATAAGATAAATATCTTTTCAAAAGAATAATAAAAACAGGTAGAACGTTTATTAAATGAGTTAAATTTGATTTTTACCGATTCGATATGGTATTAAATAATAAAAAAAGAAGGAAAATAAAGGATGAACAACATTAAGATTATTACGCTCTTTCATACAAATAAAATAATACCATTTATGACTTGTATTGTTAAAGATGTTGAAGAAAATGAACAAGGAATAAAACTCACTTTGGAAAGTGGTGATAATATCCATGTCAAAGATTATGGCTATTTCTTCTTATCAGAATCAGCAAATGAGTTTGATCAGGAACGAATGATTAATACATACAGAAGATTGATTTCTGAACCCAGCCAAGTTAGCGAAGAAACAATAGAGTCCTTAGTTCCGAAGATATCGAATAATATGAAAACCAATTTCCCGGCAAGTGGTGTGAGTGCTTTGGAAGATGATTGAAAAGTCTGAATGGTAGCTACCATTCCATATGAAACAGTATATTAAAACATGCGTTGCATACAGGTTTTTACAACACCATATCTGAAGATAGCTACATTACCTGAGATCTAACAATACCTGTCTGCGTAATGGTCGACAGGGTATTATCTGTTCCGACCTATACCTTTCTATCTCCATCCATGTGCAAACAGCTACTGACATGGCTCTTCGTGTACATTACCCTCTTATTGATCGATATAAAAGATCAATAAACTGCATTTAATAGATTTTAACTATCAAATTAGCGTCAATTGATCGGTGTTTTAATTGTTTATATCGATCGATTATAGATATATGATAGTTTTAATCTATCAAATGATTTGAATTCGATCGATACAAACGATATGACGAACAGAAAAATAAATTGAATCTTATCAATTGATTAATGCTTTTTTACAGCCCAGAGAGACCAACCTATGGGTAGGGCTGTCTTTGACATAAAGTTTCCACACATTGGGGATAGATATGAAATTACGGATAGTGATGCCTCTACTGCTGTCTGCTGCCGCACTGACAGGATGCCAGCAGCTCAACGATGGTGTGAATACAGTTAATGGAGCAATCAGTTCTTCGTTGTCTTCAGTAGGTAAAGCGCTGGGGGGCACCGCCACCACTCAAAGCCTTGGCCCGGTATCGTCTGTATCTGGCCTTGGTGCTGTCTGCAAAGACTATGAAGAAAACGCAATGGCGGCAGAGAAACAGTGGACTGGCAAAAGGATCTCTATCACCAATGCCACTGTTCTGGAAGTTACGAAGGGCAGAAGTGCCAGCGATATGATGACGGGAATGCCCAAAACAGCCCCTAACTATTACCTGCTCTTTAAAACAGCCGATACAAGCTACTGCGGTGGCATGGTATGGCTGGATTACTACTCTGGTATTGATGATGCAGTTCTTACCTATAAGAAAGGCCAGAAAATCAGCGTCACCGGAACTGTAAATAATTTCGAAGTCCGTGGGTTCGCTACCGTCAACAACGCCGATATGGCAGTTCGTCTGGTTGTTCTGAGAAACGGCACAATCAATCATTAATTCTGGGATAACACTATGCGTAAATTTTTACTCGTGGCGGGTCTTGCTGCTCTTGTATCGGGATGCGGTGAAAAAGGCGACTTTGAGAAAGCGATCAACGGGAAAATATCACAGTCAAAGCTGTGCTACTCCCTGCAGGACAACGACATTGTATTCAACAAAGGTTTTCCGATTAAGGTTAACCGTGGCTACCGTTCTGCCGGATACAGTGCCAGTGATGAAATCCTGAAAGGACTTGCTGAACAAGGGCTGCTCACTGTTTCGCAACAGGCAAATGGCTTTAGCAGTGTTGATGTTCTGGAAGTAACAGATAAAGGCCAAGAAGTTGAGTTTTGGGACCGTGAGAAAGGGGCCTGTGTCGGTCATCGGGAAGTTGCTGAGATAAAGGAATGGACCGAACCGGGAAACGGTAATCAGAAAGTTGTTCGCGTGTCTTATATATGGAAGCTAACGGATGTTCCTTCATGGGTGGACAAAAAAGCGTTCTCCAGCGTCAAGGGTATGAATGAACCTGAAGAAGGCATGATTAATCTTGTTAAAACCAGCAATGGCTGGAAAGCGATTTAAGGGGCTATCATGGAAAACAAAACTATTCAGTGTCCGTTTTGTCTGAAAGAAAGCCAACGCGGAGTTCACGTCTGCACTGGCTGCATGGCGACTGTTTTATATGGAGCCTACCCCGGCTGGTATGCTTTCGTAGTTATATTATTGACCTTCGGCCTGTCTATACTGATCGGAATGTCTACAGGCATGGCGGGAGCTACTATCAGCCTGCCAATCATTGCGGTTGTTGGGTTTGTCGCAGGTAAGGCAATTTTCTCTGATAATGTTGTTTTCAGACGAAGAATGTAGCACGGAAATTATTATATTATGGGCGAAAAACAATTTATCGCCCATAATACGTCTGACTAAAGACCATTTCTTGCTGATTTAATGTCCAATAAATTTATTTTATCAATTTTATCTTTGTGAATGACAATAGTAAGCTTTGCCGGAAACTTAAATCGCATCTCACTGATTCTAAATGTCCACAACATTATTTTAAGCAAATCTTCATCGCTTATATTCTTATGTTCTTTTATTCGTGTTATTCCAGAACCAAAGATAGGAACCGAAACGCTTTTTTGAGCATATATACGATTTACCTTGTCCCAGAAATTTATTAAAAAACCTAAATAGTCAGGCATGGTAAGAAACGCTCTATTTTTATCATCAAATTTTGAAAAAGCAGTTAATAGATAATCTTCATTTACGAAGATAGTTCCTAACGAATATTTTTGTTTCTTGCCTACCTTTCTTTCTTGGTTGACTTCAAGGATTTCATCTTCATCAAATTTATAATTTGAAACACGCTGGTCTAAATCAGAGATAGGACCTGATAAATGGTTGTCAATGTATAACCCATTAAGGGATTTATGAGAGATAATATTGTCATCAACTTGAGTGTCAAAGTATTCATTAAAAGCTATAACCTTGAATCCGTCTTGTAGAAATAGATCCCCAGCTTTTACAGTAACAATACTTCCCTCTACATCTAAATTAACTTCCGTAAGATTATTTGATTTCAACCAAATTCCAAAATACAACAATGATAAAGTGAATAAGAATATAATCCCAAGCGTGATTTTATTTTCTGTTGGAATGTCAACAAAAATCAATAAAAGTGAAAAAATAGTGCTTATTGTTGATGTGTAGTCTGAAAATTTTTTAACTATACGCGTGTCGAAAAAGTTAACTTTTGCCATTTTTTGTGCCAGCTAGGTTGATTTTATGTTGCCTGAATGTGTTTGATATGATTTTTCATAAAAAATGTTTACCAAGTATAAAGTATAATGTATTTTTAACAAGTTGGCATCTGTTGTTTAGTGTGATATGGAGATTGTATGAGCTATCGTAATAAAACATATGTAGCGTTTGCGAGTGAAAATATAAGTTCTTATCGTCTAATGGAGGCGTGGAAAGCAAATGAGAACATTGACTTCAACTTTTTTGATGCACACGACCTTTTTATTTCAAGAGATACGAGCAAACCAGAAACGATAAAGAAAAATCTCCGTGAGCGTATGAAAAACGCTAAACAGGTTGTACTTCTTGGGAGCAGCGATGCGAAGAGAAAAGGTGGTGATGGTGACTCATTCCTTGCGCATGAAATAGATCTCATTATTGAGTTTAATCTCCCTGTGGTCATCGCAAATCTGGACGGTGATAGGAAGGTGGATCGGAATTTTATTCCTAAACCATTACTGGATGCAGACCACTATACTGTCTCTGTTTCGTTCCAGCCAAAAATTATCAAATATGCTTTAGATAACTATTGTGCGACTTATTCTTCAAGCACAAATAAAGGGCCTCATCAATATCCAGATAGCGTCTATAGTGGTTTGGATATTTAATGTGTTATTCTAATGCATTGTAAAAAACCATAGAGAACAACTTACTCTATGGTTTTTTTAATTTAAGACCAATATTGTGTTGTCTTCTAGGTTCCCGTTGGATGAAAGATTAATATTAATTTTTTTCACTATAATAGTTTATCATTTATATAATAATTGATTATACCCATGAGCCATTTCATCAATGAAATCATCAGCTATTTCAGGGAAGCCGTAGACAAATGAGTGTGTTTCCTTGATTTTAAATATATTGTAGAGATAGCTTTCATTATTATGCGAAACATGTATTGAGGGGAATGGTCTGCCCTTTATAATTTTATTAGTAAGTTCGTAATCATTGATGAGATTATATTGGTCTCCTGTTATATCAACAACAATATCATTGATTTCAAGCCAGTAGTGAGTTATCCGATCATTTTTGCCTGTGGCTGCACTTACTCCTTTAATTTCAAGGTCAGGCCATATCATCAGGAAGTGATAAGAAAGAAGCATCGAAGAAAGTTTACAACTCATAACAGGAAAACAGTCTATAACAAGGCTGGTGTTCTTTTTGTCACAGTTCTCGATCAATTTTCGAAACATTGTAGCTTCATCTTTGATTTCGTTAATCGTTAACAACATGTGTCCTTGGTAGAGTGAGTATATTAATCTAGATAATATACATAACTGACGGTGAATTAAAAAGAGTATTTTATTCTTGTTTTCTGTAGCCGGAAGGTATTAGCTTTAATGTATTTTTTCAGGAAGGCATTGGTGGAGTAAGTTCCAAACTATGAACGCCCTTAGGCCATTATTTAAGGACGACTCAGAAAGAGAGAGATTAATTCCATAACTTCCAGTAAAATGAAATTTGCAGATTATTGTTGGAGAGACCGTGTTATCGTTTTGCTTATCACCTCATACGATTTTTCAGCTTGTATGTTAATAAGTTCCAACAGAGAGAGATGTAGAGAAAAAGATTTCGGGTGGCATATTAAGGGGCGCAGTTGTTATGTGTTTTCTAATACTTTCACAAATCCTCAGATTTATAATATAAGTAAAAATCAGTTGATGCTGTGAGGTTAACGTTTAAATTGGTTATTCCCCTTGAAGATTGAATCGGGATTCCGCGAAAGCATTGTATATGCTCTCGTTCGGGAATAGTGGAAATGTTGCCTGCTCAGCCGCAACTTTTAATGCAGCACAATAATGCTTATTGCCATCCCTTACTTCAATGTTTTTAAGTTTTCCATCATAAGCAAAATCCAAATGCAATATACACTTTTTACCAGACCAAGCATACCTTTGAGCAAGTTGTGATTCGATAGCATCTTTAATCGCTCTGGCCTGTTTTCCATATTCATTATTATCGGTGAAACGACCGGAGCTACAACTGCCGAGAGCTGTTGTTTTATGGCAATCAGCTGGATGAAGTGGGGCGCAGCCAGTGACAGAAACGACTAAAGCCAGTAAGGTTAATGGTTTGTTCATATGTACTATCCTGCTAACAAATATAAAAAGAAATTATATTAATGTCATTTTAGAGATCTATATACATAATACAGATGTCAAACAAATTATCATTTATTTTTTTTAAAGGCAATAGTAGCATGATCCAACCAAGGATTCTCATTAACATGAATATAATTGATAGAAAATCCTGATTTAGTTATTTCTTCCTTGAGACAGTCAAGAGGTTTTAGTGTACGCCATGGTTGACCTTCATGATTGAGTTGATAGCTATCAAGGTCATAGTTATTGATATCTTCTTGCTGCTTAGGTAGGCCACACATTGTAGAAATTATTAAACTACCATCTGGTTTAATCAGACGTTTCATTTCTGCGAAGCAAGTTAATCTGTCTTCGCCAATGATGCAATGCAAGCAACTTCCATCATAAATAATATCAAAGCTTTCGGAGGGGAAATGAGAAATATTGCAAACATTATCAACATAAAAACTACCTTTCAGGTTTAATGATGAAAATCGCTCATTAGCCCATGTTATTGCTGTTGGAGATATATCGATGCCGTAAACATCATAACTTTTTTTCGCCATCAGTTGCGAAGACATCGCTGCATTGCCACAACCAAGTTCAAGAAATTTTGCAGGTGGTGCCGGGAAAAGATTTTCTTTGTTGAGCATATCAAAAATATGATTCAGTTGCTCCCACGCTCTTGCGTATCCTTCACCTGTCCAAGCATCAAGATTTTGCTGGCGCAATATCCGATATTTTTTTTCATCCGTATCATCATTGTTCATTTTTTATACATTCTCTATTTGTTTAGGTAATAGTAAATGATATTTGCTGGTTACATCAAAGTTGATCGATATTCTCAGCATTTCATTTTTCGATAGTGTTTTTGAGATGTAGATCACGTAATTATATTTCTCTGTTCATAGGATAAAATGAAATTTTTACAACAAATCTTTCTATTTCCTTCAGAATCATTTTTTTTTGACTAATGTCAATGTGTTCTTATGCAAGAGATATACATTTAGTCAATGTATCATGTGAAGAGGGAGCAAGATGGATATTAATGAGCAACAAACTATAGATATCTACGAGATTGAGATCTGTGAGTTTGAGGAAGTAAAGGATATTGACCCAGTATCCAAAAGAAAGACTCTCGGATGTTGGGGCCCTAGCCCAGATGATGGATATAACCAATGTTGAAATAAAATAAATCTAATAAGAGCAATGCGACTGTTGCTCTTATTTTATATTGGATGATTATGAATTAAGATGAAAAGCGTATATGTACCTAGAAGGATAATGGATGAATATATTGTCATCAATCAATCTAATAATAAGTGCTATAATGTTAATGAGCTAGTGTTTGATGTTTTAATGTATTCAACTGAAATAAACAGCCACAAGTTGGAAAAGAAATACGGATTTGATGATATTCAAATTCAAAACGTATTAGATAAAATATATGGCAAGCTAAATGAATCATGATTCCTTGAAAGAAAAAGCATTACAAAGAGAATGTTTGATAACCGCAAGTATTGAGTTAACTCAGCATTGTAATTTTAAATGTCTACATTGTTATTGCCCATCGAATAAAGTTCATATGGATTATAATGATGTTATTGCATGTATCGATAAATTATACAATATGGGAGTTTTATACTTAACATTTACAGGTGGAGAGGTTTTTTTATATAAAAGATTTAATGAAATATATTTGTATGCAAAAAATAAAGGATTTATCATCTCGGTTATGTCAAATTTATCTTACATAACGGATATAACTAAGAATCTTCTTATTAAATATCCACCCAAAGTTATTATGGTTACGTTATATGGAACTAGTACTGACGAATACGAAAAGTTCACTATAAATAAAACCGCGTTTAGAAAAGTTATTGATAATCTGAGTTTTTTACTTTCTAATAATATTGATTTCATGCTAAAATCAATTCTTAGCAAAGAAACCATACCCGCAGCTTTGAAAGGTAGGTTTGATGATATTGCGAGAATTTATAAAAAAGAAATTATGTATGATGCAATAATTTTCCCGCAAAAAGATTTAATGAGAGGTAAACTATCTCAAAGAGCTAGTATTGATGATATTATTAGTTTCGAACATAGTGATCCAGAAACTATAACTTTTTGGAGGAAATCGATATCTAATATGACTTCTCAAGCATGTATTAAATGTGGAGGTGGAATTAATAGCCTTTCAATAGATGCTGAAGGATACGCATCTATATGTTCTTTATATGTGGAAGATAAAATTAGTTTTTTGAGTAATGATGAGAAAACTATAATAAAATATCTGAGAGATTCACATAATAAAATGCAAAGTTATTATATCAATAGCAAATGCTCTACATGCGAGAAAAAATCCATTTGCAGATGGTGTGCTGCATATGCCAATTTAGAACATGGGAATTCATCTAAACCAATAGATTTTATGTGTGAGTTAGCACAACGTAGAATTTCTGGGGTTACGGAGGAGCAATGAAAAACTTAACATCGGCTACAATTGAAATTATAACATCATGTAATTTTAAATGTCCGCACTGTTATCTTGATAATAAAACCTCAGCTGGACTAGGTGTGAACGAATGGAAAATCGTGATAAATAAATTAATGTTAAAAGGATGCAGGAAATTAATTATTACTGGAGGTGAGCCTCTTCTTTATAAAGACTTTATTTCATTATATACCTTCATTCACCAGCAGGGACTTGAGATTTCACTATTTACTAATGCAAGTTTAATGACTGAAAAACATTTTGAACTGTTCGGTAAATATCCACCAAGTTCTGTTTCTGTATCTATATACGGGAAAAATAATAGCGAGCTTATTGGCTTTGCTAAAAATAAAAGAGCTAACCTTGATAGGATAATGTCTAATATAGTCAGGTTAGAACAATTAGGTATTACAATGTACAAAGGGTTAACCCTATGTAAATCAATATCTGTATCTTCGACGGATCTAGCTTTCTTTTCGGAAAACAAAATTGAGATAAACACATATCTTATTCCATCATTGAATTATCAAAATAATCTAAATGAGAGATTGGAACCGAATGAAATTGTTAGGATTGAAAATGAACTTGCAATGAAAAGGATAATTAAAAGTGATAATCTAGCAATGGATAATTTAGACTATTTTAAGAAATGTTCAGGAGGATATTCGAGTCTGTTTATTGACCAGTTCGGTCGCGCATCTATTTGTGCCATATACAGAAAAAAACAATGTAATATTATAGACGGAAACATTAATGATGTATGGGCAGAGTTAAATTCTATCAGTGAACAATTGCATAAGATATATTATGACAGTAAGTGTGGTAAATGTGTTTTAAACTCTACATGTAGGAATTGTCCTGCATATATGGTTTTAGAGCATAACGAATATAAAAATAAATATCTCTGTGATTTAGCTAGTGCACGCATGAATTATAATTGAATATTTTTAGAATGGATTTATTTTAGATGGTGATCCTTTAGTTTACGTTGCTCAACTCGATAGAGTCAGACTTGTGTTGTTATCGAAATAAAAAATTATCTGCTTTGAATGAATTGGAAAGAGAATGAGCTTTCTTTGGAAGGCTTGTAATCATCATTGTTGAATTTTGCGAGTATTTTGGCCTGTTAATGGTGCTCATCAAATTATATGAAATCTAAACATGGTAAACATTTCATAGGGATTTTACGAGTCAAGTTATTATCCTCCCACTGGGTATGGTTTATATTCAATGATTATAAAAATCCGGTGGCTTCATTTTAGGTACTGGCTTTTTTCTGTCTGCCGTCAGTGTTGGTATGGAATCAAAATCGTTATCTGTTTGTTCAGGCTTAAGCGGTCGACTTGGGAAACGTCTGATCTCATCCTTTGTTGGCTTGTAGTCATCACTGTTCAATCTGGTACGTCTATCATGCTCAGCGCGTAATACATAGATACCCTGAACCTCATCGAAGACATAGTTTTCAGCTATACGCTTATCGTGCTCAGTATCTACTGAAACAGGAGCTGGCTTATTCTTGACCCAGATGAATTTCTCTCTGATAAAATCTACTACCAGTAAGGTGAAGCGCTTGAACACACCGCTCTGACGAGGTTCAACTTTCTTCCTCTTAACTTTGACTGGAGCGCGTTTAAGTGCTCTGGCTGCTGAAGAGGATGTGGTTTTCAGCGTAGTGCGTGTATGAGGTGCAGGAGCCACCAGCATAGGTTTCTGCGAGCCTGTAGATGAAGCTCTACCTGTGTTATCAGGGATAACAATTTCTTCCGGTTCAGCCAGTGCATGAACCCTAAAGCTGGCAACATCAACAACGATGTCTAATGGTAGATCTTTAAAGGCAAAGTAGGCTTCAACAGCTTCTTTTTTCAGCTCATCACGTATGGCTTGCTCTGCAGCACGTTGTTCCTGAGCGGCTACAGTGCCCCAGCGATCACGAGGGATATGAAGTATTGGATCGCGGTTCGTTTCAATAGCTTTAGCCAGCCAGATCGCTTTCTCTTCATTGGTAGCGGCAACAGTAGCCTGTTCAAGGGCTTCTTCATACTGAACTCTGATAGAACGGTGATCAACGCGTTCATCATGACCATACAGCTCAAGGAACCCATTACAGATGTTCTGCCAGCCTTTACGCCAGATATCAAGGGTTTCAGGCTTATCCCACTCACGGATCTTTTTACCAAAGCCGGTAGAGAGAACCTCACGGGTTGTTCCCATGATATGGATATGCGGGTTATGACCATTAATATCGTGGATAACAACATCGGCTATGATGCCTTGCTTGGTAAAGTGCTCAAGAACAAAAGCTGCGGTGAGTTCAATGTTCTGTTCTGGTGCTAGCTCTGCGGGGAGAGCAATTTTAAACTCTTTGGCAAGACGGGCATCTTTTCTCTTCTCTGAGGCTTCAACAGCATTCCAGAGTGTTTCACTGTCAACAATCAGGTCAGGTGGAGTATTTTCAGGTGCAAAAATCTGCGCAAAGGCAAGGTCCTTTTTATGTGCTGTTTTGCGCCCACACACTTCACCTGTTCTGTTATCGAAGAAAACTTTACGATGACGATATGCAGCAGAGTTAACCGAAGACTGACCTTCGCCTCTGCTGATGTTCTCCATTTTAAAACTGTATATCGCCATCCAAATATTCCTCAATGCCAAATGCTGCTTTTCGTTTTACGTAAGGAAAACGCTGGGGTTGACGTTGACCTTGATTTTGTTTTCGAAGGAAACGGTTTTAGCCTGCGGCAGGCAACCGTCGGTAGACCCCACGGCATTAGAGCGAAGCGATAATGCGTAAGTGGGCATTGCTTTATTTTTTATCGCCATAAATGGCTCAAAAATAACGGCAATGTATAAGGCTTTCCTTTATTAATTAATACTAAATATATGAATGGCTGTAAAACAAACCGCCGAATTAAGCGGCGCAATCTGGATGAAAGGGCGAAGTGTTCCACGATATTACATAAATGGGGTTTTGATAGCGTCCGAAGGACAAAAAGAGTGTTAATTTATCCCGCGGCAAGGCGGGAAAAACTAAAACATAAATAAAATAGTTAAATTTAGAGATGACTTCTCCGTTATATAATTAACAGGTGAGGTTTAAAAACTAGGGTGAAAAACCGAAAGGTGAAATGAAAATCATATATAAACAAAAATAAGTAACGCGGAGAGTATCAGATATTTTAAGTTAGTAGTTGCTATCACTTGTGTTGCATAAATTACAAAGTGCGCGATTCAGGTTCTTGTTGACTGGAAATCGTGAGGATATGGCCTAAACTCAGTCTGCATCATTTCTTAAAGCAGTTTGATGCATTGGGAATGATGATCAGTTTATTAATTACATACAGCAATTATAACGAGGATAAAATGTCCGAACATCAAGTGTTATGTATCAATAAAAGCAATCGCCAGAGTGCTCATGAAAGGATAACTCATATTGGCGGTAAGAATGCTGATGGCACCAGATGGAAGCTCACACAGCAAGAGGCTATAAGCGGAATAGAATCTGGGAAATGGAGATTTTACGTTAATGCAGGAGGACACTCAGTGTGGGTGATTGTTGCTGTTAGCGCTTCTGGTAACAAATACTTAAAAACACAAAATGATGGCGAACAACCTAATAACCTTTTGAGTCTTCCTGAGTGCGCATGAGTGTTAAATAAAGGGCCTATTGGCCCTTTATTACTATTTACCACGCTTACCATTGTCACTTCTAAATATAGTTAGCTATAGAGATAATTTGAAAGTTAATTAAAAGACTTGGAGATATATAATTAAAATATTCTTCCTATACTATTGATTAATTCGTTAATTATGCTAATTGGTGTTAAGGAAATAAAGACAAGGAGGTTTTATGTATAAAAATAACGATGAAGCTATCGATCTTGAGGCAAAGCGATTACTTGATAATGGAATCTATACGGATCTGGAAAAAGCGTATAGTGAAGCAGAAAAGATAATCACAAAAGTGAGAGTTGAGTTTAAAAAGAAACAGGAAAAACAACAGTTCCGATCTCGGATTAAATCAATTAAGCGTGCACTTTCAGATGATGAGTTCAGAAGTAATGTCCCTTATAATCATAGAAATCAGTGGAGAAAAGAATGAGTGATGATGAAATAAAAAACACCTATCTGACTGGCAATGTTTTTCAGAGTGATAGAAGCAGAACGGAAATTAAGAAAACTCTTGAGCAGAAAATTGCTGGAGCACAAAATAAGTTAAATTACCTTAAAGCAAAAGAAAAAAGAGATAGCAAAAAAGAAAACACACGACAAAAAATAATTCTTGGTGCAGAGGTTGCCAAGGTTTTAAACTGTGATATTAGTGAGGTAGATAAACAATTACTATTTGGTTTGTTGTTGGAGGTTCCATCCTTACATACACATGATATCGAACGGTATAAAGTAAATGGACAAATCTACATTGAAAGAGTTCTCAAGAAATTCAGACCATAAAACCATTTCACGTCCGAACAGCTCTCCGGCTTAAAACTTGTTTTAGGCTGGGGAGCTGTTGACCAAGTCCCAGAGGGCGCGGTAGTCAATTTTTACTGCCATCCGTGGCAATAAATCACAACCAAACTCAGATGGCAAAGTCTTCAAGAACTTTACCACCTTCGAGTGCAGCAGCAATCGCTTTTGGTGTACGACCTTGACCCGTCCACGTCTTTTCATCACCATTTTCGTCAATGTACTTGTATTTAGCAGGACGAGGAGCACGAACAGCAGCCGGACGGGAAGATTTAGGATTGCCCAGCAGTTCAGATGGATCAATACCATCTTCAAGCAGTTGCGCACGAAGCGCTTCAATTTTGGCCTGACGTTCAGCATTTTGTTGCAGTGCAAGTGATTCTTCTTGGCGTCTGTCTTCAACAATAGCAGTTAATTTTTCCAGCATCTCTTCCAGTGTAGCCAGATCTGTTTCTCGAGCCTGAGCGCGAAGGGTACGGATGTTATTAAGTGTTTTAATAGCGTAAGTCATTATCTTTTATCCTGAGTGTTTAAAATCATAAGCAGGATAACATACAAAAGACGATAATGGATAAAATTATCCCGCCTAAAATTTATTGTTAAGTCTTTTTTATGGATTATATCTTAACCAACCTTGACCTCTTTTTTATTTTTGTTAATTGATATGTACGTGAAACAAAAAGGACGATGAAAATGAAAAAACAAAATAAAAAAGGGTTCTCATTACTTGAACTCATTTTGGTGCTGGGTGTTGGTAGTATGATGGCTTTTATGCGTTTTCAGGATATGAAAACTGAACAAGAAAATGTTATGGCTAAGGCTGTTGGTCAACAGATGAAGCAGATAGGTGAGGCGGTAAATGGCTATATCAATATCAGATATGACAAGCTTTCTACGCTGACGTCAAGCAGTAGTCAGTCAAGCGATCCGGGTCCCCGTACCTGTAATGGTTCAGGTTGTGAAATCACTTATCAGACACTCATTAATGAAGGGTTATTGCCAGTATCATATACCGGGATAAATGCCCAGAAATCTTCTTATAAGATAATGTTAAAACGTTCAGGAGCTACTCCTAACTATGTGGTTAATGGCTTAATCACAACAACTTTACCTTGGAGTGAAAGCGGAAAACTTCGCTACGATTTATTAGGTAAAGCTATGCAGGAAGCGGGTATTGACAGTGGCATGACAAGAACAACATCAAATGCTTTCGGTTATGGTGGTCAATGGTCTGAAACCTCTGCTAATTTCAATAATATTACCTCCGCTGGACAGTTGGCTTTCCGTGTTGGGTTTAATAGTGCATTATATTCTGTTTATTTAAGACGAGATGGAACACTGCCAATGACAGGAAACCTTAACATGGGTGGTCAAAGTGTCTATAATGCTCAGGATATAACAGCAGCAGGAACGACAACAACAGGAATATTAGAAACTAATACTGCTACCGTTGGAGCAACATTAAACGTAGCAGGAGTTACTACATTAGCCTCTGATCTTAATGTATCAGGAAACGGACAAGTCAATGGGAACTTAAATTCTAACAAAACCCTATCAGGCGCAACTGTAACGTCTCGTTCTGAAACCTATACTCAAAACTGGTTTAGAACATTAGGAGATGGAGGAATTTATTTCCAAAAGTATGGTGGTGGTTGGAATATGGGAGATACAGCTACAATAAATGCGTATGGCGGTAAAAATGTCCAAACATCCGCTGGTTTCTATGGTGGATATATAAAATCAACAGGAAATATTGATGCTAATGGCAGAGTAAATGCTGGTGAATTTATTTATATAAATGGACAAGCGAATGTAGGATGGGGATGTTCTCCTAATGGATTACAGGGAAGAACGCCAGAAGGGGCTATTTTATCTTGTGTTAATGGTGTGTGGAAAAGTAGTTCTGCAAGAATTGAGAGAACTCAATTTTTAGTTTCTAGTGGTAGTAATTATGGAGATATTTGTCAATCCAACATTAATAGTAATGGAATGGCAGCACAAGGTTGGGTCGCAAGTGGGTCTGATGCTTGTACTGAGGACGGGAATAATTGTTCAGTGGACAATGTTAGATGTTTTGCAATAAGAATTGTAAATTAAGAGATTAACTCTTACTTACTATAATTGAAAGAGTTTTGATAACAGGTCTCGACCTGAGCATGAAATAATCACTCACCACTATCTGCGGGTAAGGGCACGGAAATCGAGTTGGTTTAATTCAAAAAATAAAAAGAAAGGGCCGCTTGGCCCCCTTCTTTTATATGCTGCTCACAACCTCATTTAGATTGGTAGAGCGCATGTATCTAGCAGGATTAATCAACTGATCTTTGAGTGACATAAAATGCGCATTGCCACAAGTTATTTTCGCATCTTCTTCATTACCAAGACCAACGTGTTTACTTTTTGTCTCAACAACAAAGTAAATATGGTCTTCACCATTGTCTTCAATAACCAAAGCCCAGTCAGGATTGTAAGTTCCTAGTGGTGTCGGGATTTTAAACCAACCGGGAAGCTTTACATAAAGCTTAACTTCATCCTGTTCTTCGAGTTCCTGAGCGAAACGGCTTTCGACTTCAGAATCTTTAGGAACATATTCGTAAACGCACTTAAATGAGGTTTCGAAAAGATTACGGGCATATCCTGTTAGCTCTTTATCAATAAAGAGACTTTGCGCATACACCTCTCCTTTTAGTGGATAATATTTAATACCGTCAACAATTGACAGGCGTTTGCAATAGTTGATTCGACTTATAGCTTCACTGATAAACTGCTGTGGGTTTTTAGCAAAATCAACGAGTCTTCCACTTTCTTTCAGGATGGTGCTTAAACTGCGTCTTGTCAGTCCGGTTTTTTCCTGTAGAACACCAAGAATATCTGGCAGCGGTTGTTCAGCAACATCAATAACAGCGCTTGTTGTCCCATTAGACTGTGTCTTAACATCAAGACCTGACTGGCTTTGTTTGATTGTTGCTTTGCTGAAACTGACCATCGCTTTTGCTACAGGCTGCATTTCAGAAAGTGATTTCGTACAGGATTTAATCAATTCGTTTTCGTCAAATGCCAGTCGGTACAGTGTTTTTTGACAAATTCGCTGCCATAACGCTTCGAATTCCGGGCTGTTTAAGACTTCTTTCCGGTATTTGATGGTTTTGCGCTCATCAGCATTGTTTATATTGAGTCGCCCTGCTGATTTACGCAGGATAGTTTCAATTTGTTCCTGTAGTGAGGCATACTTCTCACTAACAACAAAAGTGTCTTCGAATAACACTTCTTTCAGGGCTTTTGTGATTTTCCCCGATTTTTCCAGATAACCTTCGGTCTGTAGTTCAGACCAAATCTCATGTGAACCGGCGATACCCACAACTTGTGAGGAATCAGAGAAGATCAGATGGGCAAACGCATCTTTTTCGACGATGCCAAAACGGATGCCTGTTTCGTTCTCAATTTCAGACTGTAAGCGCTCGGCGTAGGCTTGATAATTTTCACTGGCAACTACAGTCAGAATGTTAATGCTGTCATCCCGGACACGCTCACCATCTTGGTTAACACACAGGCGAAGCCCACGGCCTAATGTCTGACGGCGCTCGCGTTCACTCCCCATCTCACGAAGGCTACAGATCTGGAATACATTTGGATTATCCCAGCCTTCTTTCAAAGCAGAGTGTGAAAAAATAAACCTCACTGGATTCGAGAAACTCAAAAGCTTCTCTTTATTTTTCATGATGAGGTTATAACCACGTTCAGCATTTTCACGGCCTGTATTATTGCTTTCGCTTGTTTCAGCCCACGCACCTTTTTTATCAATGGAGAAATAACCATCATGAACGTCTTTAGCATGTTCTGGATGAGAAGGGAGTAAATCTTTATATGCAGGGCTTTTGATTGCTTTAAGATATTCTTCTTCAAAAATACGGGCATATTCACCCTGTTCACGTAGTCCTTCTTCATTGGTCTGACGATATAAATCAACCTTATCAATGAAAAACAGGGTAAGAACCTTGATTTGCTGAGTATTCAGGCGAAGTTCTTTATCCAGATGTTCACGGATTGTACGTCTAATCATATGACGCTGGATGAGCATAGGGTCAATATCACCTACGACATCACCTACTTTCATATAATATGTATTAGAAGGCGTTTCCAGTGTAAGATAGCCTTCTTTGCCCGTGCGGATCTCGCTTATCCGGTATCCCTGATAAATATCACGTCCTGTTTCGTCATCAAGTGTCATACCGTCATACACTGTAATCTCAGAACGATTTACGCTCCCTTTTTTATCGGCTATATCAACAATAACAGTCGCGTTAATGTTATTTTTATTACTGTTAATACTGACCAGTTTTACATAGGGGCTGTTGCTTGCATTCTGGACTTCAAGCCCGGCAACTTCGATCTGTTTGACCAGCTTCTGATTGTAAGCATCAATGGCATCGAGACGATAGACCATATGATGTTTATGCACATGCGTTGCTGAATAGCGTAAGGTGAACATAGGGTGCATAGCATCAAGTGCGGTTTTACCTGCACCGTTCAAGCCACCATCAACACTTTGCGGTTCATCGACAATAATAATTGGACGTGTAGCACGGATTAAATCAATGGGCTTATCCAGATCGTCCACAGTTGTTTTTTCACTGGACTGATAGAGCTTGTTAACATCTTTTTTGTTAATCGCACCCACAGTCATTACCATGATCTGCATAACAGAACTGGTTGCAAAATTTCGAACATCCGCAGGCTTTGCTGAGTCATATAGATAGTATTCGTATGGAACTCCCGCATACAGGCTTTTGAAATGTTCTTCAGTGATTTGTAGTGTTTTATACACGCCTTCCTTGATAGCAACGGAAGGAACAACAATAATAAATTTACTCATGCCGTAGCGTTTGTTCAACTCAAGCATGGTGCGAAGGTAAACATACGTTTTACCTGTCCCTGTTTCCATCTCAACAGTAAAATCATGACTGTCAAGGACAGGTGAAGGTGGAAGCTGGTTTTTTAACTGAACATTGTTCAGATTTTTAAGCAGTACATCATCTTCGGGTATTTGTGGGTTAACAGGCATTGAACCTGTTGCGCCTTCAAATGAGAGTGCACCCTGAGCTGGGGCCAGCACAGTCATTTCGCTTTCCCATTTCTCTTGCCCTTCAAACAAATCACAGACCGATGTTATGGCGTTTTGCTGATAGGTAAGGTCAGATTCAAAATGTAGTTTCATCTCATTCCCTTACAGGCTGTGCAGGTTAGTCAGGCCATGTTGTTCCAGAATGGCGCAAAGATTTGTTTTAGCAACGTTATTTTCAAATGCATCATCAAGGAAATAGCAGACAGTATCTTTGCCAGCCTTCAAGCTTTTATGCCAGTCAAGGATCCCCTTGGTCAGTTCTTCGACTGAAGATGCAGGGATTTGACTGGTAAAGCAGGTAAACAATTTGCCACCGTCAACACAAGAAACGGTCAACCCATCAAATTGCCGGGTTTCAACGTTTACGCTCAGGTCAATGCCACGCTTAAGCATTAATTCAGCAAGTAGGTCTTCTTCACTACGGCCTTCAATAATTGGGCTTATATAGGCATCAAGTTGTTGTGAAAGGCTTTCCGCTGTTGCTTCCCACGGGCGAATATTGGATGTGTCAAGTTTAAATACACGGAACCCAGTATCACCATTCCGGTGATGCTGCCAACTTACTGATTTAGTGTATGATGGTGTTTTTGAGGTGCTCCAGTGGCTTCTGTTTCTATCAGCTGTCCCTCCTGTTCAGCTACTGACGGGGTGGTGCGTAACGGCAAAAGCACT